>NZ_JBFYLB010000131.1:0-14061 GCF_041305605.1 Methanomethylovorans sp.
AGATCACAACTGCATGATCAAGGGCTCTGGATACGCCAGTACCCACAGCAGGAGCACGGCCATGTGCGACCTGTAAGTTCCCGCAATCAAAATAATAATACGCGAACACTGCACAGCCCACGGGGCTTATCATCACTGTGCGGTCCTGGATACTCAGGTCACCCATAGCCTCACCTATGAGTTTGTGCAGGATGCCATGGCCGCATCCCGGGCAGTAGTGAGTGGCAGTAGGAGCTGCTCCTCCTTTTCTGGGGAATTCGGCATAAAGACCGGCTGGCCTGCCTATGACCTTCTCTTTCATATTGAGCCTCCTGTTGCAACATCTTCTATCTTCTGCATCACCTGGTCAAAAGTTATAAGATTTCCTCCGAGCCTGTTCACAAGCTCAACAGGCCTTATGCATCTTGTTGCAAGCAGCACATCGTCTCTCATCTGTCCATTGCTCATTTCCACACAGATAAATGTGCAATTTCTTGTCTGAGCCAGCGTTAAAAGTTCTTTTTCAGGGAAGGGGAAAAGTGTGATGGGTCTGAAAAGACCAACCTTTATGCCTTTCTTTCTAGCCTGCTCTACCGCAGACCGACAAATACGGCTGCTTATACCATATGAGACCAGGATGATATCGGCATCTTCCATCATATATTCTTCATATTCCACTTCCTGCTGTTTGATCAGTTCGTACTTCTTCTGTAGCTTGTTGTTGAACCCTTCAAGCTGTCCGAAGTCCAGGAAGATAGAAGTTACAAGGTTCTGTCGGGTCTGTGCGGTGGCATCCACAGCCCAGGAACTGTCGATCTGTGGCTGCACTGCGTTTGTTGGGAACTTAAGTGGCTCCACCATCTGACCCAGCACGCCGTCTGCCAGCACTACTGCAGGATTGCGGTATTTGAAGGAAAGTTCAAATGCTTTGATAGTGAGGTCGCACATCTCCTGCACGGAATTTGGAGCAAGGACTATGTTCTTATAGTTTCCGTGGCCTCCTCCCTTGACGATCTGATTATAATCGGCCTGTTCCGGACCAATGTTTCCAAGACCAGGTCCTGCTCTCATAATATCTACTATGACGCAAGGAAGTTCTGCTCCAGCGAGGTATGAAATACCTTCCTGCTTCAGACTTATCCCCGGTCCGGATGAAGCTGTCATTACCCTGTGACCTGTCGATGCTCCACCATATACCATATTTATAGCTGCTTCTTCTGATTCTGCCTGCACGAACTTCCTGCCAAGCATCGGGAAATAAGAGGATGCTTCATGCAATATCTCGCTGGCAGGAGTAATAGGATAGCCAAAGTAGCAGTCACAGCCTGCATACAATGCCCCGATAACAACTGCAGTGTTGCCTTTTACTAATTGTGTTACCATGATGAACTCTCCTCTTTATATTCATTCCTTGAGGGGGATATGTATCTCTATTGCCAGAGGCTCAGGACATGTGTAGTAGCAGTTAGCACATCCTATACATCCCGAACCCACATATTCCACATAGTGGTATCCTCTTTCATTGAGACATTCGCTCATCCGAAGCACATCTTTTGGACAGGCCATTATGCAGCGTCCACATGCTTTGCACTCCAACTCGTTTATTACCGGGTAAGGGTCTTTTTTTTCCACTGAATCCGACATTATTTCAAGCCTCTAACACTCAAGATGCATTGATCAACAAATCCCAGAAACCAGCTCATCCAAAAAACAATGGCCGTATTGGAGCGGCCATTTATGTTTGTCGCTTTCTGCACTTTTGGCATTTGCTACTATACATGTATTATAAATAGTTCACCACAGAAGGCATTATTCTTCTTTGTCCTTGTCGCGTATCTCAACGCGCCTGATCTTACCGCTGATGGTCTTTGGCAGTTCAGGCACGAACTCCACGATGCGTGGATACTTGTATGGAGCAGTGACCTTCTTAACATGCTCCTGTAGTTCCTTCTTCAGTTCTTCACCGGCCTTGTAGTTCTTTGTAAGCACTATGGTAGCCTTAATTACCTGGCCGCGTATGGGGTCAGGAACTCCGGTAATGGCGCATTCGAGCACAGCAGGGTGTTCCATCAGTGCACTTTCCACTTCAAAAGGCCCAACTCTGTATCCTGATGTCTTGATGATATCGTCCGCTCTGCCCACGAACCAGAAGTATCCATCTTCATCTTTCCAGGCCATGTCTCCTGTGTGATAGTATCCATCATGCCAAACATCAGCTGTTCTTTCAGGCTCGGCACGATAACCTGCAAAGATTCCCGGAGGATTACTAAAGCTTGTATCTATACAGATCTCACCTTCTTCGCCCACTTCACAGGCATTGCCTTGTGCATTCAGCAGTTCGATATCATACATAGGGGAAGGCTTGCCCATGGAACCAGGTTTTGGCTCCATCCACGGATACGTAGCTACGCTCACCACGGTCTCGGTCTGGCCGAACCCTTCCATGAGTTTCAAACCGGTAAGTTCGAGGAACTGCTCATAAACTTCAGGATTTAAGGGTTCACCGGCAACAACACAATATTGGAGCTTGCTGAAATCATATTTGCTCAGATCCTCTCTGATAAGGAAACGATATATTGTGGGAGGAGCACAGAAGGTCGTTACATTGTATTGTACGCAGTTCTCCAGCATTTTGTCAGCGGAGAACCGTTCATAATCATATACAAAGACAGCACTGCCTGCTATCCATTGGCCGTATATCTTGCCCCATATGCACTTAGCCCATCCGGAGTCCGCAACCGTGTAGTGCAGGCCCCCGTCTGTCACGCTCTGCCAGTATTTTGCAGTTATAATATGTGCCAGAGGATATGCGAAGTCATGTTGTACCATTTTTGGGAAACCTGTGGTGCCCGATGAGAAATATACGATAGATATGTCACTATTGGCGGTTGCCTCCTCCCCAGTGGGCCGCTGGAATTTCTCAGAGGCCATCCGGAGTTCAGCGTCAAAGTTGATCCAGTTCTCACGGTCTGCTCCCAATACAATTCTATGCTTAAGGGTGGAACTGCATTCCTTGTATGCAGCATCAACCTCGCCAAGTACATAGTCATCGAAGGCACAAATTACTGCCTTTATATCTGCACGCTCCACACGGTATACAATATCCTTTTTAGTAAGCATGTGAGTGGCAGGCACAGCAACAGCACCTATTCTGTGCAGAGCGAGCAGGCAGAACCAGAACTCATACCTGCTTTTCAGTATGAGCATTACATTATCGCCTTTCTTTATACCAACCTTAGCAAATAGATTTGCTGTTTTGTTGCTGTAGTACTGCAGGTCCTTGAAATTGAAGACTGCCTCATTTCCATTGTCATCGCACCAGACAAGAGCTTGCTTTTCTGGCTGCTGCATTGCATATACATCTACAACATCATAAGGGAAATTGAAATTATCGGGGGTGTTAATAGTGAAGTTTTCCTTGAAATCCTCGTAGGATTTAAAGTCCGCAACCGGAACGAAACGATCTAACAAAGAAGTCATGTTCTCTCCTCTTACTTACATTATAACTGCAAGGAACTTTGCGCTCTTTCCACCAACAGCGGCCATACCATGCGGATAATTGGAGTCGAAGAATATAGAATCGCCTTCTTCAAGCACGATCTCGTTGTTATGTATAACGACTTTCAATGTACCTTCAAGCACAAAATCAAATTCCTGTCCTGGGTGGGAATTCATAGATATCTTTGTTCCTTCAGGTTTTGGCTCCACCTTAACAACAAAAGGCTCAGCTTTCTTGTGTACGAAATTGGCAGCCAGGCTCTGATACTTGTACTCTTTTCTTCTTTCCACGCCTACACCTTTGTCCTTGCGGGTTACTGTGAAGACATGCATCCGTGGATCTTCTCCTTTCAGCAACACAGACATATCCACTTTAAGTTCGCTGGATATCCCATAAAGGATACTGGCCGGAATATCTTTCTCGCCTGCTTCGTAACTTCTATAGGTGTCAGCATTTATGTTCAACTGACGGGCCATTTCCTCTGCTGAGATATCGGAGATCTCACGCAGCTCCTTAACACGAATTGCGATTTCTTTTATCTTTTCCTGCATATTCAGACTTCCTTTTCTTGTGTCTTACTTAAAAAAATAGGAGTGTTAGCTCAATCCTGGGCATATTCATTTGATCATAATGGAGATGGACGCCTCACTGCATGACCGGATATGATTGATCATGGTAGTTTAGTTCATTTCACTTAAAAATCTCCTATTATTTTAACATATTCATTTATTCAGAATACAAGTGGCAATGCATTTATTTTGCAGAGCTTGGAAAGCACATCTTTGATTGTGATACATCACAAATATATATGTTCTTAGACATAATGTGCAACAGTTTCGGAAAGGGTGAACATGAATAAGATACAGAGCATTATCAAGGAAATGGATCCTATGTACATCAGATGCCTGCTCCATGCTTCACTTGGCCTTACCTGTCTGCTTTACCCTTTTCTTCCCCTGGGAATACTGGTGCTTATTATGTTCTTCATGCTTATGGTCTTAAGGCGATTATCTATAAGATCAAAGCTATATCAGATCCTTTCCAATAAGGATAATACTGACAATAAACTGAAAAAACCAGTTGATAAAGGGCTTAGAAGTGCGAACAATCTTGTCCTTTCCATCCTCTTGCTTTTGCTGTTCAACTATGGGTTCAGATTGGAAGGAGTAATCTTTCCCATATATGTTATCGGTGGGGCTGTAGCTATCAGTACATTTGGAAGCGCTTCCGCAAATGCTTTTAAACATTGGAAACAAACGCAATTAAAATGCCTGGCAAGATTGGATTATCCTGAAAAGAGGTACAAAGGAGAAGACAGCGATGTATTTCATCTGCCTTCTAGTCTTGTCATGCTGTTAGTTGGCATCGTTTCGGCTTTTCTTGCCGGAGCGTGGATAATTCACTGGATGGGAATTGACGTCTCCTATGACATGATCTTCTTCATAGCGGTGATAGGTTCGGTTACGGGGGCCCTTTTCGAATCCATTCCCTCCAGAGTGGATGATAACATTTCAATTCTCTTTGGATCTTCCATGGTCATGTGGCTTTTTGCTTCTTTTGGGTACACAGTGCCTCCTGCACATATGTTCTTTGCTCTTCTTTTTTCCCTGCTGCTAGGTTACCTCGCTTATAGAGCACGTATAGCAGACATATCTGCTCTTCTGGGTGCCAGTATTCTGGGAGTGCTGATCATAGTTTTTGCCGATATTTTCTGGTTCCTTCTATTGTTGACTTTTTTTATACTGGGAGGAGGCTTTACCAAGTATAAGTATGCTTACAAAGCATCCATTGGTATAGCTGAGGCAAAAGGCGGTATGAGGAGCTATGAAAATGTTTTCAGTAACAGTATGGCAGCTCTTGTGCTTGCCATTGCTCACGGCATCTATCCTCAGTACAGTGAACTCATCATGTATTCATATCTCGGAACAGTTGCAACGGCTACGGGCGATACACTTGCAAGTGAGATCGGGACCACTTCAAAGGAAAGGCCGCGCATGATCACAAACTTTAAGCCAGCAAAGCCAGGCCGTGATGGTGCGGTTACTATACTCGGTGAACTTGCATGTATATTTGGTTCTCTTGTCATAGCTGTTTTGGCAATCCTTTTTGGAAGGGTGGAAAATATCTATCTGGGGCTTTTAGTAACAACCCTTGGAGGATTTATTGGTACTAACATTGACAGTTTACTGGGTGCCACACTTCAGAACAGAGGAATATTGTCTAACAGTGGTGTGAACTTCTATGCTACTTTTGCAGGAGCAGTAGTTTCAGGTTTACTTTTCCTGTTATTATCTTGAAATATCCACATTTGATTCATATTTCTCTAATATCTACAATTAGTAAATTTTTATATAAAATTATCTGGTACTGTTGTAATGTTGTTTCTATGATCTTGTCAGATCATACCTTGCATCCACGGGTTCAACCAGATACCTGACAAACCCTTTTATTAGTTCAAGCATTAAATAATACTCTAATTAATCTTTACATCATATATACAAAAGTGAATATCATGCTTGACATAGGAATCATCGGTGCATCCGGTTACACAGGTGGCGAGCTCATGCGCTTACTGTTGAACCATCCGCAGACTAAGATCGAGTTGGCAACATCCCGTAAGTTAACTGGTAAGAAAGTATCTGCGACCCACAGGCATCTTAAGGACATGGTGGACCTGCAGTTCGAAAATCCTGATCCGCAGGAAATAAAGGACAGGTGTGATGTAGTCTTTGTGGCTGTGCCCCATGGTACTGCCATGGAGATCGTGCCAAAGCTCCTTGATGACAAAGTAAAGGTAATTGATCTGAGTGCTGATTATCGTCTTAAGGCAGATGTCTTTGAGAAAGTATATGGCATTAAACACCTCGATCCGCGCAATGTGGTATATGGAATGCCGGAGCTGCATACGGAAGTGAAACATGAGAAATTCATAGCCAATCCCGGTTGTTTTCCGACAGGCGCTACTCTTGCAGCTGCCCCTCTTGCACAGGTCTCTATGATCGAAAGTGTTGTATTTGACTCCAAGACCGGTGTTTCAGGTGCTGGTATTGAGCCAAGTCAGGCTTCACACTATCCCAACATGGCCGAAAATGTGCAGCCTTATAAACTGACAACTCACAGGCATTTGGCAGAGTTCACTCAGGAGTTACAGCGTCTGGACAATTCTCTTACAAAGATCTGTTTCACGCCCCATATTATTCCCTCAGTGAGGGGTATACTTACCACAGCTCATATATTCACTAAGGGAAAGCTCACAAAATATGATGTTATGGACCTGTACGCAGAAATGTATCAGGACAAGCCTTTTGTCAGGGTGGTGGATGGGATCCCGTCTCTTAGTGCAGTAAGGGGTTCTAATTTCTGTGACATAGGATTTGAGGTGGATCCCAGTAACAATCGTGTGGTTGTTATCTCAGCCATCGACAACCTGGTAAAAGGAGCATCAGGACAGGCTATACAGAACATGAACATCATGTGTGGCTTAGGCGAGACCACCGGTTTGTGGATGTCAGGTGTGGCCCCTTAAACTTTGATCCTATTAAGATGGTGTAATTCATGCAAGTTAAAGATATAATGAATACTGATGTGATCGTATGCAACCCCCAGACAACCATAAGTGAGGCTTCCCAGCTGCTTAAGAAGCATAACATTAGTGGTTTGCCGGTGGTAGAAGAAGGCAGGGTTGTAGGTATAGTCTCAGAAGGTGATCTACTCAAGTTGCTGGAAGTTCCGGAACACGGAGGCTTGTGGCTGCCCAGTCCCTTTGAGGTAATAGAGATACCTATACGTGAACTTCTGAACTGGGAAGAGACAAAGCACATGCTGGATGACATTGGCTCAAAACCTGTCAGCGAGATCATGCAAAAGAATGTACATGTGATATCCCCGGAAAATAGTATCCAGGACGCTGTCAGGCTTATCACAAAGTACAAAGTGAACCGTCTTCCGGTAGTGGAGGATGATATTCTGGTAGGGATCATCACTCGTGGTGACATCATACACGGACTTGGAGGGAATGCAGAACAATGAAAACGATCGATGGTGGTATCTGTGCTGTAAAAGGTGTTAAAGCCTGGGGTATCAAACCTGGTAAGATGGGTCTTGGGGTGATCGTTGCAGAAGGTAATGCTGCAGGCATGTTTACCAGGAACAAGGTTATCGCTGCTCCATTGGTTGTTACACGTGAGCATCTTCAAAAACATAGCAAGCTCAGTGCATTGATCGTTAACAGTGGCAATGCAAATGCTTTTACAGGTGATGAGGGTCTTGCGGATGCAAGGGAAATGGCCAACATGTTATCGGATGCATTGTCTATAGATCCCGAACATGTGGCAATAGCTTCTACTGGTGTTATCGGCAGGCGTCTGGACACCAAATGGATATCTTCACATCTTCCGGATGTAGTAGCTTCATTAACAACCGATCACGAAGGCAGTCGTACAGCAGCAAGGTCCATAATGACCACTGATACGACAATGAAAGAGATAGCTATTGAGCTTGATAGCGGTGTCCGTATCGGGGCCATTGCCAAAGGTGCTGGTATGATAGAGCCCAATATGGGCACTATGCTATGTTTTGCTTATACGGATGCAAAAGTCCCTTCGGAATTATTGCACGAATGTCTCACCAAGGCGGTGGACAAAAGCTTCAATATGGTAGTAGTGGATGGCGATACCAGTACCAATGATATGGTGCTCTTAACAGCAACGGGTAAGTCCGGTATTCAACCTGTGACAGCCGAGTTCCAGCAGGGACTTGACCATGTGTTGATAGAGCTTGGAAAAATGATCGCTGCCGATGGTGAAGGTGCTACAAGGCTCATAGAAGCAAAGGTAACCGGGGCTTTATCTGATGAGGATGCTCGTCTGGCAGCAAAGGCTATTGTGCGCTCACCACTTGTGAAGTCTGCAGTTTTTGGTAAAGATCCCAACTGGGGACGTGTGACAGCAGCAGTGGGTTATTCCGGTGCAGACGTAGATCAGCACAGGCTATCTCTTGCCTTTTCAGATGGTAAGAATACGATAGAGCTGGTCAGCGGGGGTAAGATCCTGGGAGCAAATGATAATGCTCTCTCGTTGCTTGGGAAAATAATGGGAGAATCAAAAGTGGATATTATCGTTGACCTGGGGTTAGGACAAAGCAGTGCCACAGCCTGGGGTTGTGATCTTACTTATGATTATGTGCGCATAAATGCTGATTATACGACATAAACCCACATTTTTTTTAGATAAGGGGTGAAGGGATGGACATCGAAGAATGGGAAAAGCGTTATTCTTTGGCGTTTTCCGGTATTAGTGATATACTGGGTAACATAAATGGTATCTTCGTTGCATACAACAGCAATGTGGATGCTATAAAGCATGTCAGTGAGAAGGACATCCGCAAGCTAATTTCCATAGTGGGAGCAAAGGCAGTGCAGCAAAGAGTTGCAGAATATCCGCGTGAGGTTCAGAATCCGACGGATCTTGTTGCAAGGCTTGTGATAGCCATGCGCGATGGCAAAGCTGCCGAAGTTCCTACATATACTACTGATATTCACCAGTGGCTCATAGATAACATGGTATTTGATAAAGCCCGCATGGGAGGTCAGGCCGGTATCATTTCTAACCTGCTGGCCAACCTTGGGATTAACAATGTTATAACATATGTTCCATGGTTGTCCAAGGAACAAGCTGAATATTTTGTAGATGTTCCAAATCTCAAATATCCGGTGATAGAAGATGGTATTCTCAAGTTAAGACACCCCCTTGAGGTTTATGATGTAGACCAACGTCCTAAGGTGAACTGGATATTGGAATTCTCAAAAGGTACGAAAGTTGAATGTGCTGAAGAGATATTTGAAGTTCCCAGGGATAATCGTTTGATCATCTCTTCAAGACCCTCCTGGCTGCGCATAGACATGAGCAAACAGCTATACGATCAGATCCCGCACATGAATGGAATAATCGATGGTGCTATCCTTGCAGGCTATCAGATGATAAAAGAGGAATATGAGGATGGAGCCACTTATCGCGATTATGTGGGAAAGGCTGTGAAAGTTATCGAACGGCTAAAGGAAGGTAACCCTTACATGCGCATACATGTGGAGTTCACCTCTATTCAGAACAAGGTCATACGGAAAACAATTCTTAAGGATATTGTGTATAAGCACGTCTCGTCTTTAGGACTGGATACTGTAGAAGTAGCTAATGCTCTTAATGTTCTGGGTCACGAAGAACTGGCATATGCTGTTATCAGTAAAGGTGAGAATAGCATCTCTGCGTTGTATGAGGGTGCTGTTAAATTATTATGCGAACTAAAGCTTGAAAGGGTCCATATACACTCCCTGGGCTTCTATATATGTGTAGCTGCCAGGGATTTCCCTCTTTCAGTGGAAGAGCACAGGGATGCTTTGATGTTCTCATCGACACTTGCAGCAGCACAGGCATTACATGGTGGTATCAGCAGCCTCAAGGAAGCCGAGTCCGGTCTCAGTGTACCGATATACAGGCAAGGCCACAATGACCTCGAGCAACTGGAAAAGTATCTTGTAAGAAGGGACGTGTGTACCGGGACTGAGTTCGAGGATGGCTGTGTCTGTGCACTGAATCATGATCTTATTGTCATTCCGACAAAAGTAGTACCGGATCCGGTGGCTACTGTAGGGATCGGTGACACCATCTCAGCAGGTGCTTTTGCAGCTATCCTTGCCATGCTCAGAAAAAAGAAGGAAGCTAACTGACAGGGGTTTCCGAATGAAGATACTCTGTGCCTACAATGCCAACGTCGATGCCTTATATTCCATTACAGGAGAAGAAGTATCTGCTATGCTCGCTTCTGCGGATGGAGCAGACGTGATGGGAAAAATAACAACTCCTACAGGTGTTATAAATTCCATATCCGATTTTCTTGCAGGACTTCTCTTCTGCATGAAAGAGGGCACAGGTGCAGAGTGGCTAATCCACGAACCAGAGGTATTCAAACGTCTTAAGGATCAGTTCATCCATAGATCAAAACTGAGGATGGGCGGCAATATGGGGATAATGGCGAATGTGCTTTCAGAGATGGGTGCGGAACTTGTAGTTCCCAATGTTGTCAATCCTACAGAAAGACAACTTTCTTTTTTTTCCAAAAAGGCAATTTATATTCCGGGATCTGATTCCTGTTCTACGGAAGCAATTTATGAAGATGATGAACCCATACACTTCGTGTTCGATTTCAAAAAAGGGGAACATGTGGAATTTGGATATCTCAGTTTCACAGTTCCAAGGGAGAACCGTTTCATAGCGACCTATGATATTATGAACATGTCTCTCTTGGTCAATCCTCTTTTTGAAAAATATGCCATCCAGCATGCAGGTGAGATGGATGGTATGTTGATCTCGGGTTTCCATATGATGCTTGATACTTATCCCGATGGTTCTACTTTCGTGGACAAACTTAACAAAGTCCTGGAACAATTGCAAATGTGGGGTTCCATGAATACTAACCTGCCAATGCACGTGGAATTCGGGCACTTTACCAACAAAGATATGGCTTTGCATGTGTTTTCAAAATTATCTCCCCTTGTAAGTTCGATAGGTATGAATGAAGACGAGCTTGCCATGTTAAATTCTGTACACGAAGTGAACGCAGCCAAAATATTGCAGATGGATATATTTTCCATATTGGAGGCTGTAAAGCGTAGTCTATTAGCCAGCGGTCTTCGTAAAATGATCGTGCACACCCGTGAATATGTTTTCAGTATGTCTCGTCAGACGGACCTTGATGTGGAATCACAGCTTGAAGCTATGAGTTTTGGCGTCACATGTGCCGGAATTTTTGCATCTACCGGTCATCTTTATGATCGAAATAAACTATGGTCAATATCCTCAGTTCTTAAGGAGAGTGAATTTGGCCGTACTCAGGTGGATCGATTCATTGAAGCAACAAAAGCTGTTCGTTTTGGTCGTGGGGCTGCTGGTATATATGATGGTCGTCAGGTATGTATCCTTCCCACTTTGCTTAGTGATAACCCGGTTTCCACCGTGGGTCTTGGTGATACGGTAACAGCTTCAATGTTCCTCAGAGAGCTGGAACTACGGCAAAAGTAAAGGTGAAAACATGTATACTCTTCAGTGTGATGATTTCAACCTGGATTATACTCTGGATTGCGGTCAGGTTTTCAGATGGGACAAGGTTGGTGATGTATGGACAGGTGTCGTGCAGGGGGATGTAGTGCGTGCCTGGCAGGAATTAAAAACAGGTGTTGTGCACATCGATTCCAGGCTGCAGGAGGATTTTTTCCGTAATTATTTCCGATTTGATGATGATCTTAGCAGTATACTGGAAGCTGTGAATAAGGATGAATACATGGATGAGGCTATTCGCGGGTACAGGGGGATGCGCCTTATCCGGCAGGATCCATGGGAATGCTTGATCTCATATCTTCTTGCCACAGCCTGGAGCATTCCGAATATAAAGAACGGCATTTCCAAGCTATCTCGCATCTTTGGCGAGGAAATTAATGAGGGGTATTACAGTTTTCCTAAACCCAGTGCTTTAGCAATGGCATGCGATTCTGATCTGTGTGACTGCAGGCTGGGTTTTAGAACGAATCGTATACGTAAGGCAGCAGCACAGGTGGTTGATGGTGATATCAACCTTGATGAACTTTTTGAGCTTGACTATGAGGCTGCTAAAAAGAAGCTCATGATGCTGGATGGCATAGGAGAAAAAGTGGCAGATTGTATTCTTCTCTTTGCCTTTGAGAAAATGGAAGCTTTTCCTGTGGACACGCATGTGGAAAAAGTAATAAGGACATATTACGGGAATCATAATTTTTTCAAAGATGGCATGACCAAAACCAAAATAGGTAGATGGGGCAGGCTATACTTCGGAAAATACTGTGGCTATGCGCAGCAATATCTGTTCTATCAGAAAAGGCTTGAAGGCTTAAAGTGATCCCGATAATCAAAAAATAACTGCTTTAGGGAGCAGCGTGTATCGATTCCCGGATGAACTTATCTGATGTGAATTCCCTGTACGGCCAAGGTACAGGGGTTAACTGTCAGGTCTTATTTTCTTTTCAGGTACACATATCCGACTGCAAACACTCCTATTATTAGCACAGATAAGCCCAATCCAAATCCTGGAGTTTTTTTGGGTTGCGTTTTGTCCATACTATCTTCTGATTGAGTGGATCTGGTTTCCCTCTCATTGTTTACAGAGGAAGCAAGTGCTTTTTCTGCAGTGATAGCGAATGGCGAAAATCCAGGAGTATGAGCTTCGAATACTACAAAGTCTGTGGTGTTACTTTCTATAGTAGCAGGCAGTACTTCCCATGCAGTTCCATTATATCTCTGCAGCTTCACTTCTGACGCGTTTACGCCAGTCTCTTCGATCCAGGAACTGTTGACCTTGAACTTAACCTGTGCATCTTTAATGTTAGCTTCACTGGCAAAGCCTGCTTTGCCTACCCATATATTAACATATTTGTATATGGTCCCTTCAGGAGTGCTGTTCACCAGCTTTGACCTGCCTTTCAGCACTTCTATGGTCGATGTGATCTCTCCTGAGTTCTTAAGGGAATAGAAACTAACCGATTGGATGGGATTACCCTCTCTTAAGAACTCATAGGTAGCATTGGCATTCATTCTCAGGTATTTGGTGTCAACATCTTTCATTGCTACGTTTACAAAGTCCTCGGCACTGCCTGCCCCGCCTCCTCCACCACTACTACTCTTTTTACTGCTGCTCCCCTCGCTACTTCCTCCTCCACCACCGCCACCACTGCTGGATGACTTGGTTTGGAGACTGATACTTACTGCCTTTCCCTCAAGACCATTACTATCGTATGGGGTCAAAGTATAGTTATAGGTAGTATCTTTAGAAAGAGGACTATCGACATAGGATGTTGATCCGCTTACATTCTCTATTATACTATTGTCTCTATACATTTTTACAATAGATATATCGGGGGAATTGGTCCATGTTAGTGTTATGGAACTTGAAGTGATAGCTTTTGCCGAGAGCCCGGAAATGGTCAGTAATGCAGGAGTTGTCGCTGAATCGTTCACCCATGCCTGATTGATGTTCCCTGAAATATCCACCGTTTTCGTGCTTATGGTGTGTAGAGTTCCTTCAGCCAATCCGGTTACATTATAGAACTCTTCAGTTGTATTTGTGACAAATGCACCGTCAAGATATACCATCACATGTTTGAAGTCCATGTCCAGGGGCTTTACCCATGTCCATTTGATCCAGTTTGAGCCGATCCCAATTTCCTGCAGGTTTGTTACAGGTGCCGGTGGAGTAGTATCTGATGCTGCTGTAACCTGAAGGATGCTGAGTCCATTAAAAGTATCAGCAACGTATACATAATTGTCTGCTACAGTAACGCCAGTTACCCAATTATCAACGGTATTGTAGCTGCCTGCGAGGGTTGGCATGGAAGGATTGGTAATATCCAGGATCACAAGACCATTAGAACGGTCAGCTATGTATGCATAATTCTCAGATACTGCAGCAGCGTATGCATACCCTGCCGTATCATAATTTCCAGTAAGCTTCGGGGATGCAGGGTCACTAATATCCAGGATCATAAGACCATCATCTCCATCCGC
>NZ_JBFYLB010000132.1:0-41119 GCF_041305605.1 Methanomethylovorans sp.
TTATGAACGAAGAAGTCGAAGTTGTATGTCCTTCCTGCTCACCACGTCATCCGGTGCTGCATGAAGTCTTGAAATCCGGTGTGAACCCCGTGGTAAAATGTTTAGAGTGTAGTAGTGTCCATCCAACCATAATAGAAACTCCTAAGGCCGTCGATATTAAGGTAATTGTAAGTAGGGGGGAAGTTTCCTTTCCTTTGCGTACCCGTCTGCAGACAGACTATATAGTCCGCGTTGGTGACGAGATGTTCATCGATGACGAGTCTTCTGATGAGGTCTATCCTGTAGTTATAACAGCCATAGAATCAGGTCAAAAAAGGCCTGAAGCAGCTAAAGTTATAGATATTGACTCTCTCTGGGGCAGGGCCATAGATGAGGTATGTGTGAAGATAGCAATTCATGAGGGCACTATCACAAGGTCTGTTATCAAGCAGGTCCCCGGAGGTTATCAGTTTACCATTGGTTCGAACGAAAAGGCCGGTCCAGATGAGTTCAAGATCATAAAAATTAAGGTAAGAGATGGTACTTTCAAATCCCGTGACGGTATTGTTATAGAAGCAAAAAATATAACACGTATCTTTGCAAACCCTGTTCATAGAAGATCATGGGGAAGTGGTACCTCGTGGAGTTCGCGAAGGAGAGAGCAGAGCTGGTAGCTCGTCTTAAAGTACATGGTATAAGCGAAAAAGTACTTAACTCAATGCTTAATGTGCCCAGGCATCTTTTTGTTCCTGCTGTACATATATCAAGTGCTTATGTGGACACGCCACTTAACATTGGATATGGACAAACCATTTCTGCACCTCACATGGTAGCTATCATGTGCAATCTTCTTGACCTGCAGGAAGGTCATAAAGTTCTGGAGATAGGTGCCGGTTCAGGGTATAATGCTGCTGTCATGGCTGAGGTCATAGGAAATACAGGTACAGTGTATTCTACTGAAAGAATACCAGAACTTGTAAAATCCTCAAAAAGTAATCTAAAGGCGGCTGGCTATCGGAACGTGAAGGTTAATCTTTCAGATGGGTCTATAGGGTTGCCTGAGCACGCACCTTATGACAGGATATGTGTAACGGCGTCAGCACCCTCCATTCCCGAACCTTTGGTCCAGCAGCTTAGATCCGGGGGGAGAATGGTTATTCCGGTTGGGGAAATGTTCCAGTCTCTCTACCTCGTTATGAAAAAGAGTGACGGCACTGTGGTTAGTAAAGAATGGGGTGGGGTAGTTTTTGTTCCTTTAATTGGAAGACATGGTTTTCATTTCGAGTCAAAGCCCTATAGGCATCATTGAAAATTTCATTTCATTTGAACAAATCTGCTGTTCATATATCAGAGAGAGGAGTTTTGATGGCATATCTATATGAGATATGTTGAACAATAGTTGATGATAGGGGACAGTGTTCTAATCATGGGAAATGAGGAAGGTGTAAAGGAAGTTTTTGTAAAAGGTATTTTCCTCGTAAATATGCTGGGTGGTACATCTCCTGCAGTATTGTTGGAAGGTGGGGATGGTTTAGTGATGCCTATTCATATTGGTCAGGCTGAAGCAGTGTCAATTGATACGGTGATACGCAATGAGACACTTCCCCGTCCTATGACTCATGACCTTCTGGTATCTATTCTTGAGCGTATGGAAGTTGAAGTTGACAGTGTGTTCATCGATGATAAAATAGATAATGTATATTATGCCCGCCTGGTGCTCAACAATGGTGGGAAACGTATGGAATTTGATGCAAGGCCAAGCGATTGCATTGCCATAGCTTTAAGAAAAGGTGCTCGTATCATGATATCTGAGGACTTGATCATAAGTGATGCTGTGAGCAAGGATCTGCTCAAAGGGGCACGTTCGCTATCTCTGTATTGACCTAATAATTTCAAAAAACATATATAGTGTTCAGTTAATGTTCCTGTATGAGGCACAGGATATTCTATAATCCTTTTACGATGGTTTTTACTTTTGTGCTGTTCCTTTTACTCTCGATTAGTGTCTCCTTTCTCTTTTTAGGACTAGTAAGTTCTGCTTTTGTAAAACTATTCAATTTTGGCTGGGGTTATGCTTTCCTTCTTCTTTTTATATGCCTAATTGGCAGCAATATCAATGTCCCTCTCACTACATTGGAAACCCTGGTGCCCATTCCTAACGGCAATTTCGTCAGGGTCTTTGGTGTAAAATATCGCATACCTTTCAAGGAAAGTTTTATCAGAAAGACAACGGTAGCTGTGAACATTGGAGGAGCGGTTATACCCACCCTTGTATCGGTATATCTTCTTTATAGGTACCCTGGGGCTCTAATATATTCTATATACGGGATAATTATCGTAGCCCTAATTACCAAACAGGTAGCGCGTCCTGTAAAGGGAGTGGGGATAGTGACACCTGCATTGGTGCCCCCCCTGGTTGCTGCACTGAGTTCCATACTAATAATCTCTCAATTTCCTGCAAATCCTGAGTTCATTTTCATAATTGCATACACAGGTGGAACCATAGGTACTTTGATCGGAGCAGACCTGCTCAACCTGCGCGGCATAGCAAAGATAGGTGCTCCTGTGGTTAGTATAGGTGGAGCAGGAACTTTTGATGGTGTCTTCCTTGCAGGCATTATAGCTGTGCTCTTGGTCTGAGGGATTCATAATCTATTAATACGAGTTTCCCTTGATAATGCATTATGCTCACAAAAAGAATAATTCCCTGTCTCGACGTGACACTTGATGAAGCAGGCGGCACCGTGGTCAAGGGTGTCGAGTTCGTGGACCTGAGAAAAGCAGGTGATCCTGTGGAACTTGCCAAGCGCTACAATGAACAAGGCGCCGATGAACTGGTATTTCTGGATATCACAGCTTCTCATGAGGGCAGAGGCACTATGATCAATGTGATAGAAAGGACTGCAGATGAGGTTTTTATTCCTCTTACTGTGGGGGGTGGTATTAATTCAATTGAGGACATCCGGCAGATCCTCAGAGCTGGTGCTGACAAAGTTTCTATCAACACTGCTGCAGTGAAAAATCCAGACCTTATCAGGCAATCATCAGAGATATTCGGTTCCCAATGCATTGTCACTGCCATCGACTGCAAGCGCAATCCGGATGTTGAGAACAATCCGGATAAGGTTATACTGGAGCTTGAAGATGGTACTCCTGCATGGTACGAAGTTGTTATCTACGGAGGCAGGAAACCCACAGGTATCGATGCGGTGCAGTGGGCAAAAAAGGTAGAAGAACTGGGCTCAGGTGAGATCCTGCTGACCAGTATGGATAAGGATGGCACATATGATGGTTTTGACATCCCTGTCACAAGAAAACTATCTGAGGAACTGGATATCCCTGTGATAGCATCAGGCGGTGTGGGCAATCCACAGCATATGTATGAAGGCTTCACTAAAGGCAAAGCTGATGCTGCATTGGCTGCAAGCATCTTCCACTTCGGAGAATACACTGTGCAGGATGTAAAAGAGTATCTCAAGGAAAGGGAGATACCTGTCAGGCTGTAATTTTGGAGATGTTGTAATGGAGATCAAGGAATTCCAGCAGCTTATGTATGATTTGTACGCTCATAATGACAGGAAGCGCGGTGCGGCTGCTACCATGCTCTGGCTAGTAGAGGAAGTGGGTGAACTCGCAGAGGCTGTACGCAGAAATGATACCGAGAACATAAGGGAAGAACTTGCGGATTGTTTTGCCTGGGTCGGTGCCCTGGCAAACCTTTATGATGTTGATCTTGAATTAGCTTTTCTGGAGAAATACCCGCTTGTATGTCCCACTTGTGGCAAAAATCCATGCGTATGCATAGACTGATCTGCAATAAGCAACTCATAGATCACATATAGGGTTCGCAATGAATGTAGAGAATGCTATTTTTTCCATACTTCTCGCGTAAGCGATTCTCTACTTCAGTGCATATATCATGAGCTTCGATAAGGCTAAGGTTCTTATCTACCTGGATATGCACATCAGTGGCAATATTATTGCCTACCTTCCTTGTTTTAAGCTTGTGGAAGTCTTTAACACCATTAGTTGATGCAATAATATGCTGTATGCCCTCAATGACGTCTTTTTCAGGAGCGGCCTCAGTAAGCTCATTTGTACTCTTATATGTGATATCGAATGCAACCTTGAATATGAAGAAACTTAATATTACCGCAGCAATTGGGTCGAGAATTGCCCATTTACCCCCAAGAACTATTGCTCCGCCAATTCCCAGCATTGTTCCCACTGAAGAGAATGCATCTGAGCGGTGATGCCATGCATTTGCAACCATTGCATTACTTTTGATCGTTTTGGCATAACTCAAAGTGTATCTGTATAAGAATTCCTTTGTAAGGATAGAAAACACTGCAGCAATGAAGGCTATCATTCCAGGTTGTTCAAGTTTTCCACCATTAATTACCAAAAGAATTTTGCTCAAACCACTAGCGAGAATCTCTACTCCTATTATAAAAAGCACAATGCCTACAAAAGCTGCGCACAGAGTCTCTATTTTGCCGTGACCGTAGTGATGATTATTGTCCGCAGGTTTTCCTGCAGCCTTTAGACCCACAATTACAACAACATCAGTTATAAAGTCGGAAAGTGAATGAACAGCGTCTGCGATCATTGCTGCACTGTTACCTAAAATTCCAGCAATGAACTTAAAAACAGTCAGGACAATGTTTATTATCATCCCATTTACGGTTACTTTTACTGCGGTTCCACTTCTTTCGTTCTCTGTGTGCATACGATTGGATGCTCCATTGAATCAAATAAAGATTAATATCTCTCTATTTAACTCTTTGTGTATTTTTTGAGCACCATTTTCTTTTTTGAATCCCTTTATTACTTATTATTTCCTTTATTTATTAAGTATTTGAAAATATGTTTTGTCATCCTATCTCTTATAGGTGTTTATTTTAACTCTCATCCCTTATTCATCTATTTTTTTTTATTTCTAGTGTAATTTAAATAGAAAGAAGACAGAATTATCATATACACTTGGAGTGGTGCATATGCTTAACAATGTTAAAAAATACTATGTCATGATGCTCTTGTTGGCATTAGCTCTCTTTGGTAGTGGCTGTGTCAGGGATTTTGATGAAGCGTCTTCACTATTTATCACAGATACCGAGTTGTCAGCGGATAAAGTGACCACTTCTTTTGTCAATCTTAATGTGACCACTTATATTTTACACGAGGGTGGCGCTCAGAAAAATGATACTTTACTGCAACTGAAGGTATTTGACAGTAATACGGGTTTTCTCAAGTTGCGTGAGGTTAGTGATGTAGGTCCGATAAAAGAAGGCGAAACATCTCCAGTGTCTCAGTCTATCAGGTTGCCCAAGGAAGGCAGATACAGGTTAGAATTCTTTTTGTCAGAAGGCAACAAAACAAAATCTACAGCAGAGATTTATCTGAGTGGCCTTGAAAGCTTGAAGACAGATGTGCAGGAAATAGGTATAGGCATAGATGGCATGGATTTTCTGGTTAAAAAGGTTGTAGGTAATAATGTTGTGATAGAAAATGATATCTATTTAACTAATTCAGGTTCTAATGTCAGTGAAAACTATAAGATGCTTGTCAAAGCCCGTGAAATGGATGCACGTCTTATAGCGAATAAAGTCTGGACCACTACCGGGACTATCGGTCCGGAAGAGACTGTGATCAGAAGTGTAAACCTTACGGTACCTGACAACTATAATTATGTTGTGGAGGTCATCATCTGGAAGGACAACACAATAGTAAAGCGTGGAGAGGATTACGTCCAGTTGAACCCTCAAAAGGTTATTGATAAGAACAAGACTGTAGAGTCAAAGGATGTTGTTACAAGTGATTTTATTGTGGAAGAACCTACAACTTGGGGAGAGCCTTCATATGAAGTACCTTATGAAGAAACAGGAACTCCCGGATTTGGTTCAGGTCTTGCTATAATATCTATAATTGCAGCATTGATCATGTTCAGGAGGAAATCTGCATGAGTGGGGATTTAGAAGAAACTGGAATTATGGGACAGGTACCATCTACTGCATCTGTAAAGGCGAAAGATAAGAAGGCTTCTTCAATAGAGGATTATTTTAGAGGAGGTTTATTCGTACTGGTAGCTCTTCTGCTTGCAATTTCCTCTCTTCAGTTCTATGGTTCTATAAACGATGTGATCTACACATGGTTCAAGTCGGAATATATTCCCATCATCAGGGCTGGGTTCAATCTTGCAGTAGTAGTTTTCTGTTTGTATGTTATCAAATTCCACCTGATGAAAAAGAATATATGATTTTTCCATCTTTTTTGCTCTAAGTGCTGGCCGGAAACTTCAAAGTCTTCTGGCTATCTTTTATATATTGTGACATCATCACAAACCCCCATGCTACATATCCCTGAACTTCTGGCCCCTGCCGGTGATATGCTATCTCTTAAGGCTGCTGTGGAAAATGGTGCAGATGCAGTGTATCTGGGTGTTAAGAAGCTCAGTGCCAGAGCATACGCTTTTAATTTTTCCCTCGATGAGCTGGAACAGGCTATCGATTATGCTCATCTCAGAGGGGTGAAGGTATATGTTACAGTGAATACTCTTATAAAAGATGCAGAATTTTCTGAAGCTGCCCGAACACTGCAGAGTATTGCAGCATATGGGGCAGATGCCGTAATAGTGCAGGATATGGGCTTGCTTTCTTTCTTATGCGAACTCCTCCCGGAACTTCCTGTACATGCAAGTACCCAGATGACAGTCCATAACACTGAAAGTGTGCGTTTACTTGAAGATCTGGGTGTAAAAAGAATTGTGCTGGCACGAGAACTATCGCTTGAAGCCATTGGTTCCATATGTGATAATACACAAGCAGAACTTGAAGTATTCATTCATGGTGCCTTATGTATCTGTTATTCAGGACAATGTTTGTTTAGCAGCATGATCGGTGGGAGAAGCGGTAACAGGGGGTACTGTGCCCAGCCTTGTCGAAAGCAGTATACCTTGAAGAAGAACGGAAGAGTAGTAAGTGTCCAGAGTAATTTCCTGCTAAGCCCAAAGGATCTGAACACTTCAGAAATCCTGCCCCATCTTATTGAAGCTGGTGTTTCGTCTTTTAAGATAGAAGGAAGGATGAAACGACCCGAATATGTGGCAGGTGTAGTGGGTATTTACAGGCGGCTTCTGGACCGGTATGCTGCAGACCCCACAGGTTATTTTGTATCCGGGGAAGAGTTTAGGATGCTTGAACAGCTTTTTAACAGGGGTTTCACCCATGGCTATCTCTCGGGAAAACCACGCGTTGAGCTGATGGACCATGGTGTGCCATATAATCGGGGGGTTCTGGTGGGCACTGTAAGGGGGCAGTCTGGAGGAGGGTATGTAAGCCTTAAATTGTCAGGTTCTCTTAACGTCGGTGATGGAATAGGCTTTTCATGTGGGGATGTGGGTGAGACCGTTACCAGAATATCCTACGGGGGCAAACCGCTCACCTCTGCTGATAAAGGCATGATCGTGGACCTGCTTCTTTCCAACTCTGTATCCGCAGGCACGCAAGTTTACAGGACTTCTGATACCTCTCTTCTTAAGTCCATGGAACGATCTTTTGATTCTCAAACACCTGTACGCAAAGTGGCTGTGAGGCTTAAGCTTATTGCTATCAAAGGCAAACATCTGGAACTGAATTTTCAGGACAGCGATAACAATATAGTAAGAATAATCTCGGAATACATTGTAGAGCCCTCTCAGAAAAACCCAACAACTAAAGGGGATATGGAAAAACAGCTCTTAAAGCTTGGAAATACTGTTTTCCATCCGGTCTCACTGGAAGTTATCTCAGACCTGGATATTTTTGTTCCTATCAAGGAACTGAACAATATCCGCAACAATGCTGTTCAGGAAATGGACAAAATAAGAACAAGCAAATGGAAACGTATATTTGAGCGCTTTATTTTTTCACTTCCTCCTCACCAAGAGCAAAATCTAGGAAAACCTTTGCTGGCTGTCAGTGTGAATACTCTAGATGGTTTGTTATCTGCAGTTGATGAAGGCGCAGATCTCATTTATTTTGGAGATGAGAACTACCGTGACCATACGAAAGCCAAATTCAAAGAAGCACATGATGTTGTATTTAGGGCAGGCTGCAGGATATATCTCACAACACCATCTATTGTTTGGGATTATGAAATGAATGAACTGCAATTGCTCATCCGGCAGGCTCTGGAAGTCGGTTTCCATGGAGTGCTTGTTGGTAATCTTGGTGTTCTTAGATTAGTACAACAGATAGGTTGCAATTTTATTGTTGATCATCACCTTAACATTTTGAACCATAGGACGGTCTCATTTTTCAAGAGATTAGCTGCTGAAGCGGTGGTATTATCTGCGGAACTTACTCTGGAACAGATTTCATCTTTAAGTAGGTATGGCAATGTGGAATGTATGGTGCATGGCGACCTGCAGCTCATGGTCACAGAAAATTGCATTGTTGGAAGTTTGCTGGGAGGTAAAGGCAATGCCTGTTGTATGCCTTGCAGAACAAACAATTTTACAATAATGGACGAGAAAGGTTTTGAATTTCCATTATTGATGGATGAACACTGTCGGACCCATATTTTCAATTCCAGGGAATTATGTCTGCTGGATGATATTTCCAGCTTTGTTAAAGCAGGTGTTCGCAGATTCAGGATAGATGCAAGGTATATGGGCGTACAAAAAGTGCAAGCAGTTGTAGCTGCATACAGACAACGCATAAATGAATGTGTTTCTCAGGAAGCGATTTCTGGTCTTACATGCAGGGACCTGTCTGATAAATATACAAAAGGGCATTATTTCAGGGGTGTATTATGAAGGTATTCTTTTCAGGTTCAATCCGGGGAGGGAGGGAATTGTTGTCAGTTTACCAATATCTTTGCACATTTATCGTGTCTGAGGGCCATGAAGTGCTTAGCGAGCATGTGGTGGACCCTCAGCTTGAAGACATTGAATCTTCTATGACAGAGCAGGAGATCTTTACAAGAGATATGGACTTATTAGGTCACAGTGCATGCCTTATTGCAGAGGTTACCATTCCTTCCATTGGGGTTGGCTATGAGGTATGTAGCGCGGTTCAAAGGAATATGCCAGTGCTATGCCTGTACAGATCAGGTTCACATGTATCATCTATGATCCTGGGCAATCGTAATGTTGTCCTGCAAGGGTATTCCATACGGGAGGAACTTGACTCTATAGTGTTAGGTTTCCTTGCCTCGCTGCAAGTAAAATATAGGGACAATAGTTAAATATTTATTCTGCCTTATATACTATACATGGTAACAGAGATCATAATTGTCCTGGCTGCAATAGTAATTGCATACCTGCTTTATAAAGTCCTAAAGACTGTAAAGAACATGGTCGTCAATACTATCATGGGCTTGCTGGTACTTGTGATAGCCAACACTGTTTTCGGACTGGAAATAGCATACTCATGGGTCGTGGTTCTCACTTGCGCGATCGCAGGTGTTGTTGGGGCCATCCTTGTAATCCTGCTGAACTATGCAGGCATCTTTTTCTGATGATACGCGCATAACGGCACTTATCATGTGCCGGATATACTTCTCTCCTCTATACTTCTTTTCCAATAGATTATTTTTCAGTTCAAGGAATTCGAATCCTTTGAAAAGTGTTCTTATTTCTTCCAGAGTGAAGTAATGGTAGAGTATCCCATGTTGACGCACAAAAGTATGTTCTTCTACTTCCTCTCCTCCAAATCTCATATCCTGAGAACCAAACACCTCAAAAAAGACCAAACCATTTGATTTCAAAATTCTTTTTATCTCTGAGACTGCAGTGTATCTCCCCGATTCGGTCAGGTGCTGCAGCACTCCCAGGCATATAACAGCATCAAAAGTCTCTCCCTTTAAGGGTAGGTGAGTAAGGCTTGCAGTGGCATAATCAGCTTTTCGATTATGTTTTTCCAGGTAATCCTTTGCTCTAGTCAAAGCTGTAAATGAAATATCTATGCCTGTCGTGCTATAGCTGGAAGAAAGGGGTAATAAATGTCTTCCGCATCCGCATCCAACATCCAGTACTTTGCTTCCCGTAGGAAGCCTTTCTGTTATATGGGACGTTGAGCCAGCACATCCCCATTGCAGATGCCTGTACTCCTTTTCCCATGCAAAAATATGTTCTTTTTCTATCAATTCTATATTATGGCCTGTAACTTGCAGCTTCACTGAATCTCTTTGCAAGGAAGTCCTTTTCCATTGATGAAAGGAACCATCCGGCTTTGGGGCCGGATTGTTGTCCCAAAACTGCCAGGTAAATAGCTTTGAACATTTCGGTGGGTTTTACTTCCAAGTTATCGGAAGGAATTCCTATTATACGTGCCATCTTAGTGTTAAGTGATGACCCCTTCTCCTTCGAAGAATAGACCAGATTATGATAATCTTCCCCACTTAGCTCTTTCGCCGCATCAATTTCCTCGGACAACGCTTTAAGGAAAGCTCTCTGCAAATCGTTCAGTGTTGCAGCCTGTACGGGAATTTCTTCCTTCACACTGAACTTCACCATGTCAGGAGCATACATTTCAAGCCATTTTCCTACATTTTCAGCAAGTTCCAGGATACACTTTTCATTCTTCGTGCTGTATCCTGATCTTTCCACTATCTTCATTACCTTGTCAAGATCGCCATGAGCCACCTGATAAATGGTGATCATATGCCTGAATGGAATGTCTGTATGGCATATGCCAGCTGCATGTGATAGTTCTTTAAGTCTTTTGCTATAGCTGGATTCTTCGGTGTCAGCGCTCAGTTTTTCATATTCATCCACCAGGTTTAACAGAGGCAGGGATGGATCGAAACGAATATGTTTTTCAGGTTTTGTTCTTATTATGAGATACCTAAGGATCTCTGGTGGGAGCACTTCCAGCATTTCGGATATTGATACCACTACGCCGCTTGAGGAGGACATTGCCCCTTTTGTACCCAGCATGATCCATTCATATACTACCGGATATGGTGCCTTATATCCGTATATCTCTTCACTTATGGCTTTACCTGTATCGTAGGATCCACCCTTGGAAGCATGATCCTTTCCAAAAGGTTCAACAGTTACACCCAACACGCCCCAGCGGGCGGGCCAGTCCACACGCCAAGTGAGTTTTCCTCCCCCTCGCATTGACACTGTTCCGGAGTCGCCACAAGAGCAGACGTAATCCACTGTCTCTGAATTGATATCAAAGCCAGTTACTTTTGTGGTTGTAAGCCGGGCACATTTCTTACAGATCGGATTAAAGGGGCTCCAATCTGCTGTGACCTCCTTTCCGGAATGTTTCTGGAGAATATGTGCTATCTTGTCCCTATTGAGGAGTGCTGTCTTGATGCTTCCAACATACATTCCCTGCTTATACATCTCGTCAGCACGGTATATTTTGGGATGGATTCCTAAGCGGTCCAGAGCTGTGTAGAAAGGCTTGAGAAAATGCTCTGCATAACTGGTACATTCACCGCATGGGCATGGTATTTCTGAAATGGGTTTTCCCACATGTGGTGCAAAACTTTCATCCAGGAAAGGATATACTTTCCTCAGAGGGTCGTATGTGTCAGCAACATATATTATCTCTGCATTTGCTCCCTGGTCCAGCAGAGCGCGGTATGTTGCATCTGCTGTAACTACTTCTCTCATGTTCCCGATGTGTATGTGTCCTGAGGGAGTGATGCCAGTTGCAACCAGGTGCTTTTTTCCGCTCCCGATTATTTCCTCTGCCATGACATCTGCCCAATGCGTGATATCTGTCATATTAGTTCACCAAATTCATGATAATGATGCTTTATGAAATTATATACTATTATTTTAGGGCTGTGGTGTGACGATATATGTAAGTGCGAGTTTCACATTTCAGCCAATTTTTATTATTATATCATATATATTACTCTTACTGATTGGTTTTTATCTACCTATAACATAAACTCTATCATTCAATGCAGGGCGATAAATATGCAATCACTTACTCTTAAAGAACGCTTTGTCCGAGCCCTTAAAGGAAAGGAAGTAGACAAAGTACCGGTGTGCTCGGTCACACAGACAGCAACAGTTGAAATGATGGAAGTAACCGGTGCAAAATGGCCTCAGGCCCACTACGATCCGGAAAAGATGGCCACTCTGGCGATCGCAGGTCATAAGCTGGCTGGTCTGGAAGGCATAAGGTTTCCCTTCTGTACAACTGTAATCGCACAAACCTTAGGGTGTAAGATAGATGAGGGAAACATCGATACTCACCCATATCAATTGAGTTTCCCATGCGCCGATGTAAAAGATGTGAAAAACATAAACGTTCCCGAGGACCTTTGTGAAAGTGAGAGAATATCCACTGTTCTGAAAGCAGCAGAGATTGTAAGGGCGAGAGTGGGAGAAGATGTACCTTTGATCGCTGGTATGATCGGACCGGCAGCAGTTGCTTTTTATCTGGCAGGTGCAAAGAACTATCTTATGTGGTGCATTCAACACCCAGAAACTATACAGGAACTCATGGAGATCGGTACTGAAGTATGTATAGAGTATTCAAATACACTCTTTGAACATGGAGTAGATGCTGTAAACCTCTCTGATTCCGAGGCTGGGCCTGATATATTTCCATCTCCCATGTTTGAATCCATGGTGCTTCCACAGTACAGGAAGCTTACTTCCAGATTACATGGGCTTTCAGTATTGCATATATGTGGAGATGCCACAGAGATACTCGATCAGATGGCAGTATCAGGGTTCAATGGACTGAGCATTGAAGAAAAGGTCAATGTAAGATATGCACGGCACATCATAGGGGACAGGGCATGTTTGATCGGTAACGTTTCACCTACAATGACCCTTCTCTCAAAGTCACCTGAATCCATAAAAAAGGAGGCTAAGCAATGCATCGAGGACGGAGTGGGTATACTTGCCCCAGGGTGCGGTATTGAACCCCATACCTCAATCGAGAACCTGCAGGCATTTGTGAATGCGAGAAACGAATATTATCAAGGGCATGTATAGTGAACTGTTCGTTTTTCACGAATATTGGTATTTTCACTATATAATGGCCCATTCGGTATTGTAAACAACTATCCGTATGTTAATCTCTAATTCATCCCTTTGAGGGGTCAAATTGTTGTTTGCTCAGTCACTGGCCTTCACATGAGAACAAATGTTCGCACAAGTACGAATCGAAAGAGTTAATTAGTAGTATATGCTCTTTTCTTCAATGACTCGTATCACGCCCGAAGGAGAAAGGAACAGTCTTTCAGTCATGAAGGACATATTCATGCTGTATCGGATGCGGGACCCTGCAGGCAATGAGCTTGCCTCTCTTATTGAAATGCTGGGCACTCATGGTGCTATTGCATCTGCCCCGGTTCTTTATGATGAGGGTGACCATCCAGAAGATGATGAAACAGACACTAATGCTACTCAGGCCGTGCTCATCTTTACCGGTGAACTCCAAAGTTCAGCAGTTCAATAACCTTTTTTTCATATTCCTCAAAGAACGGATAGCTTTTGATAATATGTCCGTTATTTTCAAGAGTGTCCAGAAAACCATACCAATAGACAACTAATCCATGACCACACATTTGTTCGTAATGGCTGAACTGTTTTTTCATATAATACTTGTGTTCCTGCTCATCCCCGAACATCGCCTTACTTTCTATCCATGAGACTTTTTTTCCTTCCAATGTAATAGATTCAGGTAGCAAGAAGTCCGGAGTTTTAGTCATACTCTGTTCTCTTAATTGATCCTCGGTCAGGAAATCTATTTTATGAGCCTTTAACCAGAGAGAGATTATTTCCTCTCCAAGCTTTCCTTTTTCCAATTGCAGGCTATGTGCACGGGGAGAAAAGAAATGATCATTTTCAAGTGCTTCTGTGATCTCTTTACTCAAACGGCTACTTTCAAGCCTCTCCGGAAAATTGAAAGCAATTTTTTTAGGTATGTTCAACTCTTTCAGGATAAGGGAAGCCATCAATGTGGCAGGTATCCTGTTCATTCCAGCCATTTCAACTATGGTTTTACCACTGTTCCATTGTTCCAGTTGTACAGGTCCGCTTCTCTTTAAGTTGCTAAATTTCGATTTCACCATAGTTACTGTCTTTTGAGACAAAATCGTATAAGCAATGCCAGGATGTATCTCAAACCTTTTGGCTACAGATCCGACATCCGCTATATCCCATAGGGACTGATATATCTCTTCATATCTGTTTTTTTCCATGGACTGTCCCTTTCCTGTGACCATTTACTAAGATACATTCATTACAACGCTTTTTTCCACAGTATGATTTTGCATATTCAACGACAAGTGCATGGTATTCTTTGAACATACCAACGTCATGGGGAAGCAGGTTTTCAAACATTTCTTGCAGTTGTTCATAATTCCCTTCCACGCCCATACAGCCCATAATGCGTGTAGTATACGCATCGATCACAAATTTAGGTTTGTCAGCAGCATACAATATTATACTATCTGCAGTTTCATTGCCAACACCGTTCATAGATAACAAAATTTTACGTAACTGGTCCATGGGAAGCTTGAACAGTTCATCCATGTCATTTTCTATCATAAACTGTGCTGCATTTTTTAACCTACTGGCTTTCTGTCGATAGAATCCGCAGCATCTTATCATCCTTTCCAGTAAGGTAATATCTGCTTTGGCAAGATCATATGGTTCAAGCATTCCTGCTCGTCTTAGGTTTCCTATGGCTTTTTCTACGTTGGACCACTTTGTCTGCTGTGTTAGAAAAGTGCCTATTATTACTTCAAATCGCGTTTGTGCAGGCCACCAATACTGCGGCCCAAATTCTTTTAGAAGTAACTCGTATATTTCATGGAGGTCATTTTTTTCTATTTCTGAGGGTAACAGAGGATCATCATCTCCAAAGCTTTTCTCAGTTTTCAGAAAAGTCTATAACATCACTTTTTATATGTTCTATCCTTCTTTATTTTATCGTGGGTTTCGATAACAGTTGTATTTTTGTCACTTTCAGTTACCTTCTCAAAGTGTTTTTCGATCTGCATATCCTGTATAGCATTTTGAAAACAATTTTCTGGTTCTTTTTCAGGCATCTCTGGACTGCCGATATCTCTTCCTAATTTTGTCCTCGTATTTTCTATGTATGTATCCAGGATCACTCTGTCAGAAAGCGTTGTTTTGTGGGAACTTCCGTATCCTATAATGCAATTAGCTTCTTTAGTGCGCCAATCCACATGATATAGATGGCATTGTTTTCCTTTGCAACTTGATTTTCCGTCAAGAGGACACTTTACAGGCAATCCCACAATGATAGCCAATAATGATTCTTGGTTTAGATCTTCTTTATAGAACCGGCAATAAGGGGTGCCACGCTCACAGAACTCTGTGCCTTCTCCAGTGTGTCCGTAGCTATGATATCACGGACACCAGCATTAAAAAGGCGTAACACTGCATTTTTTGCCAATACGGGATGTACACATGCAAGATAAACATCTCTTGCACCCTGTCCCTTGAGAAGTTTTATAGATTCTGCCATTGTACCGCCTGTAGCTATCATGTCATCCACCAGAACAACATCCCTGCCAGAGACATCCATATTCTTCGTCTTGATGGTTACGGTGTCTCCCGAGAGCCTGGTCTTTTCAAGGTGATCATACTGAAGACCAACGCCCTTTGCTGTATTCTCTGCAAGGTTCACAGCACCTATGTCCGGAGCTACTATCAATGGATCTTTCAGTTGGAGGGAGCTTATATACTTGCCTATGACATCTGATGCGTCCAGGTCAAATGCATCAGAACTGAAATAATCCAGGATACTTGGCTTGTGGATATTTACAGTAAATATTCTGTCTGCAGATATGGCTCGAGCTACGGCTCTTGCGCTGATAGGCTCTCCACATTTGAACTTCTGATCTTGGCGTGCGTATCCCATATAGGGGATGACAACGTTCACTACCTGTGCATCTTCACAGGCATCTATCATAAGTAGCAGTGCCATGAGGTCAGAATCTGTTGCAGTACTCTGTATTATGGTTACTTCGTCCATAGGTTCTTCCATTATACGGGTATAAATCTCCCCATCGGGAAAACGGTTGAACTCACACAGAGTTGGTTCAATGTTCATTTCCCTTGCTACGCGGGTAGCAAGTGCCTGTGATGCCGGCCCTCCTATTATCTTCAATTTAAGTACCTCATGAAATTGTTTACTGGATCTTTTATGATCTGATTTTCCTACTCTACTATGTCTTATGTTAATTAGTTTTGGTTCCCTTTATCTTTTCGAGCACGCTTATGTTCTGTATGGATGTGTTGGGATAATTGCCTGTATTATCTTTTTCTGCAGATTTCACCATATCCCATACTGTAAGTAGTGCGATCGAGACGCCAGTAAGAGCTTCCATTTCTACTCCTGTTCTGCCAACAGATCTTACTTCAACGTTAGCTACTAGTGACTTCTCTCGGAATGAAAAGTTTACGTCCACTGCTGTTATAGGTATCTGGTGGCACATTGGTATCAGTTCCGGCGTTCTTTTTACTCCAAGTATAGCCGCCGTTCTGGCAGTGGCCAATACATTTCCTTTTTCTATATTTCCATTTTTAATTCTCTCAAGAGTTGAGTCAGAAAGTAAGATCTCACCGACTGCTCTTGCACGTCTTTCAACAATATCTTTGATACTTATGTCCACCATTATGGCTCTATCATCCTTCAGGTGGCTTAATTTTGTTTCCAAGGGAACCACCATCAATCAGTCTATACGCAATTTTTGCCTCTGTTGATAGTCCTCAACAATATTCTCTAATTTCTCTCTAAGATCTTTAGCTTCATCAACAGTCAATTTGAGTATTTCCTCGTCTTCTGCATGGGTAATTATTATTCTTACGTTTTTTCTCTCGATATCAACGCTGATCTTCCGTTTCTCATCTTTTGCCATTATAATTCACTCCCTCATTACATCAGTTATCCTTTCTATTATATCGGTAGCCAGTAATCCATACCCTTTATCTTTGAATGCAAGGTCTCCCGCAGTTCCATTTATATACGCTGCGCAGGCTGCAGCTTTCATTGGTGGATTGATGGCTAAAAGTGCACCTGTGATACCTGCAAGCACATCTCCGGTGCCACCTACACTCATTCCTGCATTACCTGTCCGGTTAAGCATAACTTTCCTTCCATCAGAGACAATATCTACTTTTCCTTTGAGGAGGGTAACTACTTTCTTTTCTCTGGAAAATGCCATTACTTCCTCTATCCTGTTATTTATCTCCGTAGAGGTTTCTATTTTTCTTATTCGTGCGAACTCTCTGGCATGGGGTGTAATTACTACTTCAGAATAAGTGCCTTTAGTTTCTTCGAGGGCAGGCAATGCATCTGCATCAAGGACTAGTTTTTTGCACAGGGGAATTATTCTGCGTGCAGTTTCAACCACTTCTTCATCATTCCCAAGGCCCATACCCATAACAATCACATCGTGCTGATAAGCAAGTTTTGTGACCAGCGGTATATCTTCACTGCAAAGTCTTTGGCTTGATAGACAACGTACAATAAGATCAGGAGAGAACGATGCGATGGTACCAGCTACATTGGCTGGAGCTGCCACTGTTACAATATCAGCTCCTGTTCTGAGTGCTGCCAGGGCTGCCAAGGCAGGAGCTCCTGAATAAGCACCTCCGCCAATGATTAGTATTCTGCCAGCTTGTCCCTTATGGGAATCAGGGGTTCTTATATTCAGAGTCCTCAGGTTCCCTATGCCTGTAAAACTTTCAGCATGAGAACAAATACCTATGCTTGAGACCTTTACCTCTCCTGTGTAATAGAATGCGACAGGTGTGCTCAATTCTTCTTTCATTTTATGGAAGGTAATTGTCAGGTCTGCTTTGACACATTTTACCTGTTCGCTCTTTGTGTCTGGTGTCCCAGAAGGCAGATCAATGGCTATCACGTATTTCCCGGATAAATTGATAAGTTCTATTGCCGAAGCTTCAGGTTCTCTTATCTTCCCTGCTACGCCAGTTCCAAGTATCCCATCAACTATGACATCGGCATTATTGATCAATTCGGATAGTGACACATCTCCAGGGTTTGTTATCTCTTTTATATTATTGATCTTGCAATGTCTAAGCAGCAGGAAGTTTCTCTTTGCTTCTTCAGTGCGGATGGAGGCTACATTCCCTAAAAGTATCACATCGACCTGAAATTGTGGGTATTCGCAAAGGTGGCGTGCAGCTACAAAAGCATCTCCTCCGTTGTTCCCTCTGCCCGCAACTAGCAATATTTTCCCTCCGGAGAAACGATCTCTTATCTCTTTTGATATTGAAGAACCTGCGTTCTCCATGAGCTGGATGGGTAAAAGACCAAGCTGCGCACAATTTGCATCAATGGCTTTCATTTCTTCCCAGGTGATGGAATCCATAGTTACCTATTAATCCATTGTTTGCATTCTATTTATTCATTGATATGTCCCGAATCCAGTAATTAACCGAAGATCATGGTTTAACTGTGATGAAGTTTAACGGAGGTCGTCCTATTAACGCCAGCACCAAAGAGATGAATGCCATGGACAAGTCCAAAATAAAACCACTTTATCTTGTCCTAGGCAGCGGTAGTTTAGGTTTCGCTCTTGTAAAAGAGCTCAAGGAACGTGATAAGGAATTATTTGTAGTAGACAAGGACCCTCAAAAGGTGGAAACCCTAAGGGAAGAAGCTTATGATGCTATGGTAGGCGACATCAGCGATCCGGAAGTTCTGGAAAAGATCAACACCAAAAACCTAGCAGCTATAATGATCCTGAGTTCTGACCCGCTGGCTAATAAAGCGGCGCTGGCAAATATACGAAAGAAGGTTTCACCTGATGTTTATTGTGTAGCCCGAGCCTCGGATGCCATCAACATGCAGGAAATGGAAGCCCTTGGGGCTGACCTTGTGATCATTCCTCCTAAGGTCGTGGCAAAATCCCTCGCAAGATCTCTGGAAAGAGCCGAGTCCATGTTAAGGGGGAACAAACTTGTCCAGTGGTTCAACGGGCTAAGGGGGAAAACAATGGCAATAGTCGTACACAATAATCCGGATCCAGATTCAATCTCCGGTGCTCTTGCTTTACAGGAGATCGCTAAAAGTTTTGATGTAGTTTCGGATATTCTTTACGGCGGAGAAATAGGCCATCAGGAGAACAAAGCCTTTGTGAATTTGTTGGGTATAGACCTTTTCAAGATGGAAGATCGTGATATCTCAAATTATGATAAAGTTGCTCTTGTAGATTGTGCAGTCCCGGGTTCCAATAATAAATTGCAACCTGGCACTCATATAGGTGCTGTCTTTGATCATCATCCGGTTGGTGATACACATATCGATGCTGAGTTCATTGATATACGTCCGAATGTAGGTGCTTCGGCAACCATCCTTACCAAATATCTTCAGGAATTAAATATAGATATCGACCAGAAGCTTGCAACTGCTTTGCTGTATGGTATCCGTACTGATACTCTGGACTTTAAAAGGAATACGGATCCGTCCGATCTTTCTGCAGCATCTTTTTTGTATCCTCTTTCTGAACATGACATCCTTGATCAGCTTGAGCGTCCTTCCATGTCCACGGAAACTCTGGATGTGTTGGGTGAGGCAATTCTCAACAGGCAAATATATAGCGGTTATCTCATCTCTAATGTAGGAAGCATCAGGGACAGGGATACATTGCCTCAGGCAGCAGACTATCTGTTGAACCTTGAAGGAATATCTACTACCTTGGTCTTTGGTGTATCAGAGGACACAATTTTCATTTCGGGCAGAAGCAACGACATACGTGTGAACCTTGGTGATGCCATGAAAAAGGCATTTGGCGAAGGTTCCGGTGGTGGTCATGCTAATGCTGCAGCTGCGCAGATCCCTCTGGGTGTGTTCAGTGTTGCAAAAGACAGGCAAACTTTGCTCAAGCTTGTGAACGAGTCAGTTGTTAAAAGGTTCCTTAATGCGGTGGGTGTGGAAGAGTCAAGCAAGAAATAGTCTGTAGAGGATTAATTTCTTTTTCCTCTTTATTTTCTTATCTATCCTTTGTTTTTGTCTTTAGCTGTTACATAAGTTTATTCTATATTTTGCTCTGTAACTACTAGATGCATCATGTTACTGCGGCTATATGTGTTTCTTGCGTTTTCATATTTATTCATACAAACTTCTATTATTATGAAGATGGTGTGCTTATGTATGAATTTATATGAACAGGCAGAGGAAATCGTTTCATATTTGTATGAAAGTTATTATTCTATATTTATCTTCACAATCGGTTAATTTGTATTCTTTGTCCTTTGCATTTTGTGCTCTTGTTCAATTGTTAGAACAATTTCTATACGTCTGCATTCTATTATCTTTTTTGTAGAGTAGATATAATATCACAGACCTTCAATAATATTCATTATTATATACACTTATTATAATAGGGATTGTCCGACATCTTGATTACTAATCTTGCATCAATACAACCTACAATGTCGTTTCCAGATCAATACAAAAATCTCCTTCTGGAATATGCCAGAAAAGAGCTTCATAAAGCATCTGAGTTGAAAGTCGAAACCATTGGCTCGCAAATCAGGGAAATAGGATTCTTATGCACACAATGCGGGAGTTGTTGCAGAGGCTATCACAGTGACAACCGGGTAATGCTGCTGCCACAGGATATTTTGAATCTGTCTAAAAACAGTAGTTTATCCGCAGCAGAATTTGTATTACCTTTTATTGCGGCTGAAGTTGAAGACGCTCTAAATGGTATTTCTGATCTCTCTGGTCTCATTCCGTATCTCGATAAAGACGGGAATGTACACAGTTTTGGATGGATGCTCAAACGCAAGAAACACGGTGACTGTTTTTTTCTTGAAAGAGGGGATCTGCCATATAAATGTGCTATCTATGATTTTAGACCTGCTCTCTGTCAGACGTATCCTTTTTACCTAGAGGAATGCGAGCTTCATACTTCGGAATGTGAAGGATTAGGGTCAAGTATATCATATGAGGATAGCCTTTTACTTGCCAGGTTGGTGCTCAAAAGGTACATGCTTGAACTTGAAGAGCGTATCTTGGTATATCAGCGATATGAGCATTTCGAGCCAATGGACACAAACGTTGGCTTTTCTCTGGAAAGGTTCAAAAAGGGGCATGTATTTTATATAGTGCATGACAGTGAAGGGACTCATCGCATATGCGAGCGTATGTAATCCCTATTGTCAATCTCTTTATTTATAATGAAAAATTAGAACGTTGATCACCATGTCTGAGAACATCGATTATCCAATGACTATTGCCGAGAAGATCTTCTCCAAAGCATCGGGGAAAACCGTAAAAGCAGGCGAATTCGTACTTGCAGATATTGATCGTGCAATGACGCATGATATCACTGGTCCTCTTGCAATTGACGGTTTTTATGAGATCATGGAAAGCAAGCAAGAGAAGAAAGTGTGGGATTCCAGCAAGATAGTTATCATTTTTGATCACCAGGTGCCTGCAGATTCTCTTAATGCTGCAGCAAACCACATAAAACTGCGCAAGTTCGCCCAGGAGCAGGGTATCCTTAATTATGATGTATATGAAGGTATCTGCCATCAGATAATGCCTGAAAAAGGGCATGTAAGGCCCGGTGACCTTGTAGTTGGTTCAGACTCACATACCTGCGCATATGGTGCTATCGGCGCTTTTTCCACAGGTATTGGTTCGACGGACATGGCGGCTGTCTTTGCTACCGGCAAGCTGTGGTTTAAGGTCCCTGAGACCATAAGGTTCGAAGTGGAAGGTAAGCTGCCAAAAATGGTGTACTCTAAAGACCTGATACTGCACCTTATAGGTGACGTGGGTGTGGAAGGAGCCCGTTATCAGGCTGCAGAGTATGCTGGATCAACCATACATAATATGTCAATTTCCGAGAGGATGACTATATCTAATATGGCTATAGAGATGGGTGGCAAAGCTGGTATAATCGAAGCAGATGAGACAACTGAAGCTTACCTTAAGGAGCGCATTCCTGATTATAAATTTGATCCACGCTGGAAACCTGATGAAGGTGCAACCTACACTGAGGTAAGGAAATATGATGTCTCTAAGCTTGAACCACAGGTAGCTTGCCCTCACAACGTTGACAATGTAAAGCCTGTTTCAGAAGTCGAAGGCACAAAACTTAACCAGATATTCGTGGGTTCATGTACCAACGGCAGGTTCGAAGATATTGAAATCGTAGCAAAGATAATGGGTGATGAACCGGTTGCCAAAGGTGTCAGGCTGCTTATTATCCCTGCTTCAAGGACAGAATACCTCAAAGTCCTAAAAGCCGGTTATGTGGAACAGTTCATGGAGGCAGGTGCCATAGTGGAAGCTCCGTGTTGTGGTCCATGTATGGGCGGTTCTTTTGGATTGCTAGGTGATGGTGAAGTAGGGCTTGCAACATCTAACCGTAACTTCAAGGGCAGGGAAGGAAGCCCGGCATCATTTGTCTACTTGAGTTCCCCTGCAACTGCTGCAGCCTCAGCTCTTACCGGTGAGATCACAGATCCGAGGAAAATTTGAGGTATTGAGACCAAAAGAAATAAATACATTTCTTCAGTGATAATTTGGCTAAGACGTTGGTTCTACCAATACCCGTCATATTGGATGGATTAACTCCAACGTCTTCACATTAAATTCTATTTTTGGACCAACAGGGAAAACTCTTTACACAAAGACCGCTTCAGTGCATGCACTTCGTATTCATTCTGATGAGGTGAACCATGTCCGACGCTGATCTTTCTGTCCTTAATGAAGTGTATGATGTTATCCGTGACCGCAAGCTGAACCCTGTAGAAGGTTCATATGTATGTTCCTTGCTCAATCATCGAAAAGGCATCAACAAGATCCTTGAAAAAGTTGGAGAAGAAACCATAGAAACCATTCTGGCGGCAAAAGAAAAAGAAAAAGGACATATCGTTTCTGAATCCTCTGATCTCCTATTCCATTTGCTGGTTATGTTTGCAGCGCTTGATATCTCTCTTGAGGACATTGCCGAGGAAATGAAGAAGAGAAGAAAATAATTCTCTTTTTATTTCTCGTATATCAGTCCTTTATCAGTATACTGCAAGTTCATGCAGCACATCTGTTTTTGAGAGTACGCTTTTTGGAACTCCGTCATAGGTCACTATAATAAAACCCACTCCATGGGCGTTGAATAACTTTACGGCATCTATCAGGGAAGCTTCAGAATCAATTGTTACCAGGTCCGTTGCCATTATGTCTCTCGCTTTTGCATCCATTGTTCCCTTTGCAAGGGCGTGTCCAATATCCTTAAAGGTAATTACCCCTACTATGTTTCCGTTGTCTTCTACGGGAGCACCATGTATGTTACTTTGGAACAGCATCATAGCAGTATCTTTTATACTTGTGTTCAAGTTCACTGAGATGAAATTTTTGCTGGAATAGTGTCTCACAGACTTTTTAGGCAAAGAGATCATTTCATTGATAGAGAAAACTAACGTATTTTCGGTGTCGTCCCTACCCACGATTTCCCCTCTTACTATCAGTCTGTTGACTGGAGTAGGTCCCATCTGTACGTGGTCTCCCTGCTCAAAGCTTCTTATGTTGCCAAGTACCTTGATCATGCCATGGCAAAGGTCCGGATGGCGTACAGTGGTAAAACTTATTTCTGCTACCGTTGCTCCTTCTACTACGTTCCCATTCCTGTAGATGGGTACCATGGCTTCATTCTCCATCGCTGTGACGTTTAAAGCCTCATAAGCTTCTCCTGTTGCCTTATAGCCACCTTTGGGCCCAGGTACTCCCTCCACAAGCCCAAGTACTTTTAAGGACTGCATCTGGTTTCTGACCGTACCCGGATTTCTATTGATTATTTCTGCTATTTCTTCACCTTTTATAGCGCGGTCTTTTTCTCTCTGGAGATTGATTAAAGCAATAAGGATATCTTTCTGGATAGGTGTGAGCTCCATGTGATCACCATTCGCCTCTTATAAAACTAAAATATAGTACTCCACCCATATATATATAATTGAGTATTTCTCATCAATGTTAATTATATTCTCTCTACAGAACAACAATTATATACGTCATATACCTTGAACCTCATACAGGTAAAGAAACAATGATATTCGAGAAGATTCCTACTATCCGCACTTCTGATGAACTAATAGATAAAGCCTTTAGAAGAGGTGTAAGGGCAGCAACTGGGAAAAAATCAAGTAGTAAGGCCAGCTTCCTTGATTCCCAGGAGTCTATGCTGCTAACTTCAGCTAATATATTAACCGATAATCTGGCTAATGTCAGCAAAAAATTTCCGAACTTTGATGAGTTGTCCGGTTTTTACTATGAACTGGCAGATATACTCGTAGGCGTGGACAAATTACGCACTTCTCTCTCCAGGGTAGCGTGGACAAGTGAAAAGATACATGATCTTGCCAGAGAATATGTGAGTCGCATGCGCGGTAGTCCAGTTCCAGATACCTTGCGTAAACAATGTTTTGGTCGCATAGGATCTTTGATGGATTCCATAAGCAAGGATCTTTTGCTCTTAAATGAAGCCCGTAATATCCTGCGCAAACTACCCGATGTTCACGAAGAGCCAACAATTGTTGTGGCAGGTTACCCTAACACCGGTAAATCCAGTTTTGTTACAGCAGCAACGAAGGCAACTCCTGAAGTGGCACCTTATCCGTTTACCACCAAAGGCATATCCATAGGTCATTTCTCCATAGGTGATCTTCGGTATCAGGTGATTGATACCCCAGGTCTTCTGGACAGGCCAATGTCTAAGAGGAACGATATTGAACTGCAGGCCATTACTGCCTTAAAGCATCTGGATGCAGTGGTGCTTTTCCTTGTTGATGCAAGTGAGAACTGTGGTTATACTATTGAGGAGCAAAAAAATCTATTACAAGAAGTTAGAAATCAATTCGATTTGCCGATACTGGTTGTCTCTAACAAATCTGACCTGCCTCATTTTCAGAATCTGGATTTCACAGAGATGTCAATGTCCACCTCTACAGGTGAAGGAATTGATGAAGTGATTACAGCTCTTGTGGGCATGATTAAACAAAAAAAGAATGATGAACCTGTGCTTTAATTCATGTAAGCACTTTCTTCATTATTTCCAGTGCTTTGAGGATGTTTGACATGGATGATGCATAAGATATTCTGATATGTCCATCTCCTCCCTCTCCAAAAGCTGTCCCAGGTACTACAACTACTCCATTGGCTATGAGCTTTGAAGCTACCATATTGCACTCTTCCACTTCAGGGAATGCATAGAATGCTCCTTTTGGAACAATACATTGAAGTCCCATGGATCTGAGTCCGGATATCAATACATCTCTGCGTTGCAGGAATTCCTGCTTCATCAGAAACACTGAATCCTGGGGTCCGGATATAGCTGCAAGAGCCGCTTTCTGTGCAATGGAATTAGCACATGCCTGTACATACTGGTGAACCTTCAACATCTGTTCCACATATTCATTCTTAGCAGCCACATATCCTATTCTCCATCCAGTCATGGCATAGGTCTTGGAAACAGCATTAACCGTAATCACATTGTCTGTGAACTGAGCAGGGCTGACATGTTCCCCTTCATATATGAAATGTTCATATACTTCATCAGAAATGATTGTGATATTTTTGTCATCTGCTATTTCTGCAAAGGCTTTCATATCTTTCTTACTCTGCACTGCACCAGTGGGATTAGCGGGAGAATTAATTATCATTGCCTTTATTTTGGGGTTCATTTTCTCCATTATGGCTTCTGGACTGATGGTGAGTTCCTCATCCAAAGGGATGCTGGATACTTTCCCCCCCATCATGTTCACAAGTGCGTTATATGACACAAATCCAGGATTTGCTATCATCACTTCATCGCCAGGGTTTACAAGAGAAGCAATGGCAAGTTCAAGAGCTTCCGATGCTCCGGAAGTTACGATGATTTCCGAAGGATCCACAGCAAAGGAATTCTCATCTTTATACTTCCGGCTCAATTCTTCGCGAAGTTCTGCAATTCCCGGGCCAGCTGTGTATGCGGTGAATCCCGAGTTTATTGCATCAATGGCTGCCTGTTTTATATGTTGCGGGGTATCAAAATCAGGCTGTCCCAGTCCAAGATTAATGGCATCAGAGCCCGCAGCCTCGAACATTTTTCTGATGCCTGATATGTTCATACTAAGGACCCTGTCAGCAAACTTCGATCCACACATATAGTTTCCCCCTCTCATTTATTCCAGTGTGCTGTGTCTTGATTTAAGGTCTTCTTCCGAGGCACCGGTTATGTAGATTAGTTCTGCTATGGCCCCATCCAGGAAAACACTGGCTGATGTCTCAAAAGATGTGCCAAGGGGGGTCAGGTATGAGTACTCTCCTCTAAGGTGTCTCTCAACATATTCGCCGGCATCTTCTTTTGTTCTTCCTGCTATCTTCACGATAGTGTCAGATATCTTCCCCAATGTAGATTCGTCGTTAGAAGTGATGGTGATGAGTTTAGCACCTATTTCTTTTGTGATCTTTCCCAGGTTGGCTATTGAACGTGTCTGTCCGGAACCAGATATTGCAATTACCACATCTTCTTTTGTTACTGCGGGTGTTGTGGATTCTCCTACAACATAAGCTGTGAATCCAAGATGCATAAGTCTCATGGCGAAGGCCCTTCCAACAAGTCCTGATCTCCCGGCCCCCATTACAAAAACTGCCCTTGCATTAGTAATGTGTTCCAGCATTTGCTTGATGCTCTGCCTGTCAAGCTCAGCAACTACTTTTTGAAGATGTTTTGCCATAAGCTCCATTGATGAAATCAAATACTTGCATTCGGTAACTTCTAATCTTTTTTGTATCATTTTCTCACTTGCCTTATCGCTTAGAAATTTGATGTACTTCTGCTCTCATCCTTATAGGTTATATTTTTGAGTTTCCATTCCTCTATGTTGTGCAGTTCCTGATACAATCTCATAATATTGGCATAATCGCCTGCCCAGTATATATCAATAAGCACATTAGTTTCCTTAAGCTCTTTAAATATGGAATCTGCCAGATATATCAGAGCTTTGTTGCTTAAGAAGGGGACATTAAAAGTTGCCCTGTACCCACCATCGGATTTAGCGTAAGAGATCAGTACATACCCATAACTTTCGTAAACAGTGATGTCATCAAAGCTGCAAATTATCTCTTTTTCATGAACTGCCAACTTGTCAACATTGGATATGCAGATGAGAACTTTCCATATTACTGTGCCAGGCACGGTCCGGCCAAACCATACTGATATTTTTCCGTAGCTACACACTACATTAACGTCATCTCTCCCCATCTCCATGGTAGAAAGGGATTGAGTAGGTGATATCATTGCTCCAGTATTGTCTGCCGGTTCTATCTTGCTCACAGTCAGCACCTAGTATCACATCTCATTCATGAGCTGATAGGAGTGCACTTATCATATTCCTATCCTTTTTGAGGGTTTTAAGCTGGTCTGCAGGTCCTATCACTGTAAGCCTTGTGCGTACAGTGTTCTTTTTAAGTATTTTTCCAAATATTGACGTATCAGCTTTGGATGGATAGCTCTCCATTTCTATTCCGGAGAACCCTTCTGGATCGATCAGTGTCATTGTCATTTCTATGAGGTTTGCCTCTTCTTCAGGTGTCAGACCTTTTTCCAGGACAAGGATCTTGCCGCTTCTGACCTCATCGATAATGAATCTGACTTTTTCCACAGGAGCCATCTCAGCAAGTTTTTCTTCGGATATGAGGTCCATCTGGATTCCTTGCATTTTCATCACCCAAACCTTTTTGCAATCTCTTCATAGAGTGTATCTATGTTCTTTCCTTCAAGCGCGGATATGGCTACCATGGGATGCTGGGGGAATGCTTCCCTAATAGTGGAAGGTGACGATTCAGGAAGATCGATCTTATTGGCAGCTATCAAGAGGGGTAACTTCCTTGCTTCCATATTGCCTATCACTGTGACATTAACCTGGGTGTATGGGTCTTCTGTGGCATCCATCACAAGTATGACTCCATCAAGGTTATCAAGCCATTTGACTGCCTCAATTACTCCTTCAGTTGCTTCTTTTGCCCTCCTTTTTGCTTCATTCTCTTCCATTCCATGTCCCATGAACTCATGAAAGTCTATTTTTGTGGCAAGACCCGGTGTGTCTATTATGTCCAAGGTGATGGAATGTCCATTTGCCTTAATTGTCACGCCTTCACGGCGTCTTGCACGACGTGTTTCATGTGCTATATGGGACACAGAACCCATTGCATCCCCGGTCCAGTCGCGCAGGATACGATTTGCAAGTGTAGTCTTTCCTGCGTTAGGCGGACCATATATGCCTATACGTGCGTTCTTTTTTCGGAAGAGCTTTTTAAAAAAGTCAGAAAAATTTTGCCTAAATGCTGTAATTACGCCCATTTATTCCCTCCTGGAAATCCAGCTCACGAAACGTGAAATGTTATTTTTCTATAATAATCCTTTGATTTATAATAGTTATGTATCCTTGTTCTGTTTTTCTGTCCCATGTCTTATTCCTGTGATGCAGCCATAGCTGAATTAATAGCTATTTCTGCGATGTTAGCTCCATAATCACCAGTCCTTTCTATACTATCCATCACAATGCCCAGTGCTACTATTGCTTCATGGGATTCTATCTTCAAAAGATACTGGTTAAGCTTATTGATCTTTGGTTTAAGGGTATGCTCTCTCTCTATTACCTTATTTGCAAGTTCAGCATCGTGGTTATATAAGGATTCCATGGCGTCTTCAACTATCTGGCGGGTTGCTTCAGTAGCTTTTTCAATCATTTCCATTATATTATCCGGGATCGCATAGTCCATGTGCATGGCCATATTCGCTATTTTCTGTGCATGGTCTGCAATACGTTCAAGTGGGCCTGCTGCCATTCGAAGGTCATGGTATTCATCTATTGATGTCTCCGAAGTGTCCGGAAGCTTGGTACCTTTGAGCACTGCACGGAATTGTTTTGCTGTGAGAAGGAAAAGTCTGTCTACATCATCATCTCTTTGTATCACGTCCAGTGCCAGGTCTTTGTCATTGGTCTTAAGTGCTCTAATAGCATCTTTTTGCATCGAATTAGATAAAAGGAACATTCTTCTTACGCTTTTTTTAATTGATATTTCATTGGGATTGAGCAAATCCTTTATCACAACTTTTTTTCCCGTTTCTTCTATTATCTCAGGTCCAATTAGCTTATAGCACATCTCACGTATGATGTTCTTCTGTTCGGCCAGCATTCTATCTGACTTTATTTCTAATATGTCTGCCCCTACAAGGTAGGCTGCTATTATATCCCTTATCAGGATCTCTCCCATACGATCAGTGACATCGAGCTGGGTCTTTCTAACGGATGGAGTATCCTGGATCGGATCGATCACAAGCTTGCCGTCCGGTTGTGGTGAAAGTGAAAGGCGGCTTCCAGTCTTTATGCCTACTTTGTCTGCCCATTGCTTGGGCAGGGAAACTATATAGGTTGACCCACCGGTTTGTTGCACTTTTCTGGTCTCTATGGCAATCCCTCTTTGTACTCAGGTTTATAGGATATATAGAAATTAGGTTTGTATATATACATTTGTCTAGCATGAGCGAATTAATATATATTTGGGTGTATTATTTCAATACATGAACCCTCTGCGCATAAACTCCTCGGAACTTATTCTGCTTAGAAAGATTCTGCCTCTCCTATGTATCATTGTTCCATGGGAGTTCTACTTTTACAACATATCATACAGTTCAGGTTGGGGAATCAAATTCTCACTCTTCTATGTGAATTTTGATATCACATATGGCACTCTTTTTGTAAATGTGGTGCAGCAGCTATCTATGTTGTCTTATGGTGGTCTAACTCCTTCTCTTCTTGCTCCTTCTTTTCGTACTATCTCCTGGTTTTTAGGAGCGTTAATCTGTATGGTAGTATTGATCAATGAGATTTTCAAAGAGAACTTGTCAGAAACGTTCAGTGTGCATACCTCTGGTTATCTTCTCCTATTGTGTTCAGCATTTAACATCCTAGGTTCTTTTGTGGTATGGAGCAGTTCTTTTAAAGCTATACCAGTTGGTTTTGCGTTCAGTCTATTCGCAGCTTACGTCTTTCTCTCAGCCAAGTGGAATATGTCACTAACCATAGATGATTGTTGATTCCTGCTAGTTGATACGAGGCGACATATTAAATAGGTACCAAAGCACCTTTGTTCATACTCATTGGTGAAGGTATGAACGTGAAAATCAAGATGATAGATAATCTGGAAATTACTTGGCTCGGCAAGGCTGGTTTCAGGCTTCGCGGGGAAAATGTTACAATATACATGGATCCATATGGTTTGTCAGGAAATATTCCTCTGGAAGACATGGCGGATATAATCCTTCTCACCAACGAGCATCCGCAAAGCTTTGATCCGGACTCCATCCGCATTGTAAGGAGTAGCAGTACCACTACGCTGTTGCCGGAAAATATGAGCGTGCAATTCAGGGGCGATGCACGGCGTGTGGAAGCAGGCGATGAATTGATGGATGATCTCTGTATCAAAGGTATTTCCATAGAGGTAGTGCCTTCTTACAAACCGGATGCTTCCTCAGGCCCAAAAGAAGCAGGTGTCGGATATGTCATAACCATTGCCGGTAAAAGAATATATTATGCGGGTGTTACAGGTCTGATCCCGGAAATGCAGACGATGTCTGTGGATATTGTAATACTTCCAGTGGGTGATTGTACCATGAACGAAGAAAAAGCTGCAGAAGCGGTAGCTATTATTTCGCCTAAAGTGGTCATTCCTGTATCTTATGGGTGTGCAGGTATTCCTGTTGCTAATATGCAGGCCTTCAGAGAGAAAGTATACAGGAAAGCTCCTGATGTAGAAGTGTTGTTTCCAGAAGATTTCTAGTCTGATATTTAATCTGGTATAATATGTCTCGTTTTAAAAAGAAAAGCAAGAATCTTGCGAAGGATTTGGCTATGGAGCGCATTCAAAGACTCTTTGAATTGGCAGATGCGGAGTACAGCTCAAATTCAATCAGGAGCGATGAATATGTTTTACTTGCAAGAAAGATCGGAATGCGCTATCTTGTGAGGTTTCCCCGGGAATTAAAGGTAAGGTTTTGCAAAAGTTGTGGAAGCTATCTTGTTCCGGGTGGTAATTGCAGAATACGCCTCAAAGGAAGGTATATAACAATATCCTGTCTCAAATGTGGTAATGTCAGGCGCTATATCTATCACTCTGTAAAGACTTCGGAATCTTCATCAGGTAAATAGATTTAATAAATGTACGATCAGATAGGTGGTAATGAATATTATCAATCCCATTGTAGCATATAGGAAAATATTTCGATATACTACTTCTTTTTCTGATCCAGGATAAATACCCATCCCTCCTCCTTTACAACTCTTTGAGCCACATCCGCCACATCCTGTACCGGGATGGCTAAGTACTGCTTTATTTTCTTTTTGGACCACAGGAAGAATGACCTTTTTTTCTGCCATATTCTCATCCAATTCTATATGCTTATAAAATTAAGCGACGAGAGGGGGATTCGAACCCCCGAAGTGCGGGGCACCACAGGATTAGCAATCCTGCGCCATACCGGGCTTGGCTATCTCGTCATGAAAAATGAACATTTCCCGACTTCCGTTCCTAATGTTATCTACATATTTAACGCTTTTCCATAAAGTGGCAGGCACACCTCAGGTCGCTGTCATTCACATACACAAGTGGTCTGCAGTCTCGCCTCCACCCCGCAACCCTACAAGCGACGGTTGTTCACGGTTGGTCTGCTCCCTTCCGGGCCTGAACTGGTCCCCACGATCAAGATATAAAAACATGTTCTCCAACAAGCCCTTATATCAACATCATCCAAGCAGGACGGAGTTTCTTAGTTGAAACCACAGGTTTGAGGATGATCCAGACATCTTCCATCGGCTTCGTCCCCCGCATATCGGCGATTTCGGGTTATAGATGACGCCGGACTATCCGGACTAGCCTGCCAAGGACTAATAATGTGTAGGTACTAATAAACCTATTCCCTCTATTCCGGTGAAAAATGATAGGAACAGTTTAAATCAGAATATCTACATAGAAGTGTTTGTATCAAAGTATAAGAGTATCAATATAAGAAACGGGGCTGAACAATGGAAGAACTTGTAGGATTTGTTACTGGAAACAATAACAGGAAGAAACTACTGTCTCTTCTCGGATCAAAAAAAGAGATGGACACAGAACGTATAGCAAAGACAATACATATTTTCCGTCCATCTGTAGACAAGATCATTGAAGAACTGATAGGAAAAGAACTCGTGGAGAGGCAAGGGGATAATTACAGGTTAACTGATCTGGGTGCAACAGTGGAGCGCATGATACATAATATATGAACGCAGGTTTTATGCCAGGGTGTCTGATCTTAATTTTATCCCTTTTTCGGTAATTACGTACTCTATAGGGTTGGGTCTGTGCTGTATGCCTTTGCTTTTTGATACGCACATATATCTTCTGCCACCCTCTGAGTTTCTCAATATGATTATATTATCCATCAGAAATTCTGCATTCATTCTGGTATTTTCCGTAATACTACTGGAAGATTTAGGTATTGTGAATACCGATGTGACATTTCGTGTTTTCAGGTATTGAAGCAGAGAGTACAAGTGTCCTCTTAATTGTAACTGGTCAGGCAGCATCATTTCAAGGTTGAATATGCCATCAAAGAACAACCTTCTGGCATTTGTTTCCATTATATGTTCCTTGATCAAGGTCTCATGTTCTTCGGGCCACATGCTATCAGGGTCAGCAGAGATAACTTTTAGCAGTCCATTATCTATATATTTTTCCATTTCCCATCCATGTCGTTTTGCTTCAGAGACCAGTGAATTGCACAACCCCTCAAAGTTGACGATAACGCAGGGTTCTTTTTGATCAAGTCCTTTTGAGATGAATTGCATTCCAAATGTTGTCTTCCCTGTACCGGGTTTACCTGTGACCAACGTACTGCTGTTACTAAATAATCCTCCTTTTAATAATCTGTCCAGTCCCGGAATCCCAGAACTTACCTTCTCCGGTAAACTGGTCATCGATTCTTTCTCTTGTGAGTAAGATATCATGCTGAATCCTTCGGTACTCATCCTGTAACGATATTTTCTGTATATATTTTCAGTATTCTTTTGAGGGTCCATTCCTCTCAGTTTCAGGACTTCCAGGAAGTTGCCAGCCCTTAAACCATTATCTTCCCTTGAAAGGTATATTATGCCATCAACTAAGTGGCTTACTACTGAGTCATGCAACTCCTCTTTCAGCATTTCTCCGGTAAGGACTACAAGTGCTTTCCATTCCTGTATCATGGAATCAAGTGTATAGAAAAACCTTCTTTTTTCAGGTTCTATGAATCCAAAACCAAGGGGTGTCACAGGGTCAAGGACTATTCTATCAGGTTTTGAGGAGCCAACCACATTTCCTATGTCTATCAATGTACTCAAAGGGTCCTTTTCGGATATGGAACGATTTATGGGATGAATGCGAATCCTACTATCAAAGAAGTTCATTCTGGAAAAGTACATCTTCAACTTTTCAGGCGATTCTGTTGTAAATGGTATATATAGTGTCTTCTCTCCATTTTTTGCAGCATGGGAAAGCATCTGCAGGCAAAAACTTGTCTTACCGACACCTGTAGTTCCCGCTAATAATATAGTCGATGGTGATTTCAGAGTGCCGATGATTTCGTCAACTCCTCGGATACCAAATACCAGTTCTTTCAGCTCGTCCATTCTGTATATCAATACAGATAGACTAATACTTATATTTTCTTAATATTTTCATAGTTCTAAAAAATAAGCAGCCGGATTAAAGTATCATTTTACAGCTAAATGATATGACAAATATTATGTAATGGTAAGTAATATGAGAATGCATGCCAAGGGTTTCCATTGTAATGCCCTCCATGAACGAGGAATCCACTATAAGGACCTGCATACTGAAAGCTATGTCCTTTTTTGAGATCAGAGGTGTCGAAGGTGAAATAATTGTGGTGGATAACTCTACGGACCGAACTGCAGAAATAGCCAGGTCCATGGGTGCAGTGGTAATTACCTCGGTAAAGGGCTATGGGAATGCATATCTTAAAGGACTTGCAAAGGCAACAGGGGACTATATAGCCATAGCAGATGCAGATAACACTTATGATCTCAACGAACTGCCCATGTTCTTCGATATCCTAATGAAAGGAGAGGCTGATTTTGTAATTGGCAGCAGGCTAAGAGGCAACATAAAAAAAGGTGCAATGCCATGGTTACACCGATATTTAGGTAATCCTTTCCTTACATGGTTACTTAATGTCCTGTTTGGTACAAGTATTTCAGATGCTCATTGTGGAATGAGGGCTTTTACCCGAGATGCGCTTGAAAAGATGAACCTTAAAAGCCATGGTATGGAATTAGCTTCAGAGATGGTTATCGAAGCCGCAGACAAAGGTCTGCGTATAAAGGAAGTTCCTATCTCTTATGATCTGCGGGATTCTCCTTCCAAGCTCAGATCTTTACACGATGGCTGGAGGCATATTAGGTTCATGATGCTTTACCGCCCGGTTTCTTTCCTGCTTGTGCCGGGGATGTTCGTGTTTATAGTAGGGGCAGCCTTGCTGTTCACGCTGCCACGTATGGGCAATGTGGCTGAAACCAGGCTTCATTCATTCATATTGGCAAGTATGCTGACAGTCATAGGTAGTCAGTTCTTTGCAACTGGCCTTTATCTGGGTGCTTATGGGTACATAAATGGGTTATACGTGAAGGAGAATTCTTTCATAAAAAAGATCATGGACTATCATTCACTTGAAGTGGAACTGTTTTCAGGGATGGTGTTTTTGCTCGCAGGCATATTCATTGGTCTGAAAGTAGTCTTATCATGGGTAAGTTCAGGCTATGGTTCACTTTTTCAGATACAAACAGCGATATTTGCCATGGTATTCGGTTCCATAGGCTTGCAAATGATCTTCACAGCTATATTCCTAAGTGTCCTTATGCTGGGAATGGACACCGATAGGTGACATCATGAAGATCGCCCTTGTATATGATGCAGTTTATCCATGGGTGAAAGGTGGCGCTGAAAAGAGAATATATGAACTGGGTAAGCGCCTCTTTGCCAAGGGACACGAAGTGCATCTTTTTGGGATCAAATGGTGGGAAGGTGCAGATGTTATTGAATATGAGGGCATGTTCCTACATGGCGTCTGTAAAGCAAGGGAACTTTATGTGGAAGGAAGAAGGTCTATTGCTGTAGCACTAATCTTCTCTTTAAGACTGTTTACACATCTCAGGCGTGAGAAATTCGATCTTATTGATGTAAGTGTATTTCCTTATTTTTCATGTTTTACAGTAAAACTTGTTTCTGTCTTAAATAAGAGCCTTGTAGTGTACACTTGGCATGAAGTATGGGGTGAGTACTGGTACGAATATATGGGTAAGGCAGGTTTTTTTGGGATATTGATCGAAAAAGCAGTCTCAAAAATTTCTGGAAACAATATCGCGGTTTCCAAATGGACTAAAAAAAGGCTAGAAGCACTGGGAGTTCCTGAAGGGAAGATCACAGTTATCCCAAATGGTATTGATCTTAAGGAGATCTCCAAGATCGAGGCAGAAGTTGGCAATTCCTCGGCGGGGTTGGAAGGAAAACTCTATGACGTTATTTTTGCCGGGAGGCTTATTAAGGATAAAAATATCGATTTTCTACTTAGGGCAGTGTCTGTTCTAAAAGTTAATCGTCCTGATATCATTTGCTGCATTGTGGGTGATGGTCCTGAAAAATCAGGACTCATCGAACTTTCAAATAATATGGGAATTTCCACAAACATTGAATTTGTAGGTTTTCAGGATTATAGTTCTCTTATCGGAAAAATGAAAGCTTCAAAGGTTTTTGTACTTCCTTCTTCGAGAGAAGGTTTTGGGATGGTTGTAATAGAAGCATTTGCTTGCGGGGTGCCTGTGGTAACTGTAAAAGAGAAGTATAATGCGGCACAAGGGCTGGTTGAGGATGGAGTTGACGGGTTTGTTGTGTCTTTAGAAGAGAGGGAGATTGCGGAAGCAGTGGGAAAAATACTTGAGGGTAATCAATGTTGTAAAAACATGTCTAAGGCTGCGTTTCAGAAATCTAAAGATTATGATTGGAATGAAGCATTATTGAAATTGGAACAATATTTATGAGGCATCGGAATGAAAGTTGCTATTTTTCATGACTACATCGGAGCAATTGGAGGAGGGGAAAAATTGGTTCTGACACTTGCAAAAGGACTAGGGGCAGATGTAATTACTACAGATGTGGACATGGACTCTGTAACCAAAATGGGTTTTGAGGACGTAAAGATCATAAGCATTGGGAAAACTTTAAAAGTACCACCTCTCAAACAAATAGATGCTTCTTTTAAGTTTGCAACATGTGATTTTTCCAAAAAGTACGATTTTTTTATTTTTTCAGGTAACTGGGCATTTTTTGCAGCGAAAAAGCACAAACCAAATGTTTACTATTGTCACACACCAACAAGAGCTTTTTATGATCTCTATGAAGTCTACCGTAAAAACCAGTCTGTGTTTGTTTCTCTTCCATTTGTCATTTGGGTACATTTTCACCGGAGAGTTTCTGAGTACTATCTTACTCACGTATCTAAGATTGTGACAAATTCCATGAATACTCAAAAAAGGATACAAAGGTATTTTGGCAGAGACTCAGTTATTATTTATCCTCCAGTTGATACTTCAAGGTTCGAATACAAAGAATATGGGGATTTCTGGCTGTCTGTGAACAGGCTTTATCCTGAAAAGAGAGTAGAACTACAGATAGAAGCATTCAGAGAAATGCCTGATCAAAATTTGATCATTGTGGGAGGTTATGCGACAGGGGATCATGCATCGGGATACGCAGCTAAATTGGTGATGGGACTTCCAGCAAATGTAACGTTGATGGGAAGTGTTTCAGAGGAAAAACTACTTGAATTATATGCCACCTGTAAAGGGCATATTACAACAGCACTTGATGAAGATTTTGGAATGACTCCTATAGAAGCCATGGCGTCAGGCAAACCAACGGTTGCGGTAAAAGAAGGGGGTTACCTTGAAACTGTGTTAGATGAAGTGACAGGCTTGCTCGTGGAACCAGAAGTACTTTCAATTGTTGCTGCTATCAAAGAAGTGTCTTCAGACCCACAAAAGTATCGGGAAGCATGCATTAAAAGAGCTAAAGAATTTGATGTGTCTACAATGCTTCAAAAAATGCGGACAATGCTGGTCCCATGAAACTATATATCTTTATATCTCAACTAATTAATCACTGTAGGATCAAAGGGATGAAAGGATGAGTAAGATCGATTCTCTCTCTGTCAGGACTAAAATATTGTTAGTAATGTTTTTTGCATTGCTCATACGTTTGTTTCCACTATCTTTTCTCTTCTCGGATGGTAGGGTGACCTTTGTAAGTTATGATTCTTACTATCACATGAGAAGTATCCTCTATACTACGCAGCATTTTCCGGGTCATCTCCTGTCTGATTCTTACATCAACTATCCATTGGGTTTTGACATAAGCTGGCCTCCTCTCTATGATGTCCTGGCTTCCATGCTGGCATTAATCGTTGGGATGGGCAATCCAAGTAATAGTACCATTGAACTGGTTGCGGCACTTTTTCCCGTGGCCCTTGGAACTCTTTCCTTGATACCTTTGTATTTTGCAGCTTCAAATCTTTTCGGCCGCAGGGTAGGTTTTTACAGTATAGTGGTCCTGGCAGTAATGCCTATCCATCTCATGGTTTCCATGTTCGGTGCAACAGACCATCATGTTGCTGAGATCTTGCTATCGACCACAGCTTTTTCATTGTTCATTTTCTCACTTAAGGAAGGTACGTCTTCTGATTTTTGCAGAAAATTAACAAAAAGCGAACTCATAACATGTGTTCGGTCCCGCTCAGTGTTTTATGCTATAGGGGCGGGTATTACGCTTGCTCTTTCTGTCCTCACATGGACAGGTTCACCTATATTCATAGGTCTTTTTGCATTGTATGTACCTGTACAATTGGCTCTTGACCTTAAGGTTAAAAGAACCTCAGTTTACTTGTTGCTCAGCTCTTGTGTAATGTATCTGGCTGCTCTTGTATTTATCATCCCTTTTGTACTGATCATGGTAAGGGAAGGGTATGAGTTGAGTGCAGCTTTTGTTTCATGGTTCCATGTACTCTACGTATTGGCAATGTTCGGTTTTGTGTTGATATGTTGGGTAGTAGCTAATCTTATAGGTAACAAGGGTCAGTGGTGGCATTATCCGTTGGCCATCCTTATCCTTATTGCAGTTGGGATCACTGGTTTAAGGTCATTGATGCCAACTTTCTTCTCAAACATCTCTGCGGGAATCGGTTATCTGTTAGGACTTGATGAAACCCTTAGTACTATCAACGAAGCTTTACCTCTGTTCTGGGATCAGTATGGAAGTTTCACTTTGCAGTCTGTTTGGGGTGGATTCGGCCTGTTTTTCCTGTCTGCCCTAGTATCTCTTCTTATTATCTTACGGAAAGGGGAACCTTCAAAAAATCCCACAATCGCCTTCTTTGTGATATGGTCGATCATTGTTTTTGTACTTGCCTTCTCTCAAAGACGCTTTATGTACTTGCTATCGATCAATGTGGCAGTTATGTCAGGTTATCTTATGGGTCAGTTGCATTCATGGATGATGCCAAAGACAGTTAAAGAGCATGGAGGGAAGCACAAAAAGGTAAATGCAAATTCTAGCAATATGCCATTAGTGCTGATACTCGGGATGTTACTCCTGCCGGGTACTTTAATATCTGTAGCTGCGGTGTCCAATCCATCTGTTATGCCTTCTGACTGGCAGGCAAGCCTGGACTGGCTCAAGGAGAACACTCCGGTGACCTCTTACTATAGTGATCCCTTGCAGACTCCTGAGTATGGGGTTCTCAGTTGGTGGGACTTTGGTAATTGGATCATCTACAGGTCCCAAAGGCCAGTAGTTACCAATAACTTCCAACCCAGCGTACAAGAAGTAGCTATCTTTTTCTTGTCCCAGAATGAAACAAACGCATCAAGTATACTTGATAGAAGAAACGTAAAGTATATACTGACAGATATCTCAATGGTCAAGGGCAAATTCTTCAGTATTGCTAAACTTGCAGGTGAGGATTATGATAGCTTCTTCGACGAAGAAACCGTCAACAAAGGTTCATCTACAGTAACCACGAAAGTAGAGAATGACAAGTTCAAGAACTCAATGCTTGTTAAGTTACATATTTATGATGGCAGTGGTTCCGGTCACTATCGCTTGCTGTATGAATCCAATACCACTGTTACCAAGGACCCGGAAGTTAAATATGTCAAAGTGTTCGAATACGTGCGTGGAGTGACGGTGACAGGCAAGGCCGAACCCGGTGAAACAGTTTACGGGGCAACCAGTCTTATCAGTAATGAAGGAAGGGAGTTTGATTATTATAATTCTGCAGTTGCAGATGATAATGGTACTTACAGCCTTGTCCTTGCTTACTCAACTCAGGGTAATAATTCATCAACTTACGCAGTTGTTCCATACACTATCATCGGGGATAAAAGCCGGTCTTCCAAAGAGATCGATGTTTCGGAGAGTGCTGTCCAGGCAGGTCAAGTTTTGGAGTTAGATATAGTATAAAAGTCGCACTATTATACTTCAACCGGGGTTAAAACTAAATATATACAACACATTATATTTACGAGGTCTCTGTATGGGACTTCCAGGTGATATAATGCTTTACAGATGTCCACTATGTGAAGGAAAAATGAACAGATGGAGGTATCCTGCCATTAAAAGGCAGGATAATTTCGGAAGGCAACTTGTGATTTATAAATGTGTTGAATGCGGTAATGAAGGGACTTATCCTGATATCTAGTTTCAGAACATTGAATATACTTCTTCATGCGGATGGATCACAAAACCATCAGGTGCGATCTCGTAGGGGTGGATCTTTTTGCTGTGATCTGATCCGCGCATCTTATATATTTCCAAGCTGCGCATGCGCACGTTCTCATGCCTTTTATAGTACAAAACAATGGTTCCATCAGTAACGAAATTCTCAACTCCGAACCTTGAGGGGCTTGATTCGTCTATTACTTCACAGGTCATCATGGAAGTAAGTCCGATCACTTCAAGTGTGGTACTGAGCTTGAGCAACTCTACACGGATCTTTGCTGGATCTTGCAAATAGAAACTTATAGATGTCGTAGAGTCTACAAGAGCCCTTCGTGCATTGATCTCCTCTTGGGTGGTAATTATCTGGTCCATAAGGGAACGGATGTCAAATGGGCGGATATCCACATATTTCTCCTGAGAAGGTATGCCGATCTTTGTAGAACAGGCATCTATTATAGCAAGTTTGTTCTCTTCTTCCAGTTCCTCAAGGTTCCAGCCGAACTTGAGCACGTTCTCACGTATCTGCTCAGGTCTTTCCTCGGTTGCTACTATGATCCCGTTTTCTCCGTATTTTGTGATACCATTATATATGAACTGGATGGAGAAATTTGTTTTTCCGGCTCCAGATGTGCCCGAAATCAAATATGTTCTGTCCCTTATAAGTCCTCCGCCACAAAGTTCATCAAAGCCGGGTATACCGGTCCTAACTCTGTTCGGGCCTTCTTCCATCTTTATCTCTTCAGATACAGCTCCATCAAACATCTTGCGTTTCGCCTCGTTTTGTACTTAATCTTTGGTACTTATAATATATCTCGGAAGATATAAATGTATTGAGATAATCATAATGATAATGATATCTAACATAATCATATTTTAATCTATTCGACAATCTATTAAATAGACTTTCTTGCTTGTCGTTGTTTGAGAGGATATGCATGTTGGAGTTCGACATTTCCCGTTAAATACATCGATACTTGCCATTGCGACGCGAATAATACCCCATTTGAGACCACAAAAGATTTAAAAGGGAAATTAATTAATAGGCTCTTGTAATCCAATATGACGGGATTAAGAGGGTGATGATGAGAACTTCGTCAATGGGCGAACTTAATGTTCTCCTGATGAAGGTCTGAGGGCGCATAAGCGTTCTAATCCAATGATCCTCACTCTTAGATATACATAAACTAACGGAGGAAAATAATGAGTAAATTCGCAGCAGTAACAATTGCTGCACTTATGCTGATGGCAGTATTCGTTTCATCTGCAAGTGCAGCAGCTTCTGTAAACACCGTGGAGGTAAGAAGCCCGGTGTTCAG
>NZ_JBFYLB010000133.1:0-6871 GCF_041305605.1 Methanomethylovorans sp.
ATAATCGATAAGTATAAGGCTTAAGAACTAATTGCAATATCAGTTAGTATATAGTCTGATAAAATGATACATCCCCTCTTATAGAAACAAGCTCAGGTGGTTCGATTCATGGTTACAGAGATAGAAGCAAAGGTGATCGAAGCTAAAAAAGCATCTATCACACTTGCAAGTGTGAGCACGGATAAAAAGAACCGTGCACTTGAGGAAATGGCAAATGCACTGGACATTAACAGGCAAGCCATACTTTCAGCTAATGCGAGAGATCTGGAAGCCGCTGAAAAAGCTCAGAGAAAAGGTGAACTTTCCCAGGCGATGGTAGACAGGCTAAAGGTTAGCGACAGTAAAATAGATGGCATGATAGCTGGCATCTTGGACGTCATAAAGCTCGAAGACCCTGTTGGCAAGACGATGGATTCTCTGGAGCTTGATAATGGATTGGAGCTTTATCAGGTAAGCTGCCCTATTGGTCTGATAGGAGTAATATTTGAATCCAGGCCGGACGTTGTTCCCCAGATCATGGCACTTTGTCTTAAGAGCGGGAATTCTACTGTTTTCAAAGGTGGAAGCGAGGCACTTAACTCAAACAGGGCTATCTTCAATGTATTGGTAGAAACAATCGAGAAAGTAGAGGGAATGCCAAAAGGAGCATTCCAGCTCATGGAAACCAGGGAAGAAGTAATGGATATACTTGCTATGGACGCCTACATCGACCTGCTTATACCCAGAGGCTCTAACGCATTTGTAAAGTTCATTCAGGATAATACAAAAATATCTGTACTCGGTCATGCGGATGGTATCTGCCATGTATACGTCGATGACGAGGCTGATCTGGCAAAAGCATATACGATCTGCTTTGATGCAAAAGTGCAGTATGCAGCAGTTTGCAATGCCATGGAAACATTACTGGTACACGAAAAGATAGCAGAGAAGTTCCTGCCTAAAATGGCTCAAATGCTTGAAGGTGCAGGCGTGGAATTGCGCTGCGACAAAAGATCTTTTGCGATACTGGAACATATAGATTTCATTAAAAATCTGGTACGTGCCGTGGAAGAAGATTGGAGTACCGAGTACAACGACCTTATTCTTTCCATAAAGCTGGTGAGTTCGATAGAAGAGGCCATTGAGCATATAAATATATATGGCTCCCACCATACCGATGCCATTGTTACCGAGAACCAGAAGAAAAAGAAAAAATTCTCTGACCTTGTAGACTCTTCCAGTGTTATGATAAATGCATCCACAAGATTTGCTGATGGTTTCAGATACGGTAAAGGAGCAGAAGTAGGCATAAGCACTAACAAGATCCATGCCAGAGGACCGGTAGGCATGGAAGGACTTATGATATACAAATATGTGCTCATAGGAAATGGAGATAAAGTTGCTGACTATGCCGGCCCGTCAGCAAAGAAATTCACTCATAGAAAATTAGATAAATTACTATCCGATGTGATAAAAGAAAAATAAATTATGCAGAGGCAATGTTCTTGAGTAACAGGAAAGAGCTTTTAGGCGATATAAACAAAATTGTAGTAAAAATAGGCACCACATCCATAAACCAGGATGAAGGTAAACTTAGCCCTACTTTTTTAGACTCCATAGCTTCACAGGTTTCTAAACTCCATAATGCCGGCAAGAAAGTAGCAATAGTAAGTTCTGGCTCCATTGGACTTGGCGTTGACGTGCTTGATCTTGACTCAAGACCACGGGAAATACCTGTAAGACAGGCTGCAGCCGCTGTGGGACAGAGCATACTCATGCAGGAATGGAGTAAGGCCTTTAATAAGTATGGACTGAAGGTCGCCCAATTGCTCCTTACATACGAATCTTTTTCCAACAGGCTAACATACCTTAACCTTAGGAACAGCATGCACACCCTGCTTAGTTATGGTGTCATCCCCATCATCAACGAAAATGACCCTATATGCGTACATGAGATAGAGGCCACTTTTGGAGATAATGACAAGCTCTCTGCCATGGTTGCCAGCAAGACGGAAGCAGATCTTCTGATAATACTCTCGGATATTGATGGGCTCTATGATAAGAACCCACACAACAATCATGGTGCTAAACTGCTTCACCTCGTAGAAGAGATTACACCCGAAGTAGAAAGCTACGGAGGAAATCCGACAAGCCTTAAAGGTGTGGGAGGCATGAGAACAAAGATAATGGCTGCCAAGATATGCGGCCTTGCAGGTTGTCATACAATGATAGCCAGCAGCAAAGAAAAAGACATCCTCCTCAGATTGCTGGATGGAGAGGAAATAGGTACACTGCTCCTGGCGAATAAAGAAGTACACAAGAACCGCATACGATGGATCTTGTTATCCAGATCCTGCGGTTCAGTTGAAGTTGACGAGGGAGCAAAAGAAGCTATAAAAAATAGCATGAGCCTCTTACCTTCTGGCATAACCAATGTAAACGGTGATTTCCGAAGAGGAGACATTATTGAAATAAAATCTAACGGGGAAATCTTTGCAAAAGGAATCACTGATTACTCGTCAAGTGAACTGACAAAGATAAAAGGTCAGCATACCAACCAGATAGTAGATATTCTTGGATACAAAAATTATAACCATGTGATCAAAAAAGAGAACATTGGACTATTCTGAAGATCAGTCCTCTTTTTGTCATTTATTCTAACTTTTACACTCACTTAAAGTAAAGAGGCAGGTAGTCAAAAGAACTGCCTGCAACATTATACGTCGTGTCGCATATCCCATCCTGATCTGTATCTGTAGCTGTCTGGCTGAAACCTGTTCCCTTTGGTGAAGCCCATACATTCCCTCCGATATATGAACCACCTGCTATGTTTGTACCTGCACTTTTTGTGATGTTCCAGGTATTCGACCCATCATTGGCAACATTCTTAACATTGTTGAACATGTTGTTGTAGACAAGGTTCGAACCGGAAGATTGCAGATATATACCATACCATTCATTGAGTGAAACATTGTTGGTTTTTAACATATTGTTATCTGCCAACTGCGCTAGGTAACCATACTTATTGTAGATCAGCCCGTTCTCCTGAAGTGTGTTATAGGTACTCTTATACAAGCGTATCCCATATTTGTTGTATGCTACCTGATTAGAAACAATGTCATTGTAGCCTGAAGAATCCAAATATATCCCAGAGCTAGTACTATTGCGAACTTCATTGTCCACCAGCATGTTAATATCTGAAAGACTTAGACCTACACCTATTTCATTGTCTTTTGCAACATTTGTAAGAATGGAATTATTGTCACTGGAAAGCAGGAAAGCACCATAGCTATTCTTCTGCAGATAATTGCCATCTATAATGTTTTCATTACTGGACTGGAGACGGATACCCTGTTTGTTTTCTAGCACCTGGTTATACTCAATGATATTGTTATGGGATGTAAGGAGGTAAATACCCTGTAAACTATTGCCATTTACCAAGTTTGCAGTAACAGTACTAAAAGAACTGTTTATAAAGTAAATGCCCTGATTATTAGAGGACAAGGTATTGTTGGAAATAGTGTTCTCACCGGTAGATTGCAATAGGAAGCCATAACTATTGGATCTTGCTATATTTTCATCCAGTACATTGCTATTGCTCGACTCGAGACGGATACCTGCTTTATTATGTATCAAATGATTGTTTTTAACATAATTACCATTAGATGCTACAAGATAGATACCTTGATAAACATTAAGGCTGGCAGTATTGTTCAAGACAGTACTGGAAGAGCAGTCGACAAGATATATCCCCTGGTTGTTGGAAGATACATTATTGTTGGAAATAGTGTTATCAGTGGCAGATCGCAATAAGAACCCATAGCCGTTAGATCGTACTAAATTAGTATCCAGGATATTTCCATTGCCTGACTGAAGGCGAATACCTACATTATTTTGTATGACATGATTGTCCTTCACAATATTATCGTCAGATGTTAACATGTAGATGCCTTCTAACGAATTGGAGTCCAGAGTGTTGTTTTGGATGGTGCTGAAAGAACAATCAATAAAATGAATACCCTGATCATTAGAATACAAAGTGTTATTGATAATATTATTGTAAACCGAATATTTTGAAAATATACCGTAAATATTGGATCGAATTGTATTGCCATCCAGAACATTACCATGAGTAGACCTGGGAGTGATCCCATCCAATCTCAGCAGCGTCAGATCCGATCCCACTGAGCTCGCATTTGATAGTTCCATAAAAGCAACTTGTGAACCATCCCTTGCCATATTAGCTGAAACCGCATCAAAAGAAGAAGAGGATAGCAGCAATATTCCATAAGTACTTGCACTGACATTATTACCTGTAAGATAGTTATCCACACTGTCATCCAGCCTTACACCTTGCAGATTGGAATTGAGCGTGTTATTATTTACGACACAGGCTGATGCACCAAGCAGATACACACCCTGACCCACATTGGTATAAACTTCATTATCTGAAACATTGCAATTAGATGAACCGCTAAGAAGAATACCTGCGTTGTTACCTGTTACTTCATTGCCTATAACATCTACATCCACAGATGAGCGGACATATATACCATAATTATTGCTGGTAACAATGTTGTCATAAACACTACCACCTTGTGCTCCATCTAAGTAAATACCTTTGTTGGTAAGCGAACCGGTCACATTAAAGCCCGAGATCGAAACGTTGGAGGCCGTCACATAGAAAACGTGTCCTGCTGGATTGAGTGCTTTCACTACAGTACCATTAGGGTTACCTGTGAAAGACCTTATAGTAAGCTCTTTGTTTACTCGCACATTATCCTGAAGTGTTCCTGGATCCACCAGGATAGTATGTCCTTTAAGTGTTAATGGGTCCTTCACTGCAGCACTAATATTGAAGTAAGTTTTACCGGTATCGAAGTTCATCACCGGCATTGAGACAGCATCTGATGTCAACGCCTTTATACAGAGATTGGCATTGGAGAACGCTGACGTGATATCCTCCCATACCTGGCCATTTTCACCAATGTAACTCTCCCCGGCATTTGATGTTGCTGTACTGCTGTAAAGATAAGGCAAGGGTACTTCCATGGCCAGAGGATATCCATATCCTGAAGTAGTTAATTTGACAACCACAGAGAATTTCTGGCCTGTGGTAAGGTCCACATGGTCATCCAGGATTACAGTATGGTAACCGGGATGAGCAAAAGTGCCTGAAACATTGCTTTTCAAGTTCCCAAGCGGACCGGAAGCAGGGTCCGTATAAATAAATACTTGATAGCTGGTAGCTGAACTGGTAGTATAGAATGATACTGCTTCCAGTATTTCATCCGATGTGGCGGTATACACGTTTGCTCCCCATACCACAGTATCTCCGTAGCCCACGGATGCTGTCCAGCCAAGGGGATCGTACTGATAGATGTTATCGTAATTATTTACCTGTTCAGCTGTGAAAACGGCATTGGTATTTCTTTTTCCAAAACTGGAATCGTAATATGAAACATAGAAATAGCCATCTTCTCCCCAGGAATCACCCCAGCTGTTCTTTACGATGAAAGCCCCATTGCCCGGAGCGGCGGGAGAGAACTTTTTACTGTCAAAACTATCATTCCATCCTACTATAGTGACACCATGCCCCCCAGAAGTTGAAGAGCCGGTGTAATAGTAAGAATAATTGTTAGAATTATAGGATGGATCGGACCATATCATGGAAGCATATACCGCTCCATATTGCTGAAGAGCCCATTTGATAGCATCGTTGTCAAGTGATGATTTCCTCGTCGGAAGGAAAATAGCTTCCTGCACATGTTTAACAGCGCTTACCGAAGGGGAAGAAGTATTAAATGGATCGTATGGGTCTTTGGACTCTAGTACTGGACCATCCCACCTGGCAAGGTAAGCAGTTGCCATCTGCGCATTTCCACCATAACATGGATCTACGTCGAAGCCATGCAGGTTTTTCAGATTCTGTTCCGACATATCAAGATTTTGACCTGGCATAAGAGTTGACTCAAGAGAACCATAAGATGCAAAGGCCCAGCATGAACCACATGAACCCTGGTCCTTTACAGAAGTAACCTTTTCCTGAGTCCTGAGATCATAATACGCGACATAAGTATCCAGCGTTAGCGCCAAAGGAGAGAAATCAACATAAGAGAAATCAACTGTGTCTGGTAACTGGCCTGTAGCAGTTACCTCATCACTTCCTGACATGTCTATACTTTGAGCCTGTGTTGTGAAGTGTGCCACGAAATCAGGATTTATTGATTCCTGAATAGGAACCGACGAATTTGCAAAGGCAGTACCAGATGTACACATCAAAGAAAAGATAATTAACATTAAAAGATCGTTTTTCTTCATAGCTATTCCTCTTGAAACGATATGAACATTATAATATAAATAAATATATAATATTTGTTTCACTTTTCAAAGACTTCTAATGACCTGAAACAATAATTGTAGTATTGAGATAACACCACTCCAGAAATTATAACTGCAAGAACAACATAAGCAGCCTCATAGGACACAAAGTGGCTTTTATGGAAAACGATGCATTTAAAGAATTGAAGGAAGCCGTTCTGGAAAAGATAAGCCCGAAACCTGAAGAAAGAGCTCATCTGAAAGAGATAGCAGAATTGCTTATCAAAAAAGTAGAATACGTAGCCTGTTCAATGGGTTTGAAAGATGTGTCCGCAAACCTTGTGGGATCTGCTGCCAGAAATACGTGGATATCGGGCACACATGACCTGGATATATTTATTATGTTCCCCGGAAATGCCAGCCGGGAAGAACTCGAAAAAAACGGACTGACCATTGCCAGAAAGATAGCTGAAGAATCGGAGAGTTTTGAAGAACGTTATGCTGAGCATCCTTACATAAATATGAGATACAGAGGATTCGATGTGGACATTGTCCCCTGTTTCAGGGTTGA
>NZ_JBFYLB010000134.1:0-5783 GCF_041305605.1 Methanomethylovorans sp.
TTAGTCTGACATTTGTTGCTACCAGTATTCCATCTCTACGTCCATAGGAACCTTGGACCAGTCTTTTAATGATCTCTCCTTCCTCTAAAATACCCGGCAACTCTTTTATTTCTTTGCGTTCCAATAACCTGCTAGCTCCTTCTAAAGGTCTGATATGCGTTTTTACTTCTTCTAGAGTCGGCATCATGTTCACCCGTTTTTCGATGAGACTTTTCGATATACTCAACGTTTCAATAATATATATCTTATGTTAGTTTAATTGAAGTTAATACTTAATAAATGTACTTGCTACTTGGTAAAATAACGGTATGAATAATTGCACATTATTAGTTTACTCACCTGTTAATCTCAGTACTGAGTAATAGTTCTCTTCTTCTTTACTTCTTACACATCAAACTGTTCAAAACTATTATATATATGTAAGTAACTACTTACTTACCAGATGGATGCAGAACAAAAGATATTGGACGCTGCTTTGAAGGTGTTTGCCAGCGAGGGTTACTCTGGTGCAACTACCCGCAGGATCGCGGAAGAGGCAAATGTTGCCGAAGTGACCCTTTTTAGAAAATTCCAATCAAAAGAGAATCTGCTGAAAGAGGTTCTGATCAAGAACAGGGCTCCGGAATTTGATTCTCTACTAACTGTAAATTCAGATTCAGATATTGAAACGGATCTTTCTACATTAGGCAGACAAATTAAAAAAATAATGACTGATAAGAAAAAAGATTGCAAGCATCGTATGTTTATGTTCATGTTGATAGAGGAAGGAAGGAGGAGGCCTGAGGTTGCTGAGATCCTATCATCTTTTTTTCAAATGAATTTGTCTCGCCTAACCGAATACTTTGAGCTTCAAATGAAATGTGGAAAAATACGTGATGTAAATCCTAGATCAGCAGCGCTGACTTTTATAAGTTTTTCTGCTTACACCTCCTTGTTAAGAGGGTATGTCGAGGTTGAAGAAGATAAAGAATTTGAGGGATTTATTGACCTATTTACAAAAGGTGTCCTGAAGATAGAGGAGCACAGGTGAGTAAGTGGAAACAATTATTGAGGTCAGGGATCTTGCTAAGATCTTTCATTCGAGAGGAAGGAAAATAGTTGCAGTAGAGCACGTAAGTTTCGATGTACGTAAGGGAGAGATTTTTGGTATGATAGGACCTAACGGAGCTGGCAAATCCACTACTTTTTCCATGCTCACCACTTTAATAAAGCCTACAAGCGGCAGTATAAAAGTCGCGGGTTTTGATGTTAATAAAGAGGACGACAAGATCAGACCTATTATAGGTATCGTCCCTCAGAAGCTCAGTCTTTATTCAGATCTTACAGCCAGAGAGAATCTGGAATTTATGGGTAAACTCTATAATGTACCAACAAATCTCATGGACGAGCGAATAGATTACTACTTAAAACTTGTAGGTCTCGAAAACCATGCAGATCGTTTTACAGGAGGCTTTTCAGGCGGCATGAAGCAACGTCTTTCCGTTATCTGTGCAGTGCTGCACGAGCCTCAGATCATATTCTGGGACGAGCCTTCAACAGGTCTTGATCCGCAGACCAGGCAGGCTATCTGGAAACTTGCCAAAAAATTCAATGGAGAAGGAAAGACTCTGATATTCACAACTCATTACATGGAAGAGGCTGATAACCTATGTGACAGGGTTGCTGTAATGAACTTAGGTAAAATGGTAGCTCTGGATACCCCTGCAAATTTAAAGGAAATCTCAGGAAGTTCAAATCTTGAAGAAGTATTTATGCACTTGACCGGAGAAGAGGTGCGTGATTAAATGGCGATAATGACCGAACTAAAGCATGCGTGGATAATAACGATAAAGGAATTCAAGCTTCTTTCAAGAAAGAAGGCACTTTTGATCCCTTTAATACTATTTCCAATTATCATGATCATTTTCTTTGGCTACGGCATGGGTGGTACTGTAAAGAATGCTCCCATTCTCATCATCAACGATGATACTGGTACAGCTTCAAATTCCCTTGTTCAACAGATCGGTAGCTATACTGGCAAGTACAATGGAGAGCCGATGTTCTCCATAACCTATGCGAAGGACATGTCACGATCGAAAGCCGAGAGTCAGATCGATGCAGGTGTGTATAAAGCTGTTCTACTGATCCCTTCAGATTATAGTGATAAACTAGCTAAAAATGAAAGTGTTGCCCTTACTCTTTTGACTGATTCTTCAGACACTACCACAAGTGGCATAATCACAAATTTCATGAGGCAATTATTCGCAAAAGCTGGCTTAGTTTCTTTAAATGTTCCAAATATTTATGGTAATCTTGAATACCTGGATTTCCTGACGCCAGCTGTTATAGCCCTTACTGTTTTTATGGGTTCTGTAGCTACCACAGGTTCTGCTATTGCAGGAGAAAAAGAAGATGGTACAATTGTCCGGATGCTGATGACGCCTGTCAGCAAGAGAGCGGTGATTCTCGGAAAAACGATATATCAACTTATAATGCAATTAGGCAGAGCTGTAATTCTAATACTTGCAGCCTATTTCCTTGTAGGGTTCCATATGAATGGCAGCTGGTTCCTTGTTGCTCTGGTACTCATTATATTCACCCTTGGTGGAGTAGGTATGGGGATAGTCATGTCGACAAGAGTTGATGATATGGAATCCTTCTTCCAGCTAAACATGCTCGTCACTCTTCCGTCCATGTTCATCACTGGCGTATTTTTCCCACTGAGTTCGGTTCCGGACTGGATGCGTTATATCGCTTATTTACTGCCTTTGACCTATGCGAACGATGCTATGCGCACGATAATGATCAAGGGCCAGGGTTTGAGCGCTATATCTACAGATCTGGTAATACTCTTGCTCTTTGCACTTATTACTTTCACAGCAGGTGTCCATCTTTTCAGGAGGGAGGCATAAAATGAAGAAAATGGCAATATTCGTTTCCATATTGATCTTGATCTCAGGCGTTGCAGGAGCCTATGATACTCTGAGCGCTTATAGTGTATCTCAGAGCTTCGATTTTGGAGAAAATTACTACAATGTAGATGGTAGTCCTGACATAAGTGCTACTATCATCGGTAGCAATGAATTTGATAGAGGTCAGACAATCACTTTGAATATTGATCTGATGAACAATGGCAAACTTTTCGGATTTGAGAATGATAGGACTCCCGAAGATGCGGATGAGATCTATGGTGCTCAGACAGAAATGAAGCTGGAGAGTGCTGTAGTGGATGCTACCGGGATAGTAGCTTCTCTTTCAGCTGATCCCGGAAGTCCCATCGAGGTAAAATCAGTAAGCCAGAGGATAGGTTCCATAAAAAGTGGACAGAACTCTCTCTCACCAGCAAAATTCGATATAAAGATTGATAAAAATGCAAAGGCTGGGGAATACAACCTTTATCTGAACCTTTCATATGATTACCAGAAAAATGTGCAGGTCATGGGTCCGGATGCCACTGCTCAGACTTATGATGTGAACCGCTGGTATGGAATGATGGTCCAGAACCAGACATTAAAAATCATAGTAAAAGATCAGGCCGATTTTGAGATCGTAAGTACTACAGGCAGTCTTTTTCCCGGCGGAGAGGAAGTGCTGATCATAGAGATCAAAAATACTGGTGAAGAAGAGGCAAAGAACGTAAAGGTTATAGCCAATCCGTCCGACCCTCTGAGCACAACAGATAGTGTAGCATTTATATCTACTATGACTCCTGGCAGCACGGCTGTTGCAAAGATCAAAATTAAGGCAGATAGTGAAGCTGTGTCTAAGGTCTATGGTATCGATACTGTCGTGAGATACGAAACCCTGGAAGGCGACATCAAATATTCAAATACCTTACAGGTCCCGATAGAGGTAAAAGAAGCTGGACTTTTTCAGCGATTATTCGGGTGGATCTAATAAGAGGTGGTATTTGGAGTTGCGCTCGAATTAAGCAGCAACTTCTACCATCTTCTGCATACTTTCAGTGGCTGATAAGATTGCTGATCAGTGATACACATGGTGAAAAAAATAAGTGGTTCCGGGCCATCTGCTGAAAATACAGTATCCTCTTCTGAAGTTTCGGAGATATGTCAAACTCCTTCTGAATCTGCACGTAACTCCGAAAAACAAATTGTCCTTATGATCGCGATACTTGCCGGATTCATCACTCCCTTTGATGGTTCGGCAGTAAATATTGCGCTGCCTACGATAGGAGCGGAATTCCACATGGATGCTATCTCTCTTTCATGGGTTGCCACTGCGTACCTCCTTTCTTCAGCAGTGTTCCTTGTCCCATTCGGAAAAATAGCTGATATCTACGGCAGAAAAAAGGTTTTTCTATATGGCATAACGATCTTCAGCCTCGCTTCCCTGGCCATGACAATGGTTCCTTCCACAGAGATGCTGATCGCGATCAGGGTCGTTCAGGGTCTTGGAAGTGCCATGATCTTCGGGACGGGAGTTGCTATAGTTACTTCTGTTTATCCTCCGGGAGAACGTGGAAAAGCCCTGGGTATCTATATCACTGCTGTTTACATAGGACTTTCCACCGGTCCTTTCCTTGGTGGAATAATGACTCAGCATCTCGGCTGGAGGAGTATCTTCTTTGTAAATGTTCCCATAGGTATGGCAGCAATTCTTCTCATTCTCTGGAAACTTAAAGGCGAATGGGCCGAGTGCCGGGGAGAAAAATTCGATCTGACTGGGTCTATTATCTACGGTCTGGCAGTAGTTTCTGTAATGTATGGTTTCTCATTGCTTCCGAATATAAACGGTACTTTTCTTCTGGCAGCAGGAATTATTGGTGCAATTATCTTTATCCTGTACGAAAAAAGCATAAGGTTCCCTGTACTTGATATGAATCTTCTGACAAAGAACCGTGTTTTTGCTCTTTCGAACCTTTCAGCACTTATTAATTACAGTGCAACTTATGCAGTGACATTTCTCCTGAGTCTTGATCTGCAGTACACAAAGGGTTTCACACCTGAACATGCCGGATTGATCCTGGTAGCTCAGCCGATTTTTCAGGCTATGGTCTCCCCTATCGCTGGCAGGTTCTCGGACAGTATAGAACCGCGTCTCATTGCATCTGCGGGAATGGCACTCACTGCAACCGGTCTTTTTTTCCTGACCTTCGTTTCAGAGACAACAGCCATCTGGTACATAGTCTGCATTCTCGTACTGCTTGGTATCGGGTTTGGGTTTTTCTCATCACCCAATACCAATGTTATCATGAGCTCGGTAGATAAGAGGTTCTATGGCGTAGCATCCGGGATGAACGGAACTATGAGACTTCTTGGACAGATGCTTTCGATGGGCATTGCTATGATGATCTTTGCAGTTGTTACCGGTCCTGTGGAGATAACACCCGAATATTATCCTCAGTTCATTGCAAGCCTGCACTATGCATTTATGCTGTTCACCATCTTCTGTATCGTGGGTATATTCGCATCTCTTGTCAGAGGGAAAGCGACTCCGCCAAATCAGTCTCACGATCCTGGAAGTTGTCAGAATGGTGGAAAATAATCTTTATTCTGAAGCATATTCGGAAATAATCAAGAGGATTATTCTCAAACCATATTCCAAAGCTGGCAACAGGTTCATTTATTCTGGATTACAATTAGGACAAAGTAGGTGATGACTTTGCAGAAAATGCTCAGCTTTTTATTAATGGGATTGTTGGTTGCAGGCCTGGTAGCAATCTCCGGATGTACGGACAAGACCGTAGAAGAGACTGTGGGAGAGAAAGTAAACCAGACAAAAGAGACGGTAGGACAAAATATAAATCAAACTGTAGGCAAGGCTGTAAACCAAACCAAAGAAGC
>NZ_JBFYLB010000135.1:0-20867 GCF_041305605.1 Methanomethylovorans sp.
TTCTTAAGCAGGTCAAAGGTTCTGCGTGTAAGTTCCGGATACCTGTAAGCCCCCAGGCAACCTACAAAGAAGACATAAGGAGCATGCTCTTTGATGTCTGCGGTGTTTTCAAGCCAGGCATGACGATACTGTGTTTCTCCAAGAGGATTACCTTTTGATGTAGCCTCATCACGCAGTGCGGCCTGAGCATCCGTCATCCTGCCCTTGAGCACAAGCTGATGACGGGTATCTTGTATCACTTGCAAAGGAGAAGCACCTGAAGGACACATCTGCTCGCATAGTCCACAGGTGGTACATGTATTAAGACTATTTAACACGTCCTGGTCTGCCACCAGACCATGATAAATACCATGAGCAACAAGCATACGGCCTCTGGAACTTGATGATTCCCAGCCCATCTGTTCAAAAACAGGGCATACTGACCTACATGTGCCACAACGTACACATTTAAGGATCGATCTCAGATCAAGATTGGACATATCACACCCCCATTTTCCCGGGGTTAAGTATTCCTTTGGAATCAAGGGCCTTCTTGATCGCTATCATGACATCCAGCGCGTTACCCAGTTCCAGACGCATATATTCAGATCTTGCACTGCCCACACCATGTTCCGCAGTGACCGTTCCACCGATCTCAATAGCAGTACGATGGATCTTATCAGCAGCAGCATTAAGTTTTATCCAGTCTTCATCGCTAAGCATGTCTATACACATACCTGTATGCAGGTTGCCATCTCCGATGTGACCGTAGGTCATGATAGGCAGCTTGAACTCTTTGGAAATCTCATCCACCTTACGCAACATCCTGGGTATTTCTTTTATGGGGACACCAACATCCTCACCCACATATACCCTGGTCCGCATAGGATCCAGGCGTGAAATAGCTGCACCTGCCAGCCTGCGGGCAGCCCATATCTCATCCCTTTCCTTCTTGTCAGAAGCAGTCCTGATACCCGATGCCAAACCTTCGCACGTTTTTACTATGAGATTGACACCTTCCTTTACTTCAGCTTCGGTACCATCGACTTCAAAAAGAAGGATGGCACCGGCGAGTGGAAGACCTATTTTCGGATCATAGGTATTGATAGCCCGGATTATGTTGGAATCCAGTATCTCACATGCAGAAGGGACGATTCCGGATGATAGAACTCGCACGACAGTCTTACCTGCAAGTTCAGGATTATCAAATGAAGCAAATATGACAGAACGTTCTTTTGGAATGGCACGTACCTTGATTATTGCCTGAGTGATGATGCCAAGAGTTCCCTCCGAACCTACCATAAGATCAGTAAGAGAGTAACCTGCAACAGTTTTCATGGTCTTGGAACCTGTTCTTACAATTTTTCCATCTGCCATCACTACCTCAAGTCCAAGCACATAACTGCGGGTAGTGCCATACTTCACGGAACGCATACCACTACCGTTGTTGGCGATCAGCCCTCCCAAAGTACACATTGCAGAACTTCCAGGATCTGGCGGGAAGAAGAAACCGTATGGCTCCAGCGCCTTATTTAGCTTTTCCTGGACAATTCCCGGTTCCACTACCACCTGCAGATTATCAAAATCCATCTCCACTATCCGGTTCATTCCAGACATATCAAGGACAATACCGCCCTCTAAAGGAACACAGCCTCCGGACAGACCTGTGCCTGCCCCTCTGGCGGTCACTGGAATATTATGTTCGTAAGCTATTCTGACGATATCTGAGACCTGGAGAGTGCTGACAGGCTTGATAACTACTTCTGGCATACCCCTGATCTGGGAAGCATCAGATGAATAACAATAAAGTTCACAGGAACCAGTGGATAGATTTTCCTTACCCACTATCTTCCTCATTTTTTCAATTAGGTCATCATTAAGCATAGCTTTGACTTTAGAGAAGTGGGCAGAATTTAAAGATATCGGTCAGGAAATAGAATTATAGACCAAACATTTACATTCAACTATGCAGTATCCTACAAATAATGACACAATACTTTGAGGTATACCAGAGAGATGGCGCGGCAAGAAAAGGAAGGCTACTCCTTGCCAGGACTATCGAAACTCCCTGCATCCTGAAAACTGAAATGCTCAACGAAAACATGGGAATGATCGTGAATACTGGGTCCATGTGGGAAATTGGCAATATGGAAAACGCTGAGCAGAGATTACATCAACTTCGAAGAGAGATTGGAGACAATAAGCTGATCATATTACCTCATATGTGTCTTGCACCTGATGCTCCTGACTGCATACCGGAAGCCTTGAAAAAGCTCATAACAACTGGGGGTGCTACAGGAAGAGTATACCGCAAAGGAAGAGATACAAAAGCTGCTGACATGTATATACTTGAGGGAGCAGGAGTCTTTGAAAACAATGCAAGAGCATTGGTGGACAGAGTTATTGACCTGAAACACAATACTCCTGACGATACAGCATTATACCTTCCGAACATCTGCCTTCCCGAGAACCTTGCAATGCTTGTTTATATGGGAGCTGACGTGCTTGATACTACTAAAGCCACTGTTTCAGCATATAAAGACATTTACCTCACTCATGCAGGCAGTTTCCATCTGGAATCACTTTCTGAACTACCTTGCAGATGCGCTGCATGTGCATCTACCAACGCATTAGAACTGAAAAAGATGAATAAAGCTCCCAGAGCACAACTGCTTGAACAGCATAATATCAATGCAATTGAGGCAGAGCTTGCCCTGGTAAGAGAAAAAATATCTGCAGGCAACCTGCGGGAATATGTGGATGGACAATGCCGTACCAGACCCTGGCTTACTGCATTGTTGCGACTACTTGACAGAGAGTATGAACATATAGAAAGGGGAACTCCCATCACTCGCAATGTGGAAATGCTTGCTAATTCAGGAGATTCCCTCACAAGACCGGAGGTAGTGAGGTTCGCACGCAGGATACAGGAAAGGTATACCCCTCCTGAACTTGACGTACTTCTGCTTTTACCATGCTCCGCAAAGAAACCCTATTCTATTTCACAATCGCATCAGAAGTTCAGCTTTGCTTTGGGCAAGTACCGCAAATTTGTGCATGAAGTGATAATTACATCACCACTGGGGATAGTGCCCAGGGAGCTCGAACTGACCTATCCGGCAGCTCATTATGATGTTGCTGTAACAGGGCATTGGGATGCAGAAGAGATGAAATGGGTTTCAGGATGCCTTGAAGACTACCTTTCAAAACACAAGTACTCTTCAATAGTGGCACATGTGGATGGAGCTTATAAGCAGATATGTGAGATTGTAGCCGATAAACTTGACCTGAAGATACACTTCACAAATACCGGAAGTGTCACATCCTCCGAATCCTTAAGGAACCTTACAAAGACCATGGAAGGATTATGCACAGGTAGGAAGACCAGTGAAACAAAAAGGAAAGCATCCATGTTGAAAGCTATTGTGGACTACCAGTTCGGGAAAGGAGCAGGAGAAATATTAGTTCCCGATAATTCTGAAATAAAAGGGCCTTTCCCCAGATATCAATCATTTTATGAAAGAACCCAACTTGCAACCCTCATACCCCAGTATGGTACAGCGGCAATCACTATTGCTGGTGCTGAAATGATGATACCACGTAATTCCTACATTGTCCATATAGATGACTTCATACCAAGAGGTTCTATCCTTGCCCCGGGGATCCTGGAAGCAGATCCTGCCATCCGTGAGGGAGATGAAGTATTTGTCGTAGGTGAAAAGGCAATTGGAGTGGGCAGAGCACGTATGAACGGCAAAGAGATGACCATGTCTACGAGAGGCCAGGCAATCGACCTACGTCATGTGAAACCCAAATGAGATGATCTTGATATTATGAATATAAGGATCAGGAATTTCAAAACTGATGACTTTGAAGATGTGCTTTTCATAGAATCGGAGTCTTTTGCAGAACATAATCCATTTGCTTACATGCATTTTTATGAAATGCACGGAGAGATGTTCCTGGTGGCTGAATACCTGGACTTTATAGTCGGGTTCATAGTGGGATACAGACTGAACGAAAATGAGGGAAGGGTATTTTCTCTTGCTGTGAGAGAGGAATTCCAGGGAAGAGGCATAGGTGAGAAGCTTCTGGATGCATTGTTCAAAGTTTTTTATTCGAATCTCCTGAAATATGCTACATTGGAAGTGAGGGCCAGTAACATAAAGGCACGGAACCTTTATCGTAAGATGGGATTCATTCCCTGCTGGATAGAGAAAGAGTACTATTCAGATGGAGAAGACGGAATAATAATGAAGCTGAAGCTATCCTTATATAAATTTCAGAGCCTGGATCTCTTTGCAGAAAAAATAGAAAATATATCCCTGAGGGATGCTGAAGGCTTTGATGAACGATCTTTTTCTGAATGACCAAATTTCAGAAATTTTCCTGCATGATGCTATGTTGCATACGTGTGGCAAGCTCTTTCATTCTCTCGGATGTCCTGCCAAAGCCTGAAAACTCATCCTTGGACATGACCGATGCAAGACTGTTGCCCAGTACAAAGATAGCAAGTTTGTGCTCAGCCTTGCTGCGATGCACATGTACCGGACTTATTGCCAGAGAGTCATATGCATAGAACTCATTACTAAAACCTTTTTCTTCCAGACAGCTTTTCATTTGTGCCATTAGTGTGTGCAGTTGAATCAATTCGTCTTTGTGCATACCAACCAACGTATCCTTTTTGTGTTTGTACACTGTGCTATTGTGCACTGATGAAATTAATGTACGAACATAAATCAATTGATTTCAATAAAAGGCTATTGTCGGAAATATGTTTCCTTGAAACCAATATATAGCTGTAACTAAAAAGAGTACTTGTTTTATTTGAGTAGGTTAGAAAATAAAAAAAGAGAAAGATTTGAAAATTAAGGATTGACCATCAGGACCTAAAGGTCTCTAACGGTCAATATTTTCACGGAGGATGGTCTTTTAGTGATACTTCCAATCTTGGCGCCAACAAGGTTTTCAATACCCTTGTTCTCAGCTATGTCAAGGATCCTCTGTGTTATGACACCATCAAAGACAACACTTTTGACATCACCGTTGTAGTTCTTGAGGTTATTGACAAGATCACGTACAGCAGTCTCACCAATCACATTATTGTCACTATCGAGGAAACGTGCGCCAAAGGTCCCCATGAGCTCGTCAGCGTGGGACTTGAACTTTTTAGAAGCTGGTGAAAGCTTAACAACAGGCTCCACAACCTCCCGTACTTCCTCGGAAGGTGCCTGGACCTCCATAGCTTCCTGAGAGAACTCACGCTGCTTAATAGGGCGTTTCTTTAATTTGGCTGGAGCTGTAACCCTCGGGATCTCAACCGGTCTTCTTTCTTTCGGCTTTGGTACCCTTGGGACAGCCGGAGCCTTTAAAGAGTCGGAATCCTTCATGGAATACTTATCCATTACCTGCTCTACCGGTATCTTCTGCCTTAGGGACCTGACTATTTCCTTCTGTACAAGATCCTCAACACTCTTACCATCAGGGGCACGGGCAATGTAATCGATATTAGCTACCTGGAGAAGTTCCTTTATGATCAGTTCCCCTCCACGGTCACCATCCGTAAAAGCAGTTACAGTTTCCTTTTTCTTTGTTAGTTCTGCGACCTCCGGGGGCACATTGGTACCACCTACGCATATAGTGTTCTTGATACCATACTTAAGAAGGTTCAGCACATCTGCACGACCCTCAACTACGACTATCGCATCTGAATCAAAGACAGCAGGACCGCATGGGATCTTGTTCTTCCCGAAATACTGCATTTCTTCCACACGTACGGACTGACGAACCTCTTCGGCTATTTCCTGAGACTCCGGTACATTGGTATCGAACATATCAGTAAGAATGAACTTCGCACGTTCTATGATCTGCTTCCTCTTGGTAGCCCGTACATCTTCGATATTTGTTATTTCGATCTTGGCGCTGCATGGTCCGACCCTGTCGATGGTTTCCAGGGATGCTGCCAGAATAGATGTTTCCACCTTGTCCAGACTGGAAGGCACCAGAATAGTACCCTTTGATTTGCCACCCTTAGCACTGACAAGGACTTCTATCCTTCCGATCCTTCCGGTCTTCTGAAGGTCTCGTAGATCAAGGTCCGATCCTAGCAGGCCTTCGGTCTGCCCGAAGATCGCACCCACGATATCCGGACGTTCAATAATACCATCTGCGCTGATCTTGGAATGAATGATATACTTGGTAGTATCTGCATTTTGCATATATGGATCTCCAAATTGTTTATGCTGTTAGCTCTGGCACATAGCTTGTTCATCTTGCAAAAACAGCCTATCAAGTAACTTACAACGCTCAGGTGCAAAGGACCTGATACCGTTTTTAGGTCACTTCAAGAGTAGCATCCTGCTGAACCCGATCTCAACTCTACTCGTTTTTTCCGACGTGCCACACGTAATTCAGCATTACATATGCCGAGGTCTATTGAACACACGCCTACAGCACTACGAGGGTAACTAACGTTCAATTGGTAGACCCAATATCACAAGTACATTACATACCCTTACCGCCATTCCCTTTGGCAATTCTATCAAATGGGATGTTTGATGCTAATAATCAAACGTGAATTCTGATTATGTCCTGATTAGTGTAAATTAGATGATGATTAACTATTTTTGCGTGATCAGAATACCCATGTCCCATGGGTATCCTCAATGATCGTTGATCAATTTCAAGTTAATGTAGCCATATAAGTAATGATTACAATAGGTAATATCCGTATGAAGTATAATAAACTTGTGGGTTTACAAAGATGCTCTGCCCTCTGAAAAGAAAAACAGAATAACGAATGAACTAAATACACAGACTGCAGAGTTCTGAGACATGATAAAAAGAGAAGAAACATCAGATAAAAAACTCTTGATCATTGGAGGCGGTGCAGTCGGCATGGCGGTCTCCACCGGAGCCACAAGACGCAGCAATTATGACGTAACAGTGATATCCAGTGATAAACATGCATCATACAGCCAGTGCGGTATCCCTTACGTATTTTCAGGTGAGATACAAAACTTTGGGAAATTAATAGTAAGGGACCTTGAGTTCTTTAGGGAAATGGGCATCGAAGTGAGGCTCGATAGCCGGGTAGACTCTGTTGACCTTGAAAATAATTTAATAAATATCGGGAAGGAAAAACTGGCTTTTGACAAGCTTGTGATAGCTACAGGAAGCACTCCCTATATACCAAAAAGTATAGAGTCAGGCATATCACTGAAGAATGTATTCACCCTGCGTACACTATCGGATGGCATGCACATCAGTGAAGCTCTGAATGATGCAAAAGATGTTGTTATAATAGGTGCCGGCTCCATCGGTTCCGAGGTTGCTATAGCTACCGCACGTCGTGGGATCAGAACTTCATTATTGAACCGTAGCAATACGATCCTTTCATCCAGCCTTGACCCTGACATGGCAGAAACGGTAATATCATACCTGGAAAAAGAAGGGGTACAGGTACTAACAGAACATATCCTTACATCCCTTAATGGCGAAGATAGAGTTACTTCGGTTACAGTCAATGGCAGGGAAATACCTGCAGATGTGGTATTGATCTCAGTCGGCGTGACCCCTGATACATCTCTCGCATCAGAGGCCGGAATAGACATAGGACCTGCGGGAGGGATGGTCACAAATGACAGACTTCAAGTCATGGCAAGTGGAAAAGTTATTGAGGATGTGTTCTCTGGAGGAGAATGCACCCAGATATACAATTTTGTGACAGGTAAACCCATGCTTAGCCATCTGGCAAGCACAGCACGCAGAATGGCAGGAGTGATAACCGATAACCTGAATGGTAAAGAAACACGTTTTGGCCCCGTGGTGAATCCGTGGGTAGCAGTGGTTGGTGATCTGCATATAGGTTCAGTGGGAATTACAACCGCAGAGGCGGAAAAGCACGGGATTCGGGTGGTAAGTGGTATAGCCACAGGTTCTACGCGCGCAGAGTATTTCCCTGGAGCTGGCAATATATTCATAAAGGTCCTGTTCCATGACAGATGCCTGGTGGGCGCCCAGATAATTTCAACAACAGGTACTAAAGAACGCATTGACGGGCTTTCCCTTGCAATAAAGAGAAAACAAACTGTGGACGAACTACTTGAAATGGAAACTTGTTACTCACCTGCTGTCTCCACACTCCAGGACCCCCTGTTTTTTGCTGTCAAAGGTGCACACAAGAAAATGCCAAAAAAGGATGCACGATGATAGAGATCGACGGTTCTTACGGAGAAGGCGGAGGACAGATATTAAGGACAGCTGTTGCTTTGGCAGGCATTACATCAACTGATATAAGAATCTGTAATATCAGATCTCATCGACCTCAACCCGGACTTAGGGCCCAGCATATGAAAGCCATAGCAACTGCTGCAAAGATCTGTGATGCTGATGTCACAGGACTGCATATAGGTTCGAAGGAGATCACCTATTCTCCAATGGAAATAAAGGGGGCAACATACACTGTAGATATAGGGACTGCCGGGAGCATCTCCCTCATGCTTCAGTGCATCATGCCAATGACAGCATTTTCCAGTGGGAAGATATCACTTGATATCACCGGTGGAACTGATGTATCCTGGTCTCCGACAATGGACTATCTCAACAACGTGACATGCAAGGCACTTGAACAAATGGGATATTGCTGTAACATAGAAATTCTAAAAAGGGGATACTACCCTGAAGGAGGGGGAAAAGTACGTGCGTCCTTTGAACCTGCCAGGCTACATGGGTTTGATTTTGAAAGAAAAGAAGAGAATATCAAGGGAATGTCACATTCATCGAACCTGCCGGAACATGTGGCACAGCGCCAGGCCCGGGCAGCTAAAAAACTGCTGGAAAACAAGGGGATAGAATGCGATATAGCTGTATGCAGCAAAGATGAGATTTCAACGGGAAGTGGCATAACATTGTGGAATAATTATAGCGGTGCCAGCCACCTTGGCAAGAAAGGCCTTCCTGCCGAAAAAGTTGGAGAAAAGGCTGCAGAACACATAACCAGGCACCTTGGTTCAGGAGCCTCGGTAGACCCTTATCTGGCAGACCAGCTTATTACTTATATCGGCCTTGCAGGAAGTGGCTCTTTCACCACCTACGAGGTCTCAAAACATACACTAACGAACATTCATATAACTGAACTGTTCCTGGATGTAGAGTTCGATATACAGGAAAAAGAAAAACTCACCGAGATCGCAGTGAAATGAAAGAACTAAAAGATATCAGTCCTCACTCTCAACTATGCTCAGGTATTCGGATGGGATAGACCTTGATAAGACGATGTCTTCATTGGCTGTGATGACAATTATTCCGTCCTTTTGGGCAGAATCCGCATCTATTTCAAGTATCACGGGATTATCAGTATGCACAAGTGCAGCCTCCACCGCTCTCTCATAAGAGGTGCTTAGATGCACGTAGGTTTGCCTGATAGGCGTGATGCCACTCTCCAGCAGCATATCAACCTCTTCCTGACTGACACCATAATAAAGCGCTGGAAATTCGTTTTCCGGATAATCGGACTCAAGTTCTACATCTACCGAATGACCATACTTTGCCCTTATGTGCTTACCATCTATCTCATACCTGTGTTTCCTGTCAGACTTGACAAGAGCAATGAGCCTCTCCTTGGTACCCCACCTATAGCGCTCGCTCAGGACATCCAGAAGATGTCCCAGACTAACCCATCCGTGGAGGTCCATTTTCAGACCCACATCTTCAGGGAAATGTCTCAGTGCTCCGGATACGAACTTTCCCAAACGCTCTTCGCGGTCATCATCAAGGACGTACCGGCCTTCCACACCGCATGCCGGGCATGTCTCACCTCTGAAATATCCATGCTCATTGCATTTACGGATCATGATGTATCGGTTTTGAGATGTAATTAATCGTTAATATATGTTATCGAGACAAAAGGGATCTATGATAATAGTTTCGTCAGATTTAATACATACTCGTACTATCAGAGTACACGGAACATAGCGATTTACCTTAGGGGCAAATGCCCAAAATAATACATGTCCAAGGAATTATCATGAACGGGATAGATGAGATCTACTCAAAACTTAGCAAATCCATAAGCAAGGAAGAATTTGCTGAAAAGGTAAATGAGAAAGTGGAACAGATGGGTGGCCTATGTGATGAAAAAACGGCGGCCATGCTTGTGGCACATGACCTGGGACTGAACGAAACCGGAAGGTCTTCACAAAAAATAGTAGATATAAAAAGTGACAGTGGAAATGTTAGTTTCATTGCGAAGGTAGTATCTGTTTTCCCCACAAGAGAGTTCACACGCAGTGATGGCACTATGGGAAGGGTTGGAAATCTTCTGGTGGCGGATGAAACCGGAAGTATAAGGGTAACACTATGGGACGATAAAACAGATCTGGTCAACCAAGGGTTTATTGAAATAAGCCAGAACCTGCAGTTAGGCGGTTATGTCAAAGAAGGATATTCAGGAGTCGAAGTAAATATTGGTAGCAACGGGGTGCTATCCCAAACCGACGAAGAAATACAGGTCAAAAATCCTTCAACGAAGATATCAGACATTAAAGATGGCATGGGTAGCATTAACGTCGTTGGCAGGTTACTTGATATTTCGGATGTCCGCACTTTTAACAAGAAAGACGGATCAAAAGGTAGTGTGGGCAATATAACGATTGGCGATGATACCGGTAAGATAAGGATAACATTGTGGGATGACAAGACCGACAAGATGACAGAACTTCACCTGGGGGATGCAGTAGAGGTCATCAACGGCTATGCAAGAGAAAACAACTTCAATCAGCAGGTAGAGATACAGGTCGGTAACCACGGCATAATAAAGAAGACTGAAACATCTGTCAAGTACCAGGAAAATTTCACTGCTATTGCAGATATCGTGCCAGGAGAATCTTACTCCATACAGGGTTCTGTGTCAGGACTGGGAGAGATAAGGGAGTTCAAAAGGGACGATGGTACGGTGAACATGGTCTCTAATATATATGTTTCCGATGACACAGGTAGAATAAGAGTATCCATGTGGGCAGACCATGCATTGCTGGTGAATGAACTTGATATCGACACACCTATACAGATCATAGATGCCTATGCAAAATCTGGTTTTAATGAAGACGTTGAACTCAGTGCAGGAAATAGGACAAGGATAATTATTAATCCATAATATAGGCCTTAAAAGATTGCAAGAAACATATCCTGCCTCCTTTTATTTTTGTATATATTCTACGAACACCTATATATACAATCAATAATAACATTCTTTTGTGGGCAATCGCTTTCCTTAAAAATAACAGGAGCGTGTTATTCAATGGTTTTGGGCGCACAATGGGACCTTGAAACTGACACATCCATTAATGAGATCCGTAAGGAAATGTCAGTTCGTGAAGTCATGGCCACAAATGTGGTTGTTGCAAACATCAACTCCAATGTTCTTGAAATTGCCCGGGAGATGATCTGCCAGGAAGTGGGCAGTGTGATTATCACCGATGATAATGATCCCGTAGGAATAATTACAGAAGCAGACATTATCAGCAAGGTAGTGATCAATAACATGGTCCCAAGTGCAGTTATGGCTGGTATGGTAATGTCTTCACCCATAATAGCAACAAAACCATCAACAAGCGTCATAGAAGCTGCAGAACAGATGACCAGGTGCAATATAAGGAGGCTTGCAGTGATTGATGGTGACAGGATGGTTGGTATCATCACGGACAGAGACATCCTGACCATATCTCCTGGACTCAACACAATTCTTGAAAACCTCATTGAACTGCATCGGGACGAGAGTGATTTTGAGGAAGAAACGGGGATAGAAAGAGGGATATGCCAGAGATGTGGTGCATATACAGACCTCACCCTGATGAACGGACTTATGCTCTGCGAAGATTGCAAAGAGGAAGAAGGCTATTACGACTAGCCATAATATCATTGACTTGTCCATTCTAAAAGGAGGATATCTATGACAGTAGAGAGTATAATGTCAAAGGATCCCTTGTATGTGAAAGAAAATGATTTTATGACCCATGCACGTCAATTGATGCGTGATCATTTTTTGAGAGGGGTTCCTGTAGTGGACAAATCTCTTAAAGTAAGTGGAATGCTTACGGACAGGGAGATACTTAACATAAAATCTACCAAATCCAATGTGACAGTGGAAGGATATGTAGAAGAGGTACCACTGATCACACCTGATATGGAGATATTAGAAGCTGCCCGCTTAATGCTTGATGCTTCTCAGCATAGAGTTCCTGTATTATCAGGTACTGACAGAGAGCTAGTAGGAATTCTTAGTGAGGTAGATATATTGGCTTCCATAAAACCAACGAAAAAATCTCCTCTTTCTATAGAAGAGATCATGATAAAGAACGTGATCATATGCCACCCTGACGATAGTATAACCAAGATATGGCATCAGATGCTGGAACATGATTATACGGGAATCCCCGTAGTATCGCACAGCAATGAAACCGTTGGAATGGTGACCAGAAGAGATATCATAAAAGCAGGTTATGCAAGAGTAAGCGAAATTGACGGACAAGGCGCAAAAACTGGTGACTCACCAAGGGTGGAAAAGATCATGTCCACTCCCATGTACACATTACCCCCGGAGGCTTCATTGAAAGAAGCCATTGATAAGATCCTGCAATATGATATTGGCAGGATAGCTGTAGCCAGTAATGAGAAACTATTAGGCATTGTGAGCAGGCGTGAATTGTTATCTGCCTGCCTTATAGGTACTGGTTTCTGAAACTGGTAAAGCTATACTATGAAGATGAGGACCTTTCCTTTTTGGTCCCGGAAAGCCGTTAAACAGAAGAACCTTTTATTGTGCCGGTGGTTGAATTGACAAAGAAGAGAACAGACATGGTCACAGAAGATAGATCGAAATTGCAGAAGAATTCAAATACAGAATACCGGAGTAACCCAAAAAAAGAACCTGGTATGTTCACTAGTACAAGTACTAGGGATGTAGCACCTGTTGAGTTCAAATCCAAGGCTTCGGAGAAAAAAAGTGACATTAGTGTTGTGGCCACGAAAGATGTGATAACGTTGCCACCCACAACAACAATAATGGGTGCTATAAAAACGATGACCCACAAAGGCTTTAGAAGAGTGCCTATTGCAGACGCAGGTACAAAACGCCTTGAAGGGATAATCACCTCAATGGACATTGTTAACTTTATTGGAGGTGGTTCAAAGAACCTGCTGGTGGAGAACTACTATAAAGAAAATCTCTTGGCAGCGATCAATGCTGATGTGAGTGAGATAATGCAGCGTGATGTAGCATTCCTTACCACAAAAGCAAGCATCTCTGATGCTGTGGAAATGATGATACAGAGAAATACAGGGGGTTTGCCTGTAGTTGATGAAGATAACAGGGTATGTGCCATATTCACTGAAAGGGATTTTCTTGATCTGATGGCGGATACCATAGACTATGATTCCATCAGGAACTACATGAGCACAAAAGTGAAAACCGTACCATTTGATACTACCATAGAGGAAGCAGCAAAGATAATGGTTAACAGGGGATTCAGGAGATTGCCTATTGTAAAAGATGGAATATTGATAGGCATTGTTACCGCTTCCAATATCATGAACTTCTTGGGGAATGGAAAAGCCTTTGAAAAACTTGTAACAGGCAATTTCCATGAAGCCCTCAGCGAGCCGATAACCTCACTTATAAACAAAGATGTTGTGTGGGCTTCACCTGAAATGGACTTGGGAGATGCTGCAAGACTAATGATAGAGAAAAGAGTCGGATCCCTGCCGGTAATAGATAATGATGTCCTCTGTGGTATCATTACTGAAAGGGACTTCCTGCGAGCCGTCTATTAAATGGACGAAAAACAGTAAATGATCAATAAAATGATTATTGGAGGAATTAAATGAACGTTTCAGACATAATGAGCTCTCCGGTGTTCATGATGGGACCCGATGAGCCTATATCGCATGCAAGGAATCTGATGCTTAAGCATAAGATCAGCACTGTAGTTGTAGGTGACGGCGAAAAAATGATGGGGATAGTCTCAAAAACTGATCTTAGCAGAAAGCTCGCCCAGGCAGAACCCATCTGGAAGAGACGCCCTATAGATAAGGTTCCTGTTAGCATGGTGATGGCAGAAGATCCGATAACCATCTATCCGGAAGCTTCTATCTCCCAAGCCGGGAATCTCATGCTTGAGAACAACATCAATTACCTTGCAGTGATAAAAAAAGGACTTGTAGGTATGGTAACGGGGACAGATATCGTAAGATATGTCTCCAAGCTGGAAGAACAAAAATTCGGTAAGAAAGTACATCAGATCATATCCGATGAGCCGGTTCATGTACACAGGCACCATACAATTAACCACGTAATAGAAGAGATGGATAAAAATAACGTGGAAGAGGTCCTGGTTCTCGATGATTCCGAAAATGTGGTAGGGCTAATATCCATTAGCAATGTTGCCCTTAACATAATGACAGATGCTGATGGAACACTTCCCACAAAGAACATCAAGATGACCCGGCGCCCTACATCCGGTGGGCAGAAGGCATATAGATACATAAAAGAGCTGCCCCTTGTTGCTGAAGATATCATGTCAGATATCGATACTATCGTAAAATGGGATGATTCGGTAGTTAAAGCTGCAAAACTCATTGTAGAGGAAAACTCGAGGGTCCTGCCAGTAGAAAAGGATGGCGAGATCATTGGTGTTATTCGAAGGAAAGACTTGATAAGGATAGCACAGTGAAGGAACAAAAACTAATACAACCTGAAGGTGAAAAATATGGAAGTTAAGGACATAATGACAGAACCACCAACTATCAATAAGTCAGATACGCTTTCCCATGCACTTGATATGATGGAAAAGAAGGACATGCGCCGTGTACTTGTAAAAAATGATGAAAAGATCGTTGGTGTCCTCACAATGAGAAATCTCACAAGAGAACTTGGTACCAGGAAAAAGGGAAGCATGCCTGCATCCTCTTTGCATGTGGCCACAGCTGTCTCTGATAATTTTGTGAAGGTGTTCCCAGATATAAAGGTGAGAGATGCTGTCACCCTTATTGATAAGAATCAGGGGGTTATCATAGTCTGCAAAGATGATAATGTCATGGGCTGGATAACACCTGCAGAACTTCTCAAGACTAACAATTTCAGTGGCTTTGCCGGAGAGTTCATGCAGAAAGAGCCTGTAGTTGCAAGTCCTGGTGACCGTGTGAGCCATATCAGGCACCTGATGCTGGATAAGAATGTGGGAAGAATCCCTATCATAGAGAATGGAAAGCTGACAGGAATAGTTACTGAAAAAGATGTAGTGAAGGCCATGAGAGCTTTCAGGGATATAGTTTCAGGTAACCAGCAGGAAGCCAGGATCAAGAACCTGATAGTTGCAGATATAATGAGGAGGAGTGTGAAAACAGTGAATACGAACACTCCTCTTTCAGATGTGGCAAAGATAATGCTTGCAGAGAATATAGGAGGTTTGCCTGTGCTGAACCTTGAAGGTGACTTCGTAGGATTCATCACCAGAAGGAACCTGGTACATGCAATGGCACAGTGAACATGGAGAACTATCCTCGAACAGAACTGAATATTGAGAACGCAGCGGCTTTCTTGGGTATTTCTGCTCAAAGGATGCAGGAGTTAATGGAAAGAAGAGTGTTGGTACCGAATTGGAACGGGTACCAACACCTGTTCCGCTTTGAACATAAAGCGTTGCACATTGATATTGGGAGTGTCCTTGTGCAAAGGGACAAAGGTTTCAGCCTCATTCTGGGATTCCCAAAGATAAAGAGGGCAATGTTGCTTGGACCTGCCATCAAGCACAATTTCGGTGATATAGCCAAGGTGGCAGTCGAAGAAAAAATGAATGGCTACAACGTACGAGTAATCTCAGAGGATGAGAAACTCGTGGCTATTACACGCAGCGGCCATGTATGCCCTTATTCTTCAGAGAAGGCTAATGATCTGTTAGACCACAGTTTCTTCACTGAGAACCCGCAACTGGTGGTCTATGGGGAAATGGCAGGACCTGACAATCCTTACGTACCCAAGGAAATATATGGAATAGAATCCCTGGAGTTCTTTGTTTTTGATATCAGGCATAAGGACACAGGTTTACCTTTGCCATTGTATGAGCGCAGAAGCCTTGCTGAAAAATACGGCTTCAGGCAGGTCAGGCTTTTTGGAGAATTCGATATCCAGGAAGCTCCTGACATGATAACAAATATCATCCGGGAAATTGGAAGGATAGGGCACGAAGGCGTTGTTATCAAGGACCCCAAAATGGTATTGCAACCAATGAAATACACAGCTTCTCAGAGTAATTGCTCCGACCTGCGACATGCCATGAAAGTGTATAATGAGAGTGGAAGAGATTTCATATTTTCCAGAATTGTGAGAGAAGGCTTCCAGTCGGTGGAATGGAACGAAAGTGAAGAAGAGTTCAAAAAACGTTGCCTACAACTGGGAGAAAGTATCCTGCGGCCTATGAAAGAATCCATCATAAAAGTAAGGGACGGAGACAGGGTTGCAGAAGAGTTCACCATAAGAGTGAAAGACAGAGCAACAATATCAAGGTTTGAGGAGTATATGAGAAGGCTTGGAATGGACATAATGTTCAGTGAACCTAAAATCGTGGGCAATGAATACCTTGTGCACATCACAAAAGTGAACAAAAGCACCAGTGATAAGACATTGGCCATGTGGGAAGGCCAGTTGTGGTCATGAAAAAAGATATATTTGTATGATAGCATTCGTAACCTCATAAAGATCCAGGTGCAAACATGACGAAAATCACTATAATCGGAAGCCAGCAAAGCGGGAAAACAACACTTGCCGCTAAACTGGGAAAGAAAGGGAATGTCTCAGACTTTACAATGTATGATTTTGCAAAGGGGGACAAGATAATGACTATCATCGACCCCACTGGATACCCTGATTCTGTTAAGCCTCTAATTTCCGCCCTTACACTTTCAGACATTGCTATTCTGTGTGTACCTCCCACAGGACTTGATGCTTACGCCGGGGAATGTATTGTCTGCCTTGAATCCATGGGCTACAAGCATGGACTTATACTGCTCACAAAATCGGATACCACCTATCCACAGGCTACTGACGAATTAAAGGCAAAACTGCAAAAGATCACAAAAGGTACAGTGCTTGAGCATTGGGAGTATATGATTGCCTCCACCAAAAGCTTTGAAGGCATGGAGGAACTCAAAGAAAAGATATTTAGTATGGGAGAAAAGGTCGATGAAGAGGATAGAAAAAAGGCAACTCTTCCCGTTAGGGTAATCATAGACCAATCGTTTAATGTCACAGGCATCGGATGTGTAGTACTTGGTGTTGTGATGCAGGGTACCATCAATGCGAAGGACAAAATGGTAGCTTACCCCACAAAAAAACCTCTGGAGATCAGGTCGATACAGATGCACGATGTGGATGTTAAAACTGCGCCATCTGGGGCAAGAGTAGGCCTTGCTCTTAAGGGAATACAGTCAAAGGATATAGACAGAGGTCATGTTATCTCCCTTGAGGAAATGGTCAGTGAAAATCTGAAGATAAAATGCAAACTTTCACCTTTTTCAAAAGGTTTCAATACTGGAGGTGTACTGCATGTTTTCGTTGGACTGCAATCCTCTCCTATGCGTATCAATAGCATAGAAAAACAAGGAAAAGTTGTCGATAAAGCTTCAGCTGGCGATGAATGCATCCTTGAACTCACAGGTACGAAGGAAATATCCTACTCGCAGCAGGACAGGTTCATACTCACAGATCTGGATGAAAGACAAAGGTTCGTAGGGTATGGTTCCCTTTGATCCCAATCATTTTTTAGGGGAAAGGTGTTTGAACCCGTCCAACATGGATGGCCTTTCCACTGCTTTTGTAAGAGAAGTATTCTCAGGCAGATCTGTAAGTTGAGGTCTTTCTAAAGGAGCCGGAGAACCTGCCTGAGAAGTATCTCTTTTTCTGAAGGAATTGTCAATTCCTGAACTATTGTGAGATTGCGGGAGCAGCACAGATGAAGATAAGGGTAACGATTTATCCTTATCAATCCCTCTCTTTGAGAGACCTGCCTTCATGTCACGTTCTCTTGATCTGGAACCCTCTGACCTGCCGGTCTCATAGTTTTCCCTGACAGAATTTCCCAGATCACATTGAGATGCAAACTCGTAAAGTGAGTTGAACCTCTCCTTTACCCATCCGATCTCTGAATGTTTATGATACCCCACCTCAAAACCCAGTTCATAGGAACTCTTTTTTAGTGCCTGTCTCTGGGTTTCGGTGAGATCTCTTTTACTTTCCTTTTTCTTAAAGATCTTGACCATTGGATCAATCCATCATTCCAGATATCCTTCGATCTTCAGACCCTTGTCAGTGAACTGCACTGTGCGCATGTTACAATCATGCTTTGTTCCTCTCATTTTAATAATTTGTATAGCCCTGGTCATATTTTTATCATAGAGGAAATTATGCATGAAGATGACTCCATGTGCAGCGAACTGCTCAGTTGAATAAGCTGTCGGATCGGTCAATTCTCCTATCAGTATAGTTGTACATCCGAGCTTCTTGAGGTTTCTTATGAACCTTGTCATTTCCTTTTCCTGTAAAGAAAGGTCCTTTGATGTAAAACGGATAGCAGATACTGAATCCAGCACAAGCCTTTTTACATCATATTCCGCCACATAAGCAGCAATTTCCTTGAATACCATTGCAGGAGAAGGAGCCTCACTTTCGATGGAAGTTCGGCTGACCTCATATTGAGGAGATACAAGTTCATTGAGCTCGTCCATGTATCCATATTCCATCCTTGGACCCAGGTCCGCAAAAAGGAGTTTCCTCATCTTTATAAGTGGGATGATATTCATTGAATAATTGGACATATCATCAATGATATTCTGAGGACTTTCGAGTAAAGTCACATACAGGCCTACTTCACCGAGTGCAGCGCCATGTGCAAGGAATTGTACACAGAATGTAGTTTTACCGCTACCTGGTGGGCCACTCACAAGATAAACCCTTTCAGAGAGCAGACCTCCTTGAACAAGTTCATCAAAACCTTCAATTCCAGTTTGTATTCTCATCCTTAATCCTCATCTATGATGGAATAGAGTAATATATTTATAAACTAATATATAAGGTAAACGTCCACAAAATCTGATCGAAACAAACGGATGGAACATGGAGATTAAAACAGAAAACGATTTTCATATCGGCTGGCAGGAAATTCTATGGTCATCGAAGCTATTCACAATGGCTGTATTCATTTCCTGGACGATAAGTATGTTATTCTATTTCCTGAGTCTGGCAGCAGCATCCCCGGAATCTGTAAATACCGCTATAATCTCTGGCACTTCCATGGCCATGGAGAAAGTAGACTTAGCAGCAGAGCATTTGAATCTGATGTGGTCGATCTTTTTCTTCAATTCGCTGGCAGTTGTGACAACCTCTGTGGGAACTGGACTGTTACCCTACATACAGAAAGTCTCTATTGCTGAACTTAAGCTGCGCGCGCGCAACCAGAAGTACACAACATATTCAGTGAAAGTGGAAAAACTATTTCAGCTACTCAACTCCCGCATAAAGGACAGTGCACAAAAAATGGACCCCGGAATTGCCAAACTAAGGTCTCAAGACAATTCTGAGATAGAAGGTTCTATATGGAAATGTGCAAAATACAACAAAGAACACTTCAGATTATTGGCTTATGTTATCCCACATATTATTCCTATTATAACACTAACATTGAATGGGATGCTACTTGGAATAATGCTCTCCTTTTTCATTTTTAATGGAACTCTGTCTTCCTACGACTTGATGGGAGCACAGAGTATTGTACCGGGAATTCTCTTTTCTGTATCCTATTTCCTGGCCTTCATCCTGCCACATGGCATAATAGAGATACCGGTCATAATCATGGCTGCTGCCCTCGGGTATAGGTTTGCCAGAGTATATTCTGACAAAATACTGGAGGATAAACTGCTGTCAGGCAATGAGGCTGAAAGCCTTGAGCATGATATATCGTATATGAATGGCATTGCCAAAGAGTACATTCGATCTTCTTACCTGTGGACCATGGTAAGCATGATGCTGATCTTACTCTTAGCAGCCGCTTACATAGAAGCAGACATCACACCTGGTGTGGCCCAGCAGGTGACAGACTTTCTAAGCCTTCTTCTATTCTGATTACCAGATCATATATTGGAACTTTGTATACCTGCTGCCACATTTTGTAGTAACTGGAAAGCAATTTCCTGAGAAGGCCATGATCCCAAACCACAATCAGGACCTACATACTTTATCCTCTCACCAAAGACAGAATATGCTTTTTCCAGCCTTTTACTGACGATGTTAGGAGTTTCAAGTTCAGTAACTATCTCCTTTAGGAGAAAAGCATCCTTCCAGACATTAGTGCCATATTTGTCATTAAGTACGGAAACAAGATTTGAGATATCGGTTCTTGCAATACCTACCCTCAGAAAAGAATCAGATTGTTCGAGCACTCTTTTATCAATAAGGTCAAGATATGAAGGATGCCCTGCCGATTCGACTCCTATAACATTGATCTGGGAAGTATCACATGCGAGTTTATAGTGCAGAGGTGAATGCAAGTGTATCTGGACATCAATACCTTTGAGGTGAGCTGACCTGGTGGCGATCTTAAGGGCCTTAATGAGTTCATCATCATCGAACATAACCTGGGGGTTGATGCCAATGCTTGGCTCATCTATGGAAACTACGCTCACATTCAGGTATCCTGAATTCTCAATGGAATTTTTAAGGAAACGGTCAACACTCTCTGCTAAAAGATAGAGGATGTCAGTGTATTCCGTTCCTCCGAATTCTTTCAGGTACATTTCCAGGGGACCTGTAACACATACCCTTGTATTTTGCTTCTCACCAT
>NZ_JBFYLB010000136.1:0-9207 GCF_041305605.1 Methanomethylovorans sp.
ATCAGAGAAGTTGTATAACTCATATCCGGAAGAGCAAATGCATAACCCTTCACAAAGTATACAGTTCCATTTCAGATTTAACTCAATTCTAAGTAAACAATAGACAGCTCTCTACAGAGCCTTTATTCCAGGATTTAATAAGGCTGGATTTGCTGTGCAGGCTCTGGCCGGGCCCGCGCAACACGCATTCATTTGCGATGTGTCGGCGTGGTCACCCACCCCGAGAACAGAATGTCTGTGAACGAGTGTAAATTGTTCTCAGGGTAGTGCAGACACCTTGATTTTACTTTGCTTTAGGAGGCCAGTTCTTTTCCATCCAGCCCGGAAGCCGACCGGAATCGGCGGGTCCGATCATTACCCTTGCACCTGTTTCATCCTCCACATCACCCTGCAGACGTGCTGCAAGTCCCGGAAGGATTATGGTGTTATGGGTTGTGTCATTCTTAAGATCGAAACCGGAATCCTCTATGCCTTTCTTTATCTTGGCTGCTGTGAGCTGACCACCAGCTACTGCAGCTTCCACACCGATACCATCAGTATCTATGGCCCAGAGGAAACAATTGATCTTGCTGGAAGCAAGGTCGCTCTCCACTGTGTAGTAGGTGAGGGCAAAGTTGGTTGTGACCAGCACCGGTGAATCCTTATCCGGAGTACCCACCTTGTACATGGCAGGCTGTACGCTCACAGGTTTCCTGGGGTCGGTGTAGATCGTGTCCCTTATATGCAGCTGTGGAAGCAGGGCATAGGGCTCGATGCTGTGCATTATCATTACATCGCCATACTTTATGGTGAATATGGATGCAACAACTGTTTCCCAATATGAGGCACTAACAGCATCTTCCTGCACCATCCAGGCAGTGAACGGGACTGCCATGATAGGATAAGCGATATCCCTGTCACCTTCAACGCCGGCTCTTCTTATCTTCAGGAAATTGGTGAAGGTCTTCTTAAGGCCCTTACCTGCGGGGAATGTTCCCGGGTCAAGCACAAGCTTCTCGGTGCCCATCTTTGCGAAGGTCACTGCAAGGGATTTGAGCGTATCCAGGTCATCCGGTGAGAACAATGTAACAGGTACATTGTATTCAAGTGCAAGATCTGCTACCTGCTGCCAGTTATCCTTGTTTGCAGCGTACAGCAATGGATTTTTGTCCTTTGCCACTTCAAGGCCAGCTCTTAGTACTTCAGGGTCGAAGGAGCACAAAATGAGTGGCATATCAGTCGTACCAATCACCTTTTTCACGGCATCGGCAAACTTTTTCGGATCCTTGGAAACGCACCTGACAGCTACCATGTCCAATGTAAGGAAGTTGCCTACGTAGAACTTCTTGAAGTCCTGGATCTTCTTTACCCTCTCCACAAGTTCATTTTCGGGCATGGTGTCCCATACATCATAAGCAAGTACAGTGGGGTTAAAGAACGTGAGTCTGTGACGATACAGCACATCATCTCCACCGATCTTCACTGCCTTTTCGCCCACACCAACCACCACTTCACGAATCTCGGGGGCGAGAAGTGCCTGCAGTTCCTTGAACTTTTTGCTGAACTTCTGTTCAAGCATGGGTGTGCAGTCTGTGAGTTTCTTGGACCTGTCGATCAGGTGTGCAGCAAAGGCCATACATGTCTGTTCACCACACTCGCCACAGTTAGTACCGGGGAGATACTTATAGGCTTCAAGCGGACTGTTGATCTTCATGTTTCACACCTCCGCTCCGATCCAGTTGCTGATATCAACTGCTTTCGATTCAATAGAACCATAAAGTGTCTGGGTGATCTCCTTGAGCACCTGTACGGAGGTGGGGTGCATCATCATGAACATATCGTTACCTGCAAGGGACAATGCCAGACCGGTAATGATCTCCCATATGGGACCGCGGTATTCCCTGGGGCCCCATTCAGAGTCCTGTGGCAGTGGTGATGAGACCATCCATGCTTCGCGGGCACCCCATGCATTGGTGGTACCTGAGGACATTGGGAATGTCAGTTCATCATCGCCCATCAGACCTGCGAGCCTTATACGTTCCATGTTACTGTAAGCATAATCCAGACCATAACCAAGGGCTGCGGTGGTGGGGTCCATTATAATACTGTCCCTGGGAACGTTGCACTGCTTCATGAGTTTCCTGTTTAGCTCTTTCTGGGCATTGATCTCAAGCTGGGTCCAGGACAGCACGACATGGCCATTGTTTATCGCTGCCTTGGCTATTCTCTCATAGTCCAGGTTCAGACTTGCGGACGCGAGAAGTACACGCTCTCCAGCTGCAGCTTCTGCGGCTTTTTCCAGTACTTCCGGGTCCTTCTGCGGGTTACCGGAACCACCGATGACTATAGGCACATCCACAGCCTGCAGCACATCTTCAACAACTTTGGCTGCGTCGCGGGCAGACGTGTCTTTGATAAGCGGGTCAGTGGAGATCAGGTGGATGGTCACCATGTCTGCATTGAATTCCCTGACGACTTTCTTTGCCCATTCGGCAGGATCGTTAATAACGTCATCATAGTTGGATTTAACGGCCTTTGCCATACCAATAGGCATGTCGAACACATCCATAGTGATATAGTTGCGGTGAGGCATTTCCGCATCAAAGTAATATGGCAGGGCGTTTTCTCCTCCCAGGGTAATAGTACTCTTCCTGGAGCCACCATCTGCGGATGTGGCACCCAGGGTCACTTCCTGTATGGGGTTGTTCCAGTTCTTTACTGAAGCCACCTCGAATTTTGCAGCCAGAAGTTCCTGCATTCTGGTCTTTGCAGCAGCCATCTCAGGTACAGGAGACGGGGCACCGGCAACACCCATGCCCAAAGCCTGTGAGAAAAGCTGATCTACCGGGTATCCCAGTATCCTTCCTATATTAGCCATGTGCAGAGAGATGTGTGAGATCTCCTGTCCCAGTGCATAGGCCAGTGCGGGGTTAAGTCCTCCACCGCCAGTGATATTTAATTCGATATCACCCTCAATGGTCACACCTTCAAGGGCTTCGATATCGAAATCCTTGAACAGGTTGGTGATATCGGTCAGTTTGGTCTTCTTTGTCATATGCATTCCACCATAAATCAAGAGAGCGTTATAAATTTAGTTTCCGGGAGATATTCTCTACTTCCCTGACAGCAGGCGAGTCGTCTGGAAGTTCCATAAGCGGCTGTCCTGCAAGGTCTCTTTGTACTATCATTTCATCCATTGGGACCATACCTATAAGTTCCAGTCCCAATTCCGCAGCGGTCCTCACGATCGTTTCACGGGTACTGTCAGTAACCTTGTTAGCGATCACATATATGTGATTCACATCGGTTTCCAGTTCCCCTACTAGCTCACGGATGCGTTCTGCAGTTCCCAGTCCCCTGCGTGATCCGTCTGTGACTACTATCAGGTCGTCCACCTGCTTGAATATCTTTCTGCTGAAATGTTCAAGTCCTGCTTCGGCATCTATTATAAGCACATCATAGTTACCTACTAGTTTGTTCATTATGCCTCGTAGCAGGTTATTGACATAACAGTAGCATCCGGCACCTTCGGGGCGGCCCATGACCAGCAGGTCATATCCGGGCATTTCTTCCAGTATCTCATAGAGCTTGGACTCCAGAATGGACTGCTTGTTGACATCAGGAGGAAGATTGTCACGTTCTTCGTGCATGAATTCCTTCACATCGCCGATGGTCTTGTGCACCTCACATCCCAGCGTTTCAGGAAGGTTTGTGTCAGGGTCAGCATCCACTGCCAGAACTACCTTGTTTCCTCTGGTGAGGTGGCGGATGAGTAAGGTGGTGATGGCTGTCTTTCCAGTCCCACCTTTCCCGGTCACTGCGATTATTCTGGTCACAATAGGCCTCTATTACTCGATCTTTTTGATGATTATCTTGTCTACTGTCACCTTGGCGTTCTTAAGAACTATTTTCACGCCGCCACTGCCGGAGCCACCCATCATTGGCATGGAGGGCATAAAGCCTGCTGGCATCTGCTGTGGAATATATTGCATCGGCTGTTGATACTGTGTCTGAGGAGCCTGGCTGGCTACTGCTTCTTCTTCTGCCGGAGCTTCTTCCTCTTCCACTACCCATCTCTTTACCACAGGGTGGTCTTTCTCTTTAAGGAAGTTTTTCAAGGACTCGACATCTTTTACATCTTCATCGGTTGCGATCTTATCCTTAAGCGCAGCAGGAATACTGTCCAGCACTTTCTGCTTCAGCATGCTTGGCATCCATACTACGCGGTCCCAGCCACCGTCGGCGCTGATAAATTTTGGTGAGCGGAAGTAGTTGACACCAATTCCCAGGAAACCTACTACTTGTTTGCCTCCACCCGTCTGTCCTGCCATTGTCGAGAACTGCAGACCGTTGGGTGCAGTGCCGGCAAAGTCTCTGTCCACCCAGCCAATACCGTCAACTTCAGGCACATAGAAACCTACTACTTCGAAACAACCGCATGAAGTGTGGGGATATTCGAAGAAAGAGTGCAGTTTTATTCTGTCATACTCACCGCTAGATAAGCGCTTTGCAAGATCGTTAACACCGGAATACTCACCGGATGCAGCATCGAGGAGTTCTCCCTTTTCAATGGAGAACTGTGGTCCTTCGGGGTCGACCTTGGCAGCTGCTCTGCCATCGAACCAGTTGATGGCACCACACAGGGATATCCTGTCAGGTGTAATGACACAGACATTAGTTGGTGCAAAGGACTGGCACAGGGTACATCCATAGAACGTGTCCACATCTTCGTCATGAAGGCCCTTTGTCCTGTCATCCCTTGCTTTGTAGACATCTCTGGCGTTCTCTATTTCCTTTTCAATTTCAGCCTGGTCTGTGATATATACGGTTTCCACTTTCTCTATAAATGGAAGCTCGTTCTTGAAGAGCATCATGATGGCTTTTGCGACCTGCTCAAAGGAAGTAAGTCCCTTTTTTACAGCTTCTTTGCTTACCCTTAACCATACATCGTCTCTCTGGTTAAGGTGCATAAGACCCTGTATATAGTTCTGGAACTCATGGTTCCTCCTTTCGACTATTGATTCCAGGTCAGTTTCCACCAGTTCACCTGCTATCTTGTAGATCATAGCAATAGGATATCTGGAACCTTCAGCCATGTCTGCAAGGTCAGTGCCGATGAGTGTGAACTTGCCATCTTCCACATCGTTCATATCCGCTGCTCTTACCAGTTCGAAACCAATGGATTTCGGACCTGCAAGTTCAACATGCATATTGTCCTTTCTAATCCTTTCTCCTTCGAACATAGGAGATATCTCAAAAGGGAATTCATCTGCCATTTTACTTTCTCCGCGATTTCTTGATCATGATTTAAAGGTTAGCTATGAGCTCATCAAGTGCTTCCAGATGGTCTTCGGGTTTCAGGTTCCCGAAGGACATATCTGCATTCTGGGAATAGTACCTGTCTATAGCCAGTGTCTTGATATCAGTGAAGTTCTTTAGGCCGGACAGCACCTGGTCCAGATAGTATTGCTTGTGTGAGAGGAATATCACCAGATCGTAGGAACCTTGGCCATCCAATCCTTTCCAGTTCTTGTCACCAAGGTAGTGTGCAAGGAAATGGATATTGATATACTTTGCATTTATATCCTGGTCCTTGAAACCCTGCATCGAATGTCCTGTTGCAGCTATCTGCAGACCTTTTTTTCCAAGCGCAATAGCTTTTGATATCACATCGCTCTCAAGAACTTCTGCACCAACAACCAGCAAAGGTCTCTTGGCTTTGGAAATAAGTTTGGCAGCCACTAATGGCTGCACAGGTTTTGCTTTCCTGGTTCCCCAGGTAGTATATACCATCGTGTTCTTTGTAGTGTCCACCATCAGCACACACTCTCCTTACAGAGCCTCTTGACATTGGTAGGCTGTGCAGATACATCCATTTTCATGCTTGGACCTGAGATGATCTTCTTTCTCTTCCAGTCTATCTGCCATCCATGCTTTTGTTCCAGGATCTTCAACAATTCCTCACGCTTTGCAAGAGGCAGGTCGGTCTCTAGCCTCACGAACTTGTACCAGTCTTCGGGCAGATGACCCAGATATTTCTGGCTCAGTTCGATATAATGTGTCAGCTTGATCATGCGTCCCATATTGTTGTCACTTGGCCTGATACAGTTCTTCGCGATCATGGGCATGAGCTCTTCAATGGTCTCTGCGGTTGTAAGCAGGAATTCCGGTGAGGAAGGAATGGGCATTTCTTCTCCGTTACGTGCATCGTATACTTTCCAGTCCTCTTCATTATAGGGCCTGCCGATAAGTGCGCGTCTGTATTTGGAGCCATGGGGTCCTACTATGACCGGAATACCCAGCCTGTTGCAACCCGTGGCTATAGATGCCGCTTTCTGAGAGTATGCTCCCCATGCCACTCCCACTGCACCGATGCGGTTCATAATGTAGTCTGCAATTTCCTCAAAGTTACCAGTGATGTTCCTCTGCGCGAATATAGCAGCGACCTTGATGGCAGTACCTGTAATGTGTGAGTTGGACACACAGGAGCCAACGTTTATTAGGTTGCCTGCCAGGAACTTGGCCGGATACTTCTCATACAGGGTCTGACCTTCTTCATCCTTGTACATCCCCAGATCCATGGCGGAACATCCTGACATGACCACGATGTAATTTCTCTGGAGCATCTCATTGGCCACAGTGTACAGATCCTTAGTGCCCTCGGGATAGTTGGAGCAGCCTACCATTGCCACGATACCCGGCGTAGTACCCATCACGAGGTTGACACCTTCTTGTCGGATCTCAGGGTCACTGATCTGGCCCCTTCCCGCACGCATCTTACCTTTTTCCTCACGGATAGCCTTTTGTGCTGCTTTTTCGATCACATTAAGGATTGGGATACCCTTCGGGCATACGGGATCACAGCGTCCGCAAGCTATACAATGGTCATGAAGTTTCTCGAATTTAGTAAGATCTCCCTCAACTGCTGCTGTCATAGCATTCATTATGGGCAGGTTGTTGGGGCATACTAACTCACAGGCACCGCATTGCACGCATGCGGAGGTCAAAGATTTCAGCTCTTCCTCAGAAGGCAGGGATTTGATACCCTTCGCATCTCTGATGGGTGCCATAGTCATTGCAAGACGGGGAGCAACTTCCCCAAGCAGATCGAAATCCAGTATTAGGGCTCCTGCTTCCTTCCCACTGGATAGGTCCTCTATGATCTTGTCAGCACTGTCCTTTGATCTGTTGGGCAAGCCGTACATGATCTTCTCATTCGTGGTGATCACAGGTATGAATAGCTTCTTTGCTTCATCCAGAACATCGGCTCTGACACACTGCTCATCCACTACTATAACATCAGGAGCAGCAGAACGTATCATCTTTAGTTCTTTTGCCAGAGCACCGATAACCTTAGCTCTGGGCTGGCCTCCCTTATCCGTCTGATAGCGTGTCATATCAATGGCTGTACAGCACAGACCTGCAAGTTCTATTTTTTCATCCAGCTCATGTTCTCTCATATAGTCCATGATATACGTAACACCAGCAACATTATGCCCTATAACAAGTAGTACAGGTTTTGTGGAATCTATACATCCCATTCCTATATCTGCAAGAGGAGCTTCCGGATCGGATTTTGGCATTCCCAGGCATGAGATTTGAGCAAGGTCAGATACTTCCATACCCACGTGATCCAGCATTCCTCCGTGCATTGCTTTTGATTCAAAATCAAGGGATGAACCCTCCTGACCTGCATGGATCGTCGCAAGCAACTGGGTCAGCTGCTCTTCTACATAATCCATAACCTTCTCAAGGTCTCCCAGGGTTTTGGGCATTATTCCCGTGACCATCTGCGTATTGGGAGCCAGCAGGTTTGAAGGTCCTACATCTATGGGATGATCCCTTCCATGTATTTCTATGAGGTGATGCAATATATGTCGCCCATGTCCGGCATGGGCCGCAGCACCGGTAATCACACGCAGAAGGAACTCCCTTGCTTGATGCGCTTCCATGTTTATACCGCATGCTCCTTCCTTGTTCCCACCGAGGTCACATTTACCAAATGTACAATAACAACATTGGTCACAAACAGGAGTGTATACTGGCTGATAACGGGACAGCAATTTGTAGTCCCAGTCCCTCAGGCCGGATATACCCGGTTTGGGAGTTGGGCCCATCTCAATGCCTTCCTCTTCGGCTTTTGTCTCTATGGCACCTACTATGTTGTTGATCGTGATCTGGACGTTCTCCAAATCCTCAAGGGAGAACTTACCTGTTGATATTTTACTCATGTGTTTGGCCCTCCGTTTGTCCCACTGCATACTTTTAAGAATTTTCATAGCAACGGATGTTACAAATTCAACCAAGCGTAATACTCTTATATAAGTATTTGGTGGCATCCTAATGCACAAGCCTCTATAAAAATATTCCCCTCTTTTATCACGATTGTTTATGATAAATGGTTGTATGGTATAATCTAATGAATCTACTAGTACAAAAAAGGAAATTACAGTGGATTGGAATTTAGATAGGTAATGGTATCATATAAAGCTTCCGCAAATGTCATGATTATTCTTGATACTCTATAATGTGCTCCTTCCCTTTCAGAAACTGTTTTATTTTATGTGTCTATAGGTAGATAGAGGATAACTTGGTAAAGGATGCAGATGATAGTTGCTGGATATGCGGTAAAAAAGAACTTTTACCTTTCAGGTGCAGATATTGTGGAAAGAACTTCTGTACAGCGCACCGATTGCCGGAACAGCATGCATGTCCGGGACTGGAATTCGATCAACGTCATTCGGGATATACTGGCAGTACCAGCAAAAAAGATGCTGATGATGTATTCAAGGATATGCTCCGCACGACGACAAAGAAAGCTGCAAAGGGCGTGGCGAAAGGTATTTGGGGTAGTATTATGAGTTCAATGAAAAATAGTCCTTCAATGGCTATTATATATATTTGTGTGGTATCGTTCTTTGTCGGGAACATTCTTTTGGGAGCAAGGTACTTCGATCTTTTCGAGCTCACACCTGCGTTGATGCTGATACGACCCTGGACAATAGTGACCCACATGTTCCTTCATGTGGATTTCGGTCATCTGTTCTTCAATATGCTTGTGCTATTCTTCTTCGGACGTGAGCTGGAAAACCGCATAGGTAATCGTACTTTCCTGGAAGTGTATTTTATTTCAGGTATTGTGGCAGCTATAGGATATTACTTGACTGTTTCAAATCCAGAATCGGCTGTAGTAGGTGCGAGTGGTGCCATCTTGGGTGTTTTTGCCAC
>NZ_JBFYLB010000137.1:0-4347 GCF_041305605.1 Methanomethylovorans sp.
GCCACGTATATCTCAGGCAGCAGTAACGGCACGGTCGGTAACAGAACTTCTTTTGCCATTCCGACATATCCAAAAATGGGTAATGCAGAACCTGTCATTACCACTTTAAGCGATAGGTCGGTGCTTACCTGGCAGCTTCCGAATCTCAGCCCTGGCGAGAAATGGGGAGTCTGGTATCAAATGGTTGTGCAAGGTGCAGGCTATGTGCCTATCATCATGCCACAGTCCAATATTACCTATATGGACCTGAATGGTACGAACGTTACGGTATACTTGCCTGCCTCAGGCAGTGCAAGTGTTGGGGGCAGTGCAGCAGGCATTGGTTCCTATTCTCTGGGCAATCTTAAAATGACCACTGATAAGCCTGTGACATCCATAGATGAACCTTGTGAACTGACATTATGGGTAAAAGATACTACAGGTAACTACAGTTTTGCTTATGTTGTCCTGTATACAAACCTAGGTTATTTCAATAATGGTCAAAACCACATAAACATGACAGTAGTAGGTTCGGAAAAATTGGATTTCTCGAGCGTGACGGCAGGAAATGCCTACATAAGAGCTTATGCATACAATGTCAACAATGTAACCGACACAACTGAGTGCAATGGAATACTGGTGATAAGGCCAAAGGGAACGATAAGTATAGATTAAAAAGTGGTTATGTGATCGACACATCGATCACATGGTCACCAATAAAAAGCATGGTGTTATCCCTGCGGGCAGATACGGCTGATAAGTTGGAATTGATTATATCAAAACCATTCTCTTCAAGATATTTTGCCCACTGACTGGAATATATGCTGTTGATCTGAACAGTGACGTTCACTGGAGTATCAGATGTTATGAGACTACTGTTATTGTGCTTCATGGTTATACTTGCTATCCCGCTTCCAGCCATGGAACGATGACCCGTGATGCTTATAATGCCTATGGTCGTAGTATTTATATTATTCACCCTGCCCGTGTATATAGGAGGCTGGGATACCATCAGTACCTCCAAAGGAGAGTTCTGTTTCCACACTCCGCCATTCTCATACGCCAGGAGTTTTTCGTCCTTTGAGAACTCGATCTTGCCTGTATCATAAGACAAGCTGTTATTGTCATAACTGATTACTATTGACGAACCATTACTTATGGATATAGTTGATGAGTGCAATTTGATCTTCATCACCTTTACAGGTGCCTGGTCAAATGCAACTCTTTTCATGTGACTTTGCAGTACGATAAAGCTCTGTTCAGCATTCTCAAATACACTTGATCCTATATTTTTCTGAAGTACAGGGTAACCCATGGTATATATGAAGCTCATGGACAATATCACAATGGAGAACATTAAGATGTAACCTACTGTCTCTGAGACGGCAGAATCTTTCCTATTTTCTTGAGTCATATCTTATCCTGTGATGTGTGGAACTGCTTGAAACAGTGCCATTGATTCTGATCGCAGTAGCTATTCCGCTTATTGTTACACTTGTTTTCTTTCCAGATGCTGATTCCAGTTCGAATATCTGGTCTGTCATGACAGAGTTGGCATTTATCGTGTATGCTTCGCCGCCAATTTCAGCTGGTATCATGTACTCGGATTCTATGATACCATTTTCCGGAAGTATAAGGTACATGTCTGTTACAAGTGTGCTCATCATGTTACCTATATCATTGAAATCGTTTTCTATAACTACGTCTTTAGGGCCTTTTAACATATCTCCGAAGTTCATTTGAAGGAGGATGAAAAGAGCTATGAACATCAATGAAAAGATGATATATTCCAATGTCACTGAGACAGCATCGTCATTTCTTATTAAGTGCTTCACGTTCCCACCTCGATGATCTCAGGCCGGGAAGCATAGTAGGTCATGCCGTTGTTATAGGTTATGTTTACCCATACTGTGCTCTGGGCAGAAATATTCATTCCAGCAGCTGTAAGGTTCATGTCATCGAGTGTGAGGCTGATCTCTTCTCCATGGACTGCATATATCTTTCTCATCTGTCTGTCATATTGGCTGAACAGTGAACGATAATTCTCTTCTATGCTTTGGTTATTGCTTTGGTTGAGGCGAAGAGCTAGTTCTGCAATGGAAACACTGTTTTCCCTTGTCTGTGATGTAATATCCTTTATCTGGTGCTTGGGAAATTCCAGGGCTGCATTAGATGAATAATAACCTGTGATCATTGCCTGGTTCACAAGTATTGCAAGTGCTATCAGTGATAGACAAATGGCAAATCCTGAAAGGATTATGATCTGTCCCGCTGTGTTCTCTTTTAAACCTGCCATAGCGTGAGCCTCACCTCTACGATTTTGATTTCATCCGATGCTATTGTCCACGCTCCATGAGCTGCAGCTACCGAGAGGTTTGTAAGCATGACCGTTTTTGATGCAACTACTGCATCCTCAGTGGGATCTCCATTGACAATAGCATTTTTAGTTATAAGAGTGTCATTTTGAACATAAGCTAAATTCACATTGTAAAGGAACCCTGGTAACAGTAAGGAAAGTTGCTTGCCCAGAGAACGAAGCCCTTTATTTTGTATGTTTGATTCATTCATATCCCACCCGGCAACACATTCCGTGAGATTGGTACTTATTACTGAAGAGGGCGCCGTGTCCAATAAAGTAAGAGCATCGTATGCCATCTGCTCAAGCTGTACATCCAGCATCATTTCATGCTGAGGTGTCATGACCGTGGCACTCTGTGTAATAATTACAAGGGTCATTGTAATAAGCACGGCTGCGCCAACTCCTTCAAGGGTATGGAGTTGAGCTTTATCGTCCATTACCACACCTCTACTGTCAGATAAGCAGTTTCATAGAGCTTTTCGATATTATCCTCATAGGCCGAAAAAAGAGGACCCTGTTCAGTAAATGTTACATTGTTAAAGTTGAGCCTGACCTGATACGTCTGATCGGATGCAAAAAGGCTCTTGTTAAAACTTATGCGTAGAGCTTCATCTTCCAGCAACTGACCTGAATCAGGCCTGAAGTCTCCATACAGAGGTCTCTTCAGTAAAGTATAATCTGATGATGCAGATAATGTCGAACCATTTAGAGTAACATTTATAAATGCAGCACCCGAGCTTGAAACATTGAAGTTCGTTATTTGTATTGTAAGGTTCTCAGTTGCAGGCCCTGTCAAATTTATATTTGCGTATTCTGAAAAGGAAGAATCCGTAGTAAGGGATCTGGCATCAAAAACAGATACATTACCGGTTTCCAGAAGCACTATACGGGTAATTTTTGCTATGTTGCTGTCATCAGGGAGTTTGTCACCTCTGACAGCGGTGTAGTTGTTTATTACCATGGGATGCCCATCCGTAAGGACAGAGATATTGTACCTGTAATTCATCTGGGTACCTTCTACGCTGTCAAAAAGACCGAGTTTCCTTATGACCTCATTCTCATCAATGAGCATGAATTGGATGAGTTTTTCCTTTGAGAGCGTATTTGGGGTTTCAGTGAGCCTGGAATTTACATCATTATCAACAGCAAGACCTATTCGCTGTACTTTTTCCGGATGTTTTTCCCATTCTGTGCTACTGGCATTGGAGGTGTTATCGGACCACCAGCCAGGGTCTTCCGCAAGGATGCACGAAGTACGGTAAGCAGCATAGCCAAGTTTTTCTTCACCCCCATAACCTGAGATGAAAATGCCAGGTACGAACTGTAATGTAAATCCAATTGCAATTAGCACAACGGAAATTCCAAGCAGAAAGTCTATGGCTATCTGGCCTCTCTCATCCATCAACTGACTTATGGTTTTTATATATAAAAGTATTTGGAGGCGCCTTGTAGAAAATACCTGGATCAAGAAAATTGTTTATAAATATATTACTATCTTAATTTTAAAAACGGCATGTTATTTTTGATAATAACCACAACATTTCTGATTTTATACTCAGGTGATATTTAAAGCGCACTAGGTTGCCAGTAAAATTTATTTTGCTGAATAAAAATATCAGTCGAATCTCATGATGAATCAATGTTCATTTTCTTTATATACATGTTCATGATGAAACTTGAGTGTATTGTTAATTGAAAATATCCAATGTTGCCAAATGTTAATGTGCCTGAGGTTTTGCAATGAGAGCTCAAATGAAATTCATAATTCTATCACTGATTTTTGTTTCATTAAGTATGTCTGCAATGGCTTTAACTATAGAGGTGTACCCACTGCATATCCAGAACAGTGCAGGAGATAATGTAAGTGTGACAGTTCGGGTCACTGACAACTCCACACCTTTGAACAATATAGTTGTAAATTTCATCACGAGTCTGGGTTACCTGAGCTCAACCTCAACATTGACCAATGAATCTGGATATGGTAGGGTATTTCTTACAACAACGGAGTC
>NZ_JBFYLB010000138.1:0-5475 GCF_041305605.1 Methanomethylovorans sp.
TGTCACCCGATGGCAACAGTACCTATTCTCAAAGCCACAGTTCAACAATAACCTCTCTGGATACCCTTTCCGATATCCAGGAAGTTGCATATTCCTGGACCCAGAACAGTAATGTGGGTTCCGTGTTCTCCTGGACCGTGTGCAATAGCGGTGATACGGTAACGAAGGCTTCTGCCAATGGTAACTGGTACCTGCATGTAAGATCCACTGACAATGCGGGTAATGTCAACTATTCGACATCCAATGTGTTCAGGCTGGATAATGCTCTTCCATTGATAGATATCGAAACCGATGGAGACGATACCTATTCTCAGAGCCATAGTACTGATGTAACAGTGACCGATGCGCTTTCAGGCATCCAGGAATTAGATTATGCATGGACACAGGACAGTGATGTCGGTTCAGTATCCCAATGGACAGCTTTTGACAACGGAGACACTCTGACAAAGAATTCCGGAGATGGTGACTGGTATCTGCATATCAGCGCTATTGATAACGCAGGCAATACCAATTACTCTGTATCTTCTAATTTCAGGCTGGACAACACTGCTCCTGCATATACATGGATACAGAAGCCTCTTAATGCAGACACCGGAGATACTGTTGTCATCGAGCTGAACGCTACAGATGTCTCTTCGATCTCCGAATACAGCATAACTGTTGACGGGGAAGAACATCAGATGAATACAAGTTCAGGTGGTTACTCATGGACCGTGGATATTCCTGCAAGTGATTCGGGAACGCTTGTAAGCCAGGTCATCTATAGCTGTACTCTAAGCGACCCTGTGGGCAATGTGGACAGCACAGGTAATATTCTTCTGAACGTTTCCATCCTGCCGATTGCGGATTTCACTGCAAGTGAAACCAGAGGTAATGCTCCGCTGACAGTAGATTTCGAGGATGGCTCAGTTGGTCTTGTGGAAGACTGGCAATGGGACTTCGGAGATGGAAGTACTTCCACCGAACAAAATCCAGTCCATACATTCGGATCAGGCAATTTCACCGTCAACCTGACAGTAACTAACAGCAATGGCACTTCCAGCCAGCTGCTCAACATAAAGGCAGCTGAACCGCTCAGTTGCACAACCTCGCCGGAAGATCAGGCACCTATCTCGATATACGGTGAAGAGACTAACTTCAGTGCGACAGCTAACATTCTCTCAAGTTTCAGCTGGTATCTCGATGGTGAACCAATAAGCGGAAATGGTATTACCATATCCTCGAATGATGACGATTCCTCCATGGTTTCATTCTGTCTCATAAATACAAGCGAGTACATCGACCAGGATGATTTCTTCGTGGACGATTACAACATATCTGTAATAGTAAGCAATGAAAGTACAGGTATGTCAGATACCTTGTCATGGGACTGGACAGTAACGGATTCCTCTGTAGAAGATGGAGAAGATATCTCCTTTGTCATTTCTAAGAATCCAGATATCAACTCTTCAGGAAACATGTCATACGTAGGATTCAATACGACCGATGATGAGAGGACAGATAATAAAAATCTTACCGGAAGCATCACGTTTGTTTCTTTCAATACTCCGGACAATGCGTCCAGCCTTCGTATAAAGGTCGAAGTTCTGGACAAGTCATCACTTAACGAATCGGAAGCGGGATTCTCTCAGGATTCTGTGTACCAGTACCTTGACATTAGTTTCAATAACCAGACTCTTGTTGATAACACTGGTCTTAACAGGAGTATCGAGTTCAGGGTCCTGAACGAATGTGATGGTGGAACCCTTGTCATAACTTCTGTGATGCTCAAACACCGCGGTAGTTCCACATGGGAAACTTATGTTCCTGAGTTTCTCAGTGATGATGGTACATACTCCTATTACATCGTTCGGAATATTTCCGGCTTCTCTCCATTCGCAATAATGGCTGATTATGAGTACTCTTCAGGCTCAGGTTCAGGCACTGGTATGGCTGTTATACTGCCTTGGTCATCACAGGAGAATACTGGAACAGCGGATGGATCAATATCTGCCGATCCGGAAGGCTCAAAAGTATCAACTGGTACCGGAACAGTATCAGATGAAAAGGTGCAAACTAATGATGGTATCAGTGTTGGCGATGGCGAAGAAGATGCTGATGAAAGCGGCAGCAACATCGCAATAGCCGGTATTTTACTGCTGGTTGCCGGATTGCTGATCTTCTTTGTGTACAGGAAGAAAAAGGAAGATAAGTAACCGGGTATATAGTTCTCCCCTTTTTAAAAGGGGGAGAACAACTGTTTTTATTTGCAATATTTTCCCAATGATGAGGAATACAGCATATAAGTTTACTCTTATGAACATTTGATTATAGGAGTGAAGTTCAGATGAGGTTTAGTTCTTGATTATATGTTATGCTTTATATAGGGTATGCAGTTCAGGTTCTTTGGTATTCATTTGTTGAGTTCTTTATTTTGATTGCAAGTAACTTCTTATGGGTTATGTTCCATTATCTGAAACAAAACGAATATTGCTAAATAATTTAGTTTCTTATTCAATTCCAGAAAGAGGTTAGTCTGCAGAAATTAATAACAAAATTTATGAATAAACTGGGCATAGAAAATATCTTTGCAAATTCAGTATCCGCGTTGGCAGGAGGTCCTCCCTTAATGGAAAAAACTTTGCTTGATGTCGTATTTGCTTCTGAGAGAAGAAAAAATGTACTTTTAATCCTGCAGAATGGTCCCAAAGAAATGGAATCAATACTTAAAAGTTTGCAAACAACAAGGCAAGCCTTACTTCCACAGATGAGGATTTTAAAAGACCACAACTTAATTTATCAATCCGGTGACTCTTACGGGTTAAAGAATACCGGAAAACTACTAGCTAACAAAATGAAACCTTTTTTGGGTACTGTTAAAACAATGGAAGAGAACAGCAACTACCTGATCACACATAAGCTGGATTCAATTCCGGAGCATTTTCTAAACCGGCTTTGTGAGGTAGATGATTGTAAGATCATAGATCCAGGTCACATCAATGCACATCAGTTGAACGCAGATTTTCTTGAAGAAGCTCTTACATCCAAATCCGTATACTTTGTATACACTTTTATGCATCCTGCATGTAATTCTATTCTTCAGCAATTATTAGATAAAGGTATAGAAGTTTCAGTTATCGATAGTAAGGAGCTTGTTGAAAAACTCATAACTGAAATATATGAAGTATGCCAATATTTTCTTTCATATAAAAACTTTAAGATCTTTAGGTACAAGAGAGATATCAATATATCATCTCTAACGGTTACAGATAATGGTTTTCTTTTAAGGTTACGACTCAGTAATAATGAGTTCAGTAACAAACAACTAGTCTGTCTGAGTCCAAAAGGACGCAAATGGGGTAAGGACCTCTATGACCATTACCTGAAAGATTCAACTTTAATAACTGAAATATGAACTGTTTAAACAGATTTTGTCTTAATTTTTGGTCTTTGATGCTGATTACTTAGAAAGCTGCCGATTATTATCTAAAATCTTTTTTGGGAAATATTGTATGTCAGAACAAATAAAAAAGTTTATGAGTAAAATGTGTATAAGGAATACCTGTAAAAGTTAAGTTTACATTATTTATACATTGTATATTGTACTGTCACTCAGTTGAAAGGTATTATGCGGTATCCATATTGGCCGGAGGATCTCCTTTAATGGAAAAAGCATTGTTAGATGTCATATTTGTTTCTGAGAGAAGAATGAATGTGCTTTTGATGTTACAGGATGGCCCCAAAGAAATGGAATTAATACTTGAAAGTCTGCGTACGACAAGAATGGCACTACTTCCTCAGATGAGGATCTTAAAAGACCACCATTTAATCTATCAATCGGATGACGCTTATGGCTTAACGATCACCGGAAAGATGATGGCTAATAAGATGAAACCTTTTCTGTCTACTGTTGAAGTGCTGGAGGAACACAGCAGCTACCTTGCAACGCACAAAGTAGATTCTATTCCTGAGCATCTTTTAATGCGGATAAATGAAATAAATGGTTGCACTATCATGGAGCCCAGCCATGTCAATGTGCATGAGCTGAATGCAGATTATCGTCAAGAAGCTCTTGGCTCCAAAGCAGTGTACTTTGTATTCACTTTTATGCATCCTTCCTGCCCCTGGATACTTGATCTGCTTGTAAAGGCAGGTGTAGATGTTTATATCATCTTTACTAAAGAGCTTGTTCAAAAACTGAAAGATGAATTGTATGATAAGTTCAAATCCTTCATTTTATGTGGAAAAGTCACATTCTATTCTTACAATAAAGATATTCAAATATCATCGCTCACAGTGACTGACAATGGCTTTCTTTTAAGGCTCTTATTCGACAATAACGAATTCAGTAATAAACAACTTATATGTCTCAGCGAAAAAGGACGTCATTGGGGTATGGATTTTTACAATTATCACCTGAAAGATTCGACATTAATAACCAAAATATGATCTGCAAAAGCACATATGAAGGAAGTTGATAGACGATCAGGGACATCTTCAGTATTTCCTATCCCCGAATATCGAAGAACCAATCCGGACCATGGTAGCTCCTTCCTCAATGGCTACTCTGTAATCGTTAGACATTCCCATTGACAGTTCCCGGATATCGATGTTATCCTGGTTTTTTGGTTGCATCTCATCAAAAAGCGATTTCATCCTCCTGAAATATGAACGTGTTTCCTCAGGAGAGTCAAAAGGAGGTATGCACATGAGTCCCTGCAAATGGATATTTTTAAGTTCATGGACCTCTGTAAGCACCTCTGCTATCTCATTCTCAGAGAAGCCGAATTTCTGTGGCTCTTTGCCTATGTTGACCTGAAGGAAGACCTTCTGCACTTTATCGATGGCTCTGGCTTTCTTATTAATGTCCTGTATCAGCTTCAGGGAATCGGCCGACTGGATCACATCAAAGAGCCGAACGGCTTTTTTTACTTTTCGTGACTGTAAATGTCCTATGAAATGCTTTTCACAGGGCAGCAGTTCATCACATTTATCCTCATATTCCTGAACTTTGCTCTCACCTATGATAGTGGCACCAGCCCTTATGGATTTATTTATTCTCTGGGCGTCAACTGTCTTGGTAACACAGACAAGTTTTATGCTTCCCAGCTCCTTAAGGATGGCCTTTACGTTCTCATCGATTGTCATGCATGTTCCCAGGCTTTTTCATTTAAGCGATTCAATAACTGCTATATGGACTTAATGCAAGGGGTCTGATATAAAAAGTTCGTTTGATTCGTATAATTGCTTTTAAACATTGGATCAGCTATTTAAGGGAGTAGTTTTTAATTGTAAATTAACTATACTTTAATGGTGGGAGTGAATAAGATGTCTGTACAGGCATACATAAATTTTAATGGGAACTGCCGTGAAGCCGTAGAATATTATATGAAAGTCTTTGGAACAGCGAAACCTGAGATCATGTCATTCAAGGATGTACCATCAGGCATGGACTTTCCTGTGACAGAAGAAACAAAGGATCTGGTACTACATACC
>NZ_JBFYLB010000139.1:0-6097 GCF_041305605.1 Methanomethylovorans sp.
AATATGGCAGAAAAGGGAAAACCACCAGTGTTCTGTGAAAAGTATTGCGTCGTATGCAAAGGAGCAAGAGCAGGTAACGGTATCTGCAAGGCTATACAGAACCTGGAACTGAAGATCTTCGGCAAGACCGGCTGTATCTGGGGCAAAGCGAGGACAAAATTCTACGGGGTCACGCCGGACCAGAAAATACCGGAAAAATCTAAGAAAAAATGAGCTTATAACTTTTGTTTTTATTTTTTCATGCGGCTGCCGGGATTCGAACCCGGGTTCTAGGCTTGGGAAGCCCAGGTCATAGCCACTAAACCACAGCCGCATTATGAAAATAGCATAATTCATATTACTTCTTTGATTATAGAGTTTGTGGTGAGGCAGCTGACATTGTTTCACGATTGAAGTTCAATTCCTGAAGCATCATGGACATCAGACGGTCTCTAAGGATATCCCTGTCTTCATAGATAGTTTTGAATTCCACTGTGATCTTAACTCCATCGCTGTCACTGTTAAGATAAAAAGTAGCATCTGCACCTTTCAAAGTACTGCCCTTTTCCCGTATCCTCTCAAGCCTGTCAATTATGTCTGTCGGAACGCTTTCCAGGTAGAACTCAAATTTTGAAAAGAATTTATCATTACCATAGTTTCTGATAGGCTTTTCAAGGAAAACCTTGTTAGGTATCTTGGTGTAGTCTGCATACGTATTTGGAGAGGCATCCACCACCACATAGAACATGCCTATATGCTTTACCTGTCCCTCCTGTCCAGCCACATTTATGTAATCTCCTATCTTGAAAGGCTTCTTTGTCAGGAGCATGAACCATATAATATAGGAAAGCACCACATCCCGGATAGCAAAGGCAAAACCGGTGGCTGTCAGACCCAGAAACAGGGCTACATTCTGTATTCCAATGCCCATATGCAAGAAAACGACCACTGTAGCCAGCACATACACAACCAGGATGTAGAGCTTGCTAAGAAGGATCCTCTCTTCCTGCTGTCCGATACCTTCGAATTGGTTCATAATGAAGTTGATGGTAAGCCTTATGAACAGGGTAGCTCCACCAAAGGAGACCAGAATCACGATTATCCCTTCCAGTATCTTAAGCAATACCTCGGGCACAGGGATTATTTCCTGACGCCCGGCCAGATCAACAGCTATGATCGGCAGTATCACTATCAGAAAGAACAATATCGTTTTGTTGAGTTGCTCGTGAGCGAATCTCATCTTTACTTTATTTAACTTCGCTCTGGAAGGCCGGAGAATTGAATCTTTAACCATTAGTATACACTTGATGTGGCATGTATTGTATTAAAATATTTATTCCACTGTCTAATGAAAAGATACAGACGTAATGGGTAGTTCTTATATTTTTCATTTCTCTATTTCGTACTTGTCAATGATACCCTGGAAGGAGTCCAGGACGTACTGCAGGTTCTCTCTGCCTACCTGGAATGTGCTCAGTTTGAAGTATTTGGTAAGTCCTGATTTGATTCCATGGATGTTACGCTCCTTAAGTTCCCTGTACAGGAAGTACCTTCCTTTCTTTGCTTTTTGGGATATTTCATAGAAGACCGGTGCTTCAAAGAACATAAGGTCATGGTTGTGTGGCTTCTGTCCCTTCTGTATTATTCCTATTTCTTCCAGTTTAGAGGAGAACCAGCGCGCATTCTGTACTTCCTGGTCCCAGTTGTTCACCCGCTTAACCACATGGGGAAATGAGGCTATCATGGTCATTATGGTGGCACCTCTGGCTGTGCACCCCAGTAGTTCTATTTCCTTGTTCTTGTTGGTGGGTGATTTCCTGAACACGATATCAGTATATTCCTGGCTCACACCCAGTAATCCAATGGGTCCAGATGCAGCCATTGACTTGTGACCGCTTCCTGCAACGAAGTCTGCACCTAGCTTTTTTGCATCGACTGGCATCCTTCCCACGGCGTATGCACCGTTAAGCAGCAGGGGTACATCGTAGTCGTGGCAGATCTTAGAGATACGCTGCACATCAGTAATGTTCCCATAGTTCCCATCCGGGTAAGTGACCAGAGCCAATGCCGGTGCTTTGCCGGTTTCTTTTATCACTTCCTCGATAGCAGTGGCATATTCTTCCACATCTGTCATATACTGCGGGCTGCCGCTATGAGGTACCTTTTTTATGTTAAGCCGGGCGCGCTGGGCAGCAACGACAGAAGAGTAATGTGCAACTTCATCCATCACCACATAATCTCCTTCCCGGGCAATGGAGTGCATTACCGCAAACTTTGCTTCCCGTGCTCCGTGTGTGATCCTTACGGTATCTGTATTCAGGAATTCTGGCAGGGCATTATGTACAAATTCCTCTATAGGTGGCTTCTTGATAAGATCCAGCACACCGCCGCAGAAATCGCATACAGAATAGCCATCCCCCCATTCCAGCAGGGCGCGCCTGGCATCTTCGGTTAGTTTGCCCGCTGTCTGGAGGGGGTCTATGTTGATCGCATTCTTTGGTTCACGTGGGATGAACCCGAATTTCTTTAGTGCTGCCTCATCAAGTACCATTGGATTTCCTCTGTTTTTACTACAATTAACTGTAGAGTTTTTTCATCAGCCACGCCATGTTCTGGCCAAGGGTTCGCATTGTACGGATGCCCTCTTCATCTTTTTGTACATCTCCGGGAGCGCCTCCAACACCTATGTTCCAGTAACTTGAACCTGGTATTATCATCTGACCAATTGTAAAGAAATTGTTCATGGTGGTGAAAGCATGGAGCGAACCAGCCCTGCGCACTGCTACAACAGATGCCCCTACCTTGCGTTTGAACAGATCACCATTGGCTTTTGATACAAATCCCGCTCTGTCTATGAGAGCTTTCATTTCGGTTGTTATATCGGTGAAGTACGTGGGAGAAGCCAGGATAATGCCATCTGCATCTACCATTTTCATGATGCACTCATTCACAAAGTCATCATCGAAGATGCATTTCATATCTTTATTCTGGAAGCATTTCATGCATGCAGTGCATCCTCTGGTCCTTTTTCCTCCGATATGCACAAGCTCGGTCTCAATTCCTTCTTTTTCCAGCTCCTCAAATACATACTTTATGAGCGTTGCAGTGTTGCCTTCTTTTCTGGGACTACCATTAAATGCTACCACTTTCACGATATTGCATCTCCGAATCAGTTACTTACAGATCACTAAGTATCCACTTTATATCAGTAAATAGTGAATGTCAGTATCAAGCATTAAAAAAGAACAAACGTCGTGAAAATAATTTATACTTCCACGGCTTTGCCAAAAACGCTAAGAAACTCATCACACTGTGTGACAAGAGTTTCTGCAGCTTCTCTTACAATTATTATAGGGTCCGTGCCGTCTGTCTTTATATACAGGATTGGCTCGCTTATGGACACGTGCTTCATATCATAAGAAGCAGTGTGTACCCTTGCATCTTCAAGTAACACAGATTTCAGCATATTCAGAAGAGTATGTGTCTCACCTTTTATCTCAAGGTGCATTTCATCTTCGGTCTTGTCTATGATCTTTAGTTCCATGAACTTCACCCATATAAGCTAGATTTTTATTTTATACAATGCCAGTTCCGTAATCTGAGGAGAGTTTACGTCTCTCTACTCTTCCGCATTCAGGGCATTTCAGTTTGTTATTGTCCATGACCATAACAGTACGGCAGTTGAAGCACTGGGCTTTCATTACACCAAGTTCCTTCTCAGATGTACTAAGCCGCATGTTCTCGGTGTTCAAAACCTTTGCTTTGATTATATCTCCTACAGCGAATTCTTCATCCAGTCTTTTGCAGTAGGAATCTTTAACATTTGACACGTGTACAACAGCTGTTCCAACTTTCTGGAATTCACGTTCACCTTCGCCTTTTATAGCAGCTATCTCGACAAGTGCGACGCTCTCTCTAAGGCCGGTTATACCGCCAATTACGATATCTCCTATGGCAATAGCTGGTGGATACTTGGTGCTGGGCACAACAGATATTATACGTGCTTTCCGGTCTATCTTCACAACACCTGTAGAGGCAGCATGGATGTCTGCAACCTGCAGGAAAGTTCCAATTCCCGGACTAAACTCTTCAGTAGTACCAATAATATCGCCCGGCATCACAAAGACCATTTCACTTTCATCCATGTTCTCCTCCTCTTTTTCTTTCTCAGGAGGCTTTACAATGCTGCTCTTAGGCGCTTTGGCCACTTCAGCTACCTCCACTTTCTTTCCCTCAGTCACCTTCTGCTCCATTTCTTCCGATGACTGTACACCTTCTGATTCCTCGCCTGAGCCTTTGATCATCCTGCGTGAAACCTTTTTTCTGTTCCTTATCCGAATAAGAATCCCTCATGATGAAATTAGATCGATATGATTGAACACCAGTTTGCAAGACATATATTTCCCGCTATATAAAGCAGTTGCAAACATCGGCAGATTATATGTCGCCATCACACCGGACTATCCGGTAGATCTCAACCTTAACCAATTCTACATCCTTTTTATGAAATTTAAATGTTCGTTTTATAGGAAAACCAGTTTCATACCAATCACTAATAGTTGCAGGTTCTATGAAACTCTTAATGAATCTGTGACTTCCGCAATTGTGCACGGAATATGTTACATCTGCAACCCTCAGGGCTGTTGACAGAAAAGGTCTGTCATTGCCCTTGGACTGTGCTCCGAAAGGCGGGTTCATTATTGCAGTATCTGCATGTTCCGGTACACCTGATATGTCGCATTGCACGAACTCCACTTCAACGCCCATCATGGCTGCGTTCTGTCTTGCGATCTCCAGGGCACTGGGATCAATATCAAAACCAACAACTTTTTCAGCACCCAGGAGCTTTGCACCAATGGCAAGGATGCCGGTGCCACATCCCAGGTCATATACCGTACCTTGCAGATCACCATGCATAAATGCAAAGTGCAATACTTCAGCAGCTATGGGGGCAGGGGTGGCATATTGCTCAAGGTTGACATCAGGTTTTTCGAACCCTTTTACCTTTTCCAGCATAATTTCAAGTTTTCTCTGCTTCATTTTATTACCTGCAAGTTTCAGGCTGTGATCTCATCAAATACAAGATCTTCCCATTTCTTTTCGCCCAGCACTATCTCAAGTTCCGGTGGAGTGAGCATCGGCGCATTGAAACGGCCAACTTCATCAATAGCAAGCCTTGGGCATGCTGTATTCACAAAAGCATCCACTTTGAACTGGAGTAACTGGTCGGGGGTTACAAGATCCATCATTATGATCCGGGCATCTTTTCCATGCTTACGTATCATGTTCTGCAACTTAAGCGCAAGTTGCATGCGTTCCTGTCCGGGCTTTGAACATACGATTATCCCAAAAAGAGTAGCATCCAGAGATTTTCCGATGACAGCACTGCGTTGTTTGAGGACCTTTGAAATGTCAAGTTCTCTAATCTCATTTACAAAGGGATCGGCTATGAGCACTCTTCTTCCTGTAGATAATGCCACACCCATAGGGTGGAAGTAACCACTGCCAATATACAGGTATTCATCACAAGGCTCGGTCCTTGCCGAGGAGAAGTTACACCCCAGCACCTGTCCGGGATATGCTATTTTTGCATCTCCCTTCCCGACCACGCACACTTTACCATGGGATCGTAATATTTCACATGCTGCCTGAAGCTTATGTACATGCTGAACCGTAGTGATAAGTCCGATCCTCTGACCTTCAAGGTTTTTCAGAGATTTGTTCACCACTTTCTCTATTTCAGCATTGGACCTGACTTCAATGAAATACACATTTTGCGCATAGCTGCTGTCATCAAGCACAGCATGCCCGAAATGGAACAGTATGTCCACTCTGTGCGCAAGATCAACATCTATGTCACATGCCCCAAAACACGGGTTGCCGGATATCAGTATCTGTGAACCCGTGGCTTCTTCTATCTCATGGGCTATTCCCGAAGCCCTGCGCTTGAAACCCTCGGGAAACTGTAAACCTACTACCGTTGCATTTGTATCTCTTATTACATCAATGATCCTTGCTATCTGGAAATCAAACGCTTCACTGTCTGCCAACCTAGTCCTCCAGTATATGCACGCCATGCTCATCTACATCTATACGCACAAGTGTTGTCACTTCTATG
>NZ_JBFYLB010000140.1:0-22076 GCF_041305605.1 Methanomethylovorans sp.
CCGGGATTTATAACTACCGGTGCTCTATCCATCCCTCAATGAACGGAATCGTCATAGTGGAGTAATTAAATAAATTAAAAATAGAAGAAAAAGAGAAAAGCACTTTTAATAAGATGTGAGAAAAGAGGCAAGGAATTAACTCAAGCCTCACCCATTCTCAGTTTTTTCGCGTTATCGTTCATCCACTTAGCATCGTCGCGCCTGCCCATGCGCTCCAGTACAGCTCCCAGATTTTCCATGGTGAGTGCTGCATATTCATTATATGAGGTGTCATTTGGATTAACACCTGTAACGTCCATATACATCTGCAAAGCGGATTGGTACATGTGCTTTGCATCCTCCAGCCTATCCATATTTGCAAAGAGCGTGCCCATATTGTCCAGAGTACAGGCCGCATGCACCATATGCTCTGAGTTATCAGGCTCCTGATCAAGAAGATAGTTATAGATCCTCAAAGCATCCTCAAGCATCTGCTTTGCCTCTTCTTTCCTCCCCATCCTGGCAAGCATAGTACCCATATTGTTCATGGCTACAGCAGCCTTTCCGGCATGTTTGTAAGAAGATTCCAGCTGATAAAGCAATTCATACTTATCAAGTGCCTGATTAAGAAGCTCGTAAGCATCAGTTTTTCTATCCAGACTTGCCAGCAATGAAGCCTGATGGTCCAAAGAATTTGCAAGTTCTTCCACAAGCCCCGCATCCTGGGGATCAAGTTCGCACATCAGAGAATAGCTCTTACATATCCTCTCCTGACAATGCAGCTCCTTTTCCTTGTCACCGATAGTCGGCAAGAGAGCTGAAAGATCCTTCAGGACAATATACATGCCTTTGAGGTGATGCTTATTGCCCGGCATGGTCATTAGAAGGAGATAATTGTCAAGAGCCTGTCCTAACCTCTGTCTTGCTTCATCTACATAACCAGTGTCAAGTAACACTTTTCCCATCTCTTTTTCAATGGCTGCAAGGTTACGCCTATGTTCAGAGTTCAAAGGCTCGATGTCCGCAAGCACAACATATCCTTTGACAAGGAACTCCATGTCCTTCAGAATACTACCTGACCTTTTGTTCAGGTGCATATCAGCTTCAAGTTTTCCCAGTACACCTGCAGCTTTTTTAAGCAAACTTTCTCTTGAATTATCAGCAGAGTATATCTCCAGATATAGATCAAAGGCCTGTTCATATCTTCCTTTATCGAGTGCCAGGTCGGCTAATCTTTCCTGTGTATCCATAATGATCCCATTATCTGCGATAGTTTCAGGTTCAGGGGCTTCCTCTTTGAGGGCCTCGGTCATCTCGCAAGAAACGCTTTCAGGTTCATCAGCATCTGTGATGCAAGACATATTTGCTTCTATCAGATCTGATAGCTTAGCTATTTCTGATGAATGATCGCCTGTATTTGTAAGCTCTGTATATAGGTCTATAGCTTCTGTAAGTTTACTTATGGCAATCTCTTTTTTTCCACCATTCAATTGTGCCCGGCCAAGGGCCTCTATTATCCTTGCCTTGCACAACAGACCTTCGGGAGCACTGTTGAACTCGCGGAGTTTACTGTGCATTCCAAGCAGCATTTCAAACAACTCAGTATCCCCATAATCCAAATTTTCAGACAACTGTTCACATATTTGGATTAGAGAAGAGTAGCCCAGATCAATGGTCTGCAGATCTTTTTCCTCAGAGGACAATGATATGAGCTCTATGCCCTCTTCCAGTTTCCCAAGACCTTCAGCCACCCTCTCCTGTGAAACTAACAGTTTTCCAAGGTTAAGTTTTATGGAGATAATAATTGAATATGAATTAAATGGCTCCTTTGAGCCCTGTATATCTTTTAGAATTTCCAGTGCTTCTTCGTATCTGGTTATAGCTTCATTTTCCTTGTGCATTCCTTCAAGAAGACCTGCCATGGAACTAAGGACTTCAGCGCATTTCATACTCATTTCTGCATTTTCTGGCTGGAGCTTTGTAAGTTCACCATACATCTGCACCAGTGATGTGTAACTTTGCAATGCTTCTTCCTTTCTGTTCAGAGATACTAGCAAATGAGCCATCCTGTTAAGAACTAAAACAACTCTTGCCTGGTAAATCTCTGTCATATGACCCTGATCAAGCAGCGAGAAATAGATATTAAGTACATTTTCAAGCTTTTCCCTTGCCTTCTCAAGTTCTCCATTTTCGATAAGCAGATTGGCAAGGTTTTCCAGTACCATGGCTTTTTTTTCAAAGCAATGGGTATAATTCTCAGCAGCACATTGCTTATCATCCAGCATCTTCAGTGCTTTTTCGAATTTCCATTGTGCTTCAGCCCCCTGACCCATGTCTGCCAGAAGTGCACCCAGGTTGTTCAGAGTAGAGATCATGTTGGAGCGTATCTGCACATTCTTTGGGTTTCCCCTGCGAAGTTCCCGGTAAAGTATAATGGCCTTCTCGTAATTTGCTCTTCCTTCTTCTTTTTTACCCCTGTCCACAAGCATGGACCCAAATTTGCTGAGGGTAGTGGCTAATTGCTCTTTGAACGAAGGATTAGCTTCAACAAGCCGTTCTAACTTTTCAACTGCAAGAGAATACTGCTCAAAAGCTTCTTCCTCATCACCCATGATCTCCAGCAGTTCTCCAAGGTTCTGCATGACTGTAGCCAGAAGAGCTGGAGACGAAGCGCCCCATGAATGTTCTTCTGCCTTTTTGAGATCCTCAAGTGCTTCTGCATGAAGGCCTTTCTCCTTCAAAGATACCCCTTTATTGAGGTATCTTATCGCCATATCTCTTTCTCTGCTAGACATATCTATTCTTTTAGCGTTTATCTTTATAAAATCAAGTCATACTATAAGTATTCTATTGAATGTCACATACGATAATGTGAGATCCATATGCCTATGGACTTTTTTCCTTTAAGTATATGTGACCTGTGGTGAGTTTTATATAGTAACTTTATTATATTAATGTGTGGACATGCGGAGGAAAAAAACGTGAGCAAAAACTATCCGATGAACACTAATCCAGTTTTAGAACTTTATAAGAACTGTAACCTAATTTTTGCTTCGAACTTTTGGGTTCAATCTTATTACAGTTATCTGCATAGAAAGCCTACCAATGGTGTGGAGTAAAGATCAACATAGTCTATACATCTTCCTATATTTCATTTACATAAAGTTCATTATAGCCAGCTGTAAAAATCAATACGAGTGAGGTGTTATTATCCAAATTATTTCAGATATGCACATGCATACTATCTATTCGGATGGGGATCTGTATCCTTCAGAATTAGTTACAAAAGCAAGAGATATGGGACTAAAGGCCATTAGTGTCACTGACCATGATACGATAGATGGTCTTGAGTCCGTTGAACGAGAGTGCAAAAAAATGGGGTTACAATTTATTCCGGGTATAGAGTTCACAACCAACTTTGACCCCCTTGGAATTGAAATACATGTACTTGGCTACGGCTTTGACCAGAATGATCCTTATCTCCAGAAGAAGCTGGAGATAACAAAAAAGCGTGCATGGAAATATGCAGATGAACTGGTTGATTTGCTGTCTTCCCATGGCTGGCTAGTGGATTATTCACGTCTTGAAGCTGCAAAAGGCATCATCACAAAACATGATATTGCACTTGCAGTTGTCAACAGAGATATGTCTACTTACGAATTCCATGATCTATGGCTTACTGAGAAGTCCAAGTACTTTATAGACGTGGAGAAGTTCCAGATAGAAGAAGCTATTGATATCATCCACAAGGCAGGAGGAATAGCAGTGGGGGCACACTTGATCCGCACACTTGACCAGTATAACAGCCTGCCATTGCTTGCTGACGTGGTGGACCATTTTGTAGAATGTGGCATAGATGGCTTTGAAGTATTCTATGGAAAGAGCAGTTGGCAACAAGTCAGGTCTATGCTGGAGCTATGCCGTACATATGGCCTGCTCACGACAGGAGGTTCCGACTACCATGGTCCGGGAAGGACTGGCAGGTGCCCATTGGGAAGTTACAATTTACATAATTTCTATTATGATCAGGAAAAACTTCTTAAAATGCTCTCCAAATCACCCATACCTGCCTCAGAATCAACAGTATAGAGCAGACTGCTGATCGTATGAATGATATCTGCATTGTTTGCAGAATCACTTCTTTTATCAATATTCTTATTTCCATTTTGACCTGGAAAATTAGTTGCTGATTATTTTTGTAAATGTTACTTAAAAGTTATATTGTAGTATCCCCAAAGACTAAGATTAATATACAGCTGTTTGATAATTGACTACAACAGAGAGTTGATAACGTGCCTTCAAATGTTACAGTGAATTCCAGAATATGCGGATTTGTACATAAGGTTCATGGAAAATTGGAAGGAAAGAATATCATCATTGATATCGAAACCCCCTGTGAGAAGATCAAGAAGATGTCGCACATGGAAATCCCTATGATGGAAACAATGGACATCAAAGATAACTATGTGATGAACAAAGCCCAGGAATTGCAGTGCACACCCATCTGCCTGGTCCCCTGTGCTGTGTTGCACGTCTGCAGGATGGAAGCTGGAATGCTTTCCAAAACCCTGGCCCGTAAAATGGGAGATGTGAGCATCGAGTTCGAAGAATGATCTTACGACCTGAGATCGTCTGCTTGTATGAGATTAAAAAGGTAGTAATAACTATCAACTATCAGTAAAGATCTGCACGCCTGTCTGGGAAAACTGGAATATCTGATCTTACCTTACCAGTATTTTCAGTATCTATTGTATGCATGATGATACATTCTTTATCATCGGCCTCTGCAAGCACATCACCTGCTGCACCAATGATGATGGACCCGCCGAAGAAGGAGGAAGCGGGAGAAGAGCCTACCAGGTTGCAGGCTATATGTGGCATCTGATTCTCAATGGACCGGGCTAGGGCAAGGGCCCTCCATACATGTTTCCGGGGATTTGGGAACTGGGCTACAGTAACCAGCAGGTCGGCACCTTCAAGAGCCAGTTTCCTGCCGACTTCAGGAAAGCGTAATTCGTAACATATCTCCAGTCCGATAGTAATACCATATTTTTCAAGGACTATGGGATGTATGCTACTTCCAGCTGCAAAATAATTTTTTTCCTGCTTGAAAAGATGAGATTTGCGATAAACACCTGCAAGCTTTCCATGCTCCACACAGAAACCCAGATTATAGTAGGCAGGAACACTTGCCCGGAACTGAGCTTCGATGATAGAGCCTATAATAACGCATTCCCTTCTCTTAGATAACTCAAGAAGTTTACTTATGGTGAGGCATGGAGCTTCTTCTGCCATATCACTGATTCCTTCATAGCAAAAACCGGTAGAGAACACCTCCGGGAGTACGATGATATCTGCCCCGGACACCACAGCCTTTTCTGCCATGGCCATAGCTTTCGTTAAATTGTCTTGTTTAGAACAGTGTGTCACTTCCATTTGCACGCATGCTACATTTATGCAGGTCGTACCCCATCACCTACCACATCAGTTTCGATGAACGGTTTTATATCGAGCACCGGAGTACCATCAATAGCATCCAGCCCTCTGACGGTAAGTACATTTTCCTGAACCGCTAGTAATTCCACCAATGTAAGCCCTATCCCATTCGGTCTTTTAGGTGACCTGGAAGCAAAAACACCTGAAATCTTACCATCATAGCGGCGTTTTTGTATAAGTTTGTAGTCTTCTGAGCGATCAAAATAGAATAACACATATATTTTGGAAAAATCGCTTATACCTTTAAGGCCATCCTGTAGTTGTTCTTCCAAGACGATTTGTGATATCGAAGAATACATATTCTCATCAAAAACTGCTTCTTTGAACTCATTATGTACGCATCCTATGGACCTCATTTGAATAAGTTCATTCTGGTTAGCATCCAAACTATCACCTGTATCTGAGATGTTATGACGATGGTCAAGACAAATAGTATCAGATGAAATCAAATCTCACCAAGTTTTGTTTGCTTTGTCTTTGGAGTAAGCCCAGTGGTGTCCACAAGATCCTTGATCATTTCCAGCAACACCATATTTGCCATAGAAACAAGTTTCATATCTTCTATCTTTATTTCATATGCAGGATCATTTGCAGGTATAGGGATCCGTGTGATCTCACTGCGGTAGAGTTTCAGGTTCTCGTCCCTTGAAACAGTTACCACACATGTGGAAGATTCCAAGCAATTAGTAACATTCTTGCTATTAATACCAAGATGCAAAAGCTCTTCCCTGAACACGGGTCGCTTGAAAAGTTTAGAGATGATGCAGACGACAAGAGGAAGACGTATTTCCATATCCAGATGTTTTATATGATCGCCTATAATGGAATAAATATCTGTGGACTTTTCCTGGCAATCCAGACGTTTGTATACCTTGGAAGGGGGAACTTCAATCTCCTGCAATTTTTTAAGATCACGCAGAGCCCGCAGGTATCCTGTCAATACCAGCCTGTGTTCAACGAATCCTTTGTCCTTAAGCTCCCTGGTGATGGCGCTTATGGATAATTGCCTATCTTCAAGCACATCATTTATCTTCTCATTAAGATTCTGGGGCATGGTATCTGACTGATTGGTAACAGAATTGGATATATTTATCGGTCTGCAAAAGAATAGAATAAAGAACTATGATTTATCAGCCGAAGGTTATGCTTAATTACGATGGTGCACATGATATATTTTCCAAAAGATGTGTTTCTCTGATCACTACTGCTAATTGAATTGTAGGTATATCGGAGTTTCATGATTCTGTCCATTTAGAGGTGTAAGGATGGAACAACATAAAATCAATGTTTTCACTCAAAACCCAACAAGACCTTTAGATGTCACTAACAGGTCTATAGGTCAGCTACTGGATGGAATGCTATATACTGGATTCCAAGGCAGAAAACTTGCCGAATCTGTGCAAGCTTGGGACAATATGCTCAAAGAAGAAGACCTTACCGTCATGATGGGGCTTACAGGTGCCATGGTGCCAGCAGGCATGAGAAAGGTGTTAGTGCATCTTATAAAGAATAGGATGATCGACTGCCTGGTGAGCACAGGGGCAAATCTGTTCCATGATTGTCACGAAGCTATGGGAAAGAAACATTATGTGGGCTCTCACCTCGCCAATGATGAAGAACTGTTCAAGCATGGAGTGGACCGAATATACGATGTTTTCGCATTTGAGGAAGAGTTCAGGCATACCGATCATCTGATAGCAGATTTTGCCCAGGCACTTCATGGCAAGAGAATGTCCTCAAGGGAATTCATAGGCATGCTTGGAAAGAAAATATGCGAAGAGGGCAATGGTGATGAATCAATAGTAGGGAGTGCTTACAAATATGGCGTACCCATATTTGTGCCTGCTCTGGGAGACAGTTCCATTGGAATAGGATTGACCATTGCAAGAAGAGAAGGATTTGATGTTGATGTGGACCAGATAAAAGATGTGGACGAAATAACCCGAATCGTGGAGATGTCTGGTAAGACCGGAGTTGTTTATGTAGGCGGAGGAGTTCCCAAGAACTTCATACAGCAGACAGAAATTGTGGCTTCCATAATGGGTGCAGATATCGCAGGACACGATTATGCGATACAATATACCACAGATGTCCCTCATTGGGGTGGTCTTTCAGGTTGCACTTTTGACGAGGCCGTATCTTGGGGCAAGATAGCTGCAGGTGCTAAAAAAGTTCAGGTCTTCGTGGATGCGACCATTGCACTTCCCATTGTAGCCCATGCACTGCATGAGAAGAACTCGCATGATAAAAGAAAATTCCCACTATTCTTTTGGCAGAAAAATGGAGAACTGAATATCGATTTTAAGACATTCTGAAATCACAACACCTTTATTAAGATTAAGGAACATATATTGTTGACAAAAAGTGTTCTGATGGATTAACTGAATTTTTGGATTGCGTGTACTTGTGAGTTTCGAGATGTAACTGGTGGCGATCCATATGAGGTACATTCAGAGGTTAATGCTATGAATAAACGGACAAGAATAATTAATGATCCTTCCGAACTTGTACCACTCCTCCAGATTTTTGGGTCTAAGCGGCATAAAAAGGTATTCGATGCCCTCTTAAACTTATGGATGACAAAAGATGAACTTGAGGAAACATTGGGAACGGATGTTGCGCAGAGTATAAAGATCCTTAAAAAAAGTGGTTTGATCGAAAGCCAGTGGCATATGCCTGAACCTGGCAAGACACCGCAAAAAGAATATCATAGTTCTTATTCCAAAGTCCAGACTAATTTTCAGTGTTCTGTGGAAGATATGAGCGATATTATAATGCTGACGTTCAAGCCTTATGAAGAAGTGAAGGATGTTATAGAAGAACTCGAAAATCTCGTGGTAGAAGGCAATGAGTCCATGAGCAGTCTGACTAGAGCATTGAACAAAAGTCCGATGTATATCCGTGCTGTTGCACGGCGATCTGATAAACTGGCAGTGATGGGACAGCGCATCAAGGAAGTAGAGGATAAGGAATGATAGAGCTTCTTAGCAGTAAGAGTGGCATAACTAAGTTCCAGATACTTATAGAAGTAGCTGCGCACCAGCCTAACGTACGTCAAAAGGAGATAGCTGAAAAGATAGGCGTAACACCTCAGGCAGTCTCAGAGTACATAAAAGAGCTTGTGGCAGAAGGATTGGTGAATTCCGAAGGAAGAGTGAGGTACAGGATCACAAAACAAGGGGTCGAATGGGTTCTGGAAAATGCTGCCGAAATGAAAAGGTATGCCAGGTTTGTGATGAGCGATATCATCAGTCATGTGTCTACATGGACCGCTATTGCTGAAGAAGACGTAAAGGTTGATCAGGAAGTATATCTTACGATGAGAAATGGTTTGCTCTATGTGAGCACACAGGAGGTTACTAATGCCACTGGCACAACCATTTCCAGTGCATTGGAAGGAGAGGACGTAGGTGTCACTGATCTAATGGGACTTATTGACCTGGAAAATGCGAGCATTACTGTTTGTAAGATACCGCGGGTAGAGAGAGGTGGATCCAAGAATGTTGACATGGAGAGGTTGAAGAACCTTGTCAGATCAAAATCATATCTTGCTACTATCGGGGTTGAATCTCTGATAGCACTTAGAAGGGTAGGAAGGGAACCAGACGTAATGTTCGGAGCAAAGGAATCCGTGATAGAGGCAGCTTTCCATGGTCTGTCCTCATTGGTACTTGCTATTGACGAAGAAGTCCCCGGCATACTCAGCCGCCTTGAAAGTGAGAATCTCGAATATGAACTGGTCGATCTTTCCTTGCATTAAACTTACAGGAGAATGTAATTGAGGATCATAGCTATCTCAGATACACACATTGAAACCGGAGTTATACCAAACTATCTGGCAGATGTACTTGCAGATTATGACCTGATAGCTCATGCAGGCGATTTTACATCTTATGAATGCTACAAGGCTTTCGAAGCAACCGGAAAACTAAAAGCAGTGCATGGCAATGCAGATGATGCTCCGACAAAGCAAGCACTTCCTGAAAAGGTAACTTTTGAAGTAGATGGCATAAAGATAGGTATAGTCCATGAAGGAGCACTGTCTCTGAACGATACTACGGCCCTCAGATACCTTGCCCTGGAAATGGAGGTAGATATACTTGTTTTCGGGCATCTTCACAGACCTTTGATCGAGAAGAGCGATGTACTTCTCATTTGCCCGGGATCACCTACCAAACCCAGAATGTCCGATCCATGCGCAGTGGAAATAGAGATAAATGACGGGAAAGTGTTTAGTAAAATAATTGAGATTGTTGGCCAATCCTGCGACTATATTGAATATTCACGCAAACTTGCAGAAGGGAACTGAGGCACTTTATGGAATGCCGTTGACCGTTTCAATCTTGAACATTACGCCTGTGTCTTTTAATGTCATTTGTACTTTATCCCCGAAATTTACGATCTCATCCATGTCTACATGATTTCCCCAATCATATACATAGTCATAAGAACCCTTCACAGGAGTAAAACCCAGGGACATCAGGCTTCGAGTAACCTCCGAGGGTCTTGCTCCATTACTGCTGAACCAGATCAGAAGATATGTCTTCATATAAACCTATCAAATATTGACTGGTTCATTAATGGTTCTTTTGCTCAAAAACGTGGATAAAAACAAAATATAGAAAAATATACAGGTTGATAAACCTGCAAGATCAATATTCTTCCTTCAAAGATCTAAGAGCTTTCAACACCATGGAAGCATAGTGTTTTGTTTCGGTATTGTAATGTTCTTTTGCCCTTAAAGCATCCGGATGGGACGTAGAAAGGGCTTTCAGCCGGTCCAGTGTGGCTTTAGCGGTATCAAGTACCCAGAGGTCTCTCGTTTCACCATCCACTATGTACATCGATTCCGGTCTGATAGATGTCCGGATCTCCCCTTCTGGTGTAGTATATGTACTGGGCTTGCCAATGATAGCTACAAATTCCGGTGTATCACATTCTGAAAGCACCTGAGCAGCTTCGGGCTGATACTGGCCTGCATATATGAAGAATGAACCGGTTGGGTCAGATACTCGCCCACGCCAGTATTCTGAATCACTACCGATGTCCTCTTTCTCTGTAAGAGTTCCCACTATGAACATCCTGTTTACTTTTGCACCCGTAGGAGTGAACAGGTATTGAGGAGAATACTGGTCATCCCCATCCTTGAAAGTCAGATTGGATTCCCTGAATTCCTGAGCGAATAGCCTTTTGGCAACTTCACGGATGTAGCCTGCCATTTAGAACGCCTCCGCTTCATTTATGAGTTCTGCAAGCAATTTATGATCCAGAATAGATTCCTTTTTTATTGAATCTACGAGTATATACCTGTCAACACGTGGACCTGAAACAGTATAATACTTACCTACAAGCTTTTGTTTCATAGCTTCCAGGACCACACCCTGATCAAGTGCGTCTGCAGCCATAGCTATAGCACCTTCCAGAGTAATGCCTGAGATTTCTTCCGTGATTTCCCTTTTAAGAAGTACGTCCTGAGTAATAGTTCCTGTATCCAGAACAGCTTTCAGACGAAGGTCATATACACCATCCACTTTACCATGCTCCGCACACGCACCTTTTGTTAAAGAGCGATTACATTGAGGACAACGTTTTATGAGCCCAGATCCGGATTGGACATCAACCATTGCAGCCGTAAGAACAGCATCTCTGGCATTAACCTCGATCTCATCGGATATCTCTTCAATTGAACTACTTTTATTAAGAGTTATCTCGAGTTTTCCGTTCCATTCACTGGTCACAGCATTCCGGAAAAGATAGTTTTTTCCTTCTACTAGGTCCGTAGGGATCTCAGCACTTGCCCATTTGATGAACTTGATATTTGCAGTCTCATCACCAATAAGCCCCACCTGGGAAATTGATTCGTTGGTATTTTCCCACAACTGAACAATTTTACCTTTCAGATCGACCCACTTTCCATCCTCGGAAATATCAGCAACCTTTACGAGAGAGGCAACTCCCTTAGGTCTACTTTGGATGTGCATATCATCAGGTATCTCCTCAATAGAACTGCTCTTATTGAGAGTTACCTCCATTTTACTGTTCCACTCACTGGACACAACGTTTTTGAAAATATAAGTTCTTCCTTCTTCAACGGCAGGCACCTCTGCAGCCGCCCAGGAGATGAACTTTATAGTCCCGGTTTCATCTGCCAGCAGCCCTACCTGAGAAATTGATCCATGGGTATTTTCCCATAGCTGAACTACCTTGACCTTTATGTTCACCCATTTACCATCTTCTAAGATGTCTGAAACCTTTGAAAAGGATGTTTCGCCCTGACCGCCATAGAACTTTTCTTTAGGAATACTATACTCCTTTATGAAAAAGTTCACGACACTTCTTTTTGCCTCTTCCTGGGGAACCTTAAATTTTACTATAAGCTTTTCAAGTCTTTCTTCTATCTTTTCAGCCGGGATATCTACACCAAGCTCATGGAACTTGGACTTAATGTCTGTTACAATTGCGTTCATATTCTACCTCAAGCCTCTGGTTTGTTTCTTGTAGAGAGGCAAATATAAGTATTCTGTTCAAGTATAAATACAGACAGTATGCATGGTGAAAGTATTTTTCTTAAAGGAGAAGTCAGTACATATACTGAAAATGGGACATACATGATTCACAAATGAATACAAAAAACACTGAAGATCAGTGCAATATAGATTTTTCGTAACCTATATACATAATCTTTATGCATGTTCAATGTCTATTTGACATGAGGATACTGGATGGTAACGATCAAACCAAAGGAAAGGCTTGGCCGCAGCTTAGGTTTCTTTGAAACTTTTGCTATTGGGACAGGGACCATGATAGGAGCTGGTATATTCATCCTACCTGGCATAGCAATTTCTAACGCAGGTCCCGCAGCTATAATTTCCTTTATTCTTGGCGGATTGATCTCTATGGTTACAGCCATCAGCCTGGCTGAACTGGCAACTGGAATGCCACATGCTGGTGGTAGTTATTATTTTATCAGCAGGACCATGGGAGCAGGATTTGGTGCTGTCATAGGCCTGGGATCATGGCTTGCCCTATTGTTCAAAGGTTCTTTTGCACTTGTCGGTCTGGCAGACTATTTTTTTGTGCTCTTTCCTATACCCATACTGATTACAGCTGTAGTTGCCGGATTACTTCTGTTAGTTATCAACTATTACGGATCAAAGAATAGTGCAACATTTCAGAACTTCATAGTATTGTTCTTACTAATAATATTGACCGTGTTCATTATCAAAGGTTTTTTCATTTTGGACAATGGGAAATTTACACCATTCGTTCCATTTGGAAATAGCTCGATAATTGCGACCACAGGTCTGATATTTATATCGTACCTGGGGATTGTGGAACTGACGGCTATATCAGAAGAAGTAAAAGAGCCTTCCAAAAACATTCCGAGAGCCCTTATCGCTTCAGTTGGAACAGTGACACTAATTTATGTTGGAGTGATGATAGTTATTGCCGGTACCTTGACACCAGAGCAATCTATCTTTACCAATACTCCACTCGTAGACGTAACCGTAATGATTGGAAGTGACATTGGAAAGATAATGATAATCATTGCAGGACTATTTGCTACAGTCTCAACAGCTAATGCTGCTATTCTTTCATCCTCCAGGTTTCCTTTTGCCATGGGAAGAGACAAGTTGATGCCCGAATGGTTTGTTGATATTCATCATAGATATGACACGCCATATAGAGCCATACTCGTTACTGGAATTGTAATGATCTTGCTCGTGCTTGTGTTCAATGTGGAGCAACTCGCAAGATTGGGCGGTACTTTTAATATTTTAATATTTGTCCTTATCAATATATCTGTTATAATCTTAAGGTATAGGTCTTTGGAAGAATATAAACCCACATTCAAAGATCCGTTTTTTCCATATACCCAAATAATTGGGATAGTGGGTAGCCTTATATTGTTACCCTCCATGGGAACATTACCTCTGGTGTTTACATTAGGCATAGTTGCTTTTGGAGGTATCTGGTACAAATATTATGGGGCAGATAAGGCTTTTCCTAAGTACAATCTTTTTGATATGCTAGAGAATAATATCCATCCAGTGCCTGTTGCAGCCGACTCAAAAATGAAGGTACTTGTCCCTATAGCTAATCCGGAACATGAACTTGACCTGCTGCAACTGGCTGATAATATAGGCGATGAGATCATTGGCCTTAATGTTATCAGAATTCCCAACCAGACAAGTCTGACTGCGGCACGGGATGCTTTCCATGCTAACAAGAACATAATGGAAAATATACTAAAAGAAAAGTTCGATGATTTTCCGATAATAGTTGGTCATAAAAGAGAGTACATAATCGCATTTGATCATAGCGTTGCAAATTCAATAATTGAACAAGCAGAAATTGAAAATGTTGATTTCATTGTGATAGGCTGGCATGAAGTAAACAGATTGCACCCTTCCATGGGGAATGTTGCCAATAAAGTGCTTGCGCTTGCAAAGAATAACATAGTTATGCTGAACGGATACTTCCCTAAGAAAATCGAAAAAATAATAGTTGCGTATAACAGTAAAGATAATTCACGTTACGGACTCATTCTGGCCAAAAGGTTATCAAAGAACACGGGAGCAAAAATACATATACTGCGTGTGATTAAGCCGAATGCAGAAGAAGAGAAGAAACGGAAGATCAGATCCGAACTTAAACAAATAATAGAGGATGAAAAAACACAGCTCATCAGCTACGAGGTCAAAGAGCATTATTCTGTAGAAAGTGCCATACTTGGATCCATTGGCCAGGATGATCTGCTGATAATCGGAGATTCAAGCCAGAGATTTAACATATCTTTGCTTGGAATGTTGCCATACAATATAGCCAAACGTTCCAATCGACCTGTATTAATAGTAAAAGGATATAAACCATTATCAAGAGAAGGCATCAGTAATGTTATCATGAAGAAGATCATGAAAATAGCACATCGGAAGAAAGAAGGACAATAAGAACAAACTGTGAAATACCATAACAAATAGTATGTTCTTAACTTGTGGTTACATGGGCAATTGCACATAATGGAAAATAAATAGAACGACCCATGCAAAACAAATTTGAGAGAAATATTCATTATTATAAATACACGTATTAAGCAATGAGAACAAATAAGGTGATGAAAATGATTTCAATCAAACCCTCTGATATTAAAGTGCCATTGGACGTACCCAAAGAGGCTCATGAAACGTATATTGAGAACTACATGGAAATTACAAAGAGCACAGGCAGACTTATGCTCTTTGCCGGTGACCAGAAAGTAGAGCACCTTAATGATGATTTCTATGGAGAAGAGACTGCTGCAGATGATAATAATCCGGAGCATCTTTTCAGGATAGCACATCATGGAAAAATAGGTGTTTTCGCTGCTCAGTTAGGGCTTATTGCCAGATACGGCATGGACTATACAGATGTGCCATATCTTGTGAAGATCAACTCTAAGAGCCATCTAGTCCCAACGAAACAAATGGATCCTTTTAGTAACCAGTGGTATGATGTATCCCAGGTAGCAGAGTTAAGGGACAACAGCAAACTGAAGATACTTGGAGTAGGTTATACCATCTACCTGGGCAGCGAGTATGAGGCGGATATGCTTGCACAGGCAGCACAGATCGTGTACGATGCACACCAGTATGGTATGCTTACAGTACTCTGGATATACCCAAGGGGTGCTGCAGTAACTGATGAGAAGGACCCTCACCTTATTGCCGGCGCAACTGGTGTCGGAGCTTGTCTGAACGCTGATTTCGTGAAAGTGAACTACCCCAAGAAGGAAGGACATTCTTCAGCAGAAATATTCAAGGAAGCTGTACTGGCGGCCGGCCGGACAAAAGTAGTATGTGCCGGAGGATCAAGCGATGAGCCAAAAGCTTTCCTGAAGAAACTTCATGATCAGATACATGTAAGCGGCGCAATGGGCAATGCCACTGGTCGTAACATCCACCAGAAAACACTGGATGAAGCAGTTCGCATGTGTAACGCAATTTATGCCATCACAGTGGAAGATGCCACTGTCGAAGAAGCTCTCATGATATATACGGGAGAATAAAAGGGCTGTAATAGCAGCCTTTATTTTTTAAGAACGAGTAAAAGAATTAACTAGCGGGTTTCAGTTCCCGCCAGAACATTCAAAGTCGAAACCTAGAATGAAGGTGCCTGTTCCATGACTTTGAGGCAATCCCATCCTTTGTTTTAGATATTCATCCGTAGGAGGAGAGGGAGAAGCAAGAGCAACATTGCAGATATGAGGTAATTCCTCTACCTCAGCACATGGTTTAGGCGGTAATACCACAATGAGAGGATCATTCTTGGGATCAATCGACCTGAGCAGATCCTTATCATAGATGACAATATTACCAATGATCAGATTGTCCTTGCAAGATTTTAGCTCATTAATCTTACCCTGATCATCCATGTCCTCTCCCACTACACGATCATGGTGCATGAGCACGACATTAGGGCAACAGGGCCATACATAGTCCATGCTGGTGGTGAATGGAATGACCACATCTTTCTTGAGTACCTCTTTGATGCCGCGATTATCACCCCGGCCAATACCCATAAGCGTCATTTCGTCTGCTTTTTTCTCAAGTTCCTTAATAATTTCCCTGTCCTCTTCAAGAAGGACATAGGTCTCTCCTACACCTTGTATTTCCTTGAGGCGCTGTCGAACCCTTTCGATTATCTCTTCACGTTGCATTATAGTGCCTCCGCTTTGAATAATTGTACCTAAGATGATTGTTAAGTCAATGTTTCATTATTTAAGCATACCGGGTTATCAAACCATGACAATCGCAAAACAGACAACAAAAAGTATATAACCTGTAATTAGTGATTATTACTAGGTGCAATAATGACCGAAGTTAAAGTGAACTCCAGGATATGTGGCTTTACACATAAGATCAGTGGTAAAGTAGAAGGCAAGAACATGATAATAGATATCGAAACTCCTTGCAAGAGAGTAGGATTAGCCTCACATATGGAGATCCCGGTGAAAGAGCTATATGAACCGTTTTACAATGACAACCAGGTATTTCAGAAGGTCAAGGAAGCTAAATGGTGTTCCACCTGCCTTGTACCATGTGGCATAATGCATGTATGCAGGATGGATCTGGGTACAATATCCAAAACTCTGGCAAAGAACTCAGGCAGCATCAGTATTGAATTTGAATGATTATTATATCATATGAGTTTTAGAATACCTAGCTTAGGTTCATAGCACTCTCCTTTGGCAAGGAGAGACCGAACCCCTGCATCTGCTACTTCTTCCGAGATACCCCGTGATTTGACTTTTTCCAGCAAGCAACTATATAGCACACCTTTATTTTTATCAAGTTCTTTAAGGACCTCAATAATTGCATTTTCAGCATGTTCGTTTTGGTTCATCTGCACGCCTGCATTTTCCTTAATGGAAAGCAGGGCTTCGCGCATACTTTGTTTAAACTCGAAGATGTATTTCTCATCTGTACCATAGAATTCAATGGCATCCAGAATAGCTTCACTTGAGTCAGAATCTATCCCTTTTAGTTTCATGGATTCTGCCAGATCTCCTCCATGCATCACAACTGAAAATACTTCACTTAGCAGATCAAGCCTTTTTAATGTCAAGTCTGCCGTCTCTACTACCCATCTGTCCCGTATGGTACTTTCTACATTGTTGATCTCCTCTGGCCTTATAGAGATAAACACCGAACCTTTCTCGGGTTCATATATCCTCGCTTTGCCTACCACAGCAACATAAGACGGCACTTCCACGGTTGACAGAAAGATAGCAGCTTCAGGTTGATATTGACCTGCATATACTATAAAAACTCCAGTTGGATCAGATATACGAGCTCTCCAGAGATCACGCTCTTTTCCGATTTCTGAACCCAGGTTTTCAACTTCTGTGATCACTCCTGCCACAAAGACCCTGTTGATACGCATACCAGTAGGAGATATTAACAGATTCGGAGAATTCATATCAGATGCATCATCACTGGAAACGCTTGTGAGACTCAAAGTAGAATCATTGAACTCTTTTGAGAAAAGCCTCTGGGCTACTTCCCTCTCAGACATTATAAACCATCCTCTGGCAATTTTAACAATAGGTATTCCAGACGGGAAAGAAGATCATCTTCCGGTATCCAGGCAGACCTTGCAACAATGGTTGTACCGAACTCGCTCTTTGATGAATTACCTCTTACAGTGAGATAAGTACCTACCAGATATCTCTTCATACTTTCATAAACAGCATCTTTCGACAGGGACGCCTTCATAATTTCCTCAGCCTCGCCCATAGATCTTCCAAAAACAGTCTCTGAGAGTTCCTTGTTCAACATGATATAGACAGCTCCTGTACCATCGTCAAGTATCGCCTTGATACGCATATCCTTGATACCCGCCACAGTCCCATGTGCTCTGCAAACATTGTTCTGTATAACGCGATTACAAACAGGGCATCTTTCAATTATTCCTGAACCCGGACGCACGGAAATGATATTCCCTGTGACTACCACATCAAAAATACCATCTTTCTCAAGAACAGAGGCTATAGGGATGGGGATTGGTTCATCGGTTATAAGATCCATATTAGAAAAAGGATATTTGTTTTCGGGAAGTACTTCCCATGAAGTCTCATGTGCAAAATTTAAAGATGGAATGCCTCTGAAAAGTCTCACTTGTGCAGCCTTGAAACTAATAGCACTGCCGATGTCCACTTCATCCATGGGTATCCAGGAAGTAAAAGGAAGTTTTCCAGTCTCATCTGCAATGACACCTTCTACAATAATCGTATCTTTGCCTTTGATCTTGACATTTCTATGATACATCTCAGTGACTATGCCCTGTGAGCTTACCAGCATATCTGAAGAATTTATCTCGAGAATCTTTTTGGATTGAGTAAAAAGTTGTTCATTCCTGGGAATGGATGGATCTTCAGGAAGCTTCTCCACGAGAGAACGTTGCCCGAAATTGAGTTCAGGACGATTGTTCCACTGTTTCATATAGGCATTGTGCACCCTGATAATGTCCCCTTCCTTTAAACAAAAGTCATTCCAGGCAGTAAAAAAGCAAACCCCTGTTTCATCTGCGATCTTACCTGAATATAAATTCACGGTTTCGCCCTTAAGAACAAAGCTTTTTTTCTCAACTGATATAATCCTGCCTTTCAAAGTGAAACTCTTTGGTGCCTGGGAAATATCCTTGATTTTAATTTCAGGACTCTCTTTTGAGTTGAATTTATTAAGAACAGTTCGTTTTGCTTCTTCAAGAGGTACACGGAACTTGAGAAGTTTATCGAGTTCGTTTTTTATATCATCGTGCTCTATACCATCAAGCGCCTTTGCCAGCTCTTCAAGATGAGGCGCATATTTGTCATTCATCCATGACCTCCTTGCACCAAGACTTTAGATGCATGATATACCTGATAGGCAATAAACATATCCTGAATATATCCTTCTGGAAAGGTTTATCAGAGAATAATATCCATTTAAAAAGAGGACTTTATTTGAGTATTATTTTTCCACCATAAGTCCTTATGAGAAAACAGGGGATCAGCAAATGATTAAACTTGCAATAGTGTATCTTAGCACCCAGGGAAGCACCCAGATGATGGCAGAGGCTATAGCTGAAGGTGCCAGAGAAAAACATATAGAAGTAAGGGTCGATAACTTTTATGAGTGGGACCCAAAAGATGCTGCCAGCTATGATGGTATAGCTATCGGTTCTTCTACTTTTTATTACAAGATGCTTGAACCTATTTCAAAGTTCCTTGATGCACTAATCGCTGAAGGAATAGATGGAAAAGTAGGTTCTGCCTTTGGCTCTTATGGATGGAGTGGTGAAGCACCCGTGATGATAGCAGAAAAAATGCGAGAAGCTGGTATGAAAGTGGTAGACCCTGTCCTTAGGGTGCAGTATGTTCCGGATGAAAAGGATCTGAAGGAATGCCAGCGTCTGGGAAAGGATATTGCCGAAAAACTGAAAAAACTCAGAAAAAGCTGATAGCATCCTATAATTGATTTTTTAAAACCATTGTGCCACTAAATGACAATTATTGTGGCAATGGTACATTATTTATAGCATATTTGTCTTATTGCACCGTTGTTCAACGCTTAAAGACAATAATCCAGTATAAATCATCGAAGATAACTATTTATAATTTATTTTTGTAATCAAGTACTTAATAGGAATCTAATCAGATATTGGCATATTTAGGAGGATAAAAATTGACGATAATACCACTTGCACCTATAGAAAGGCTTATAAGAAGTGCTGGCTCCCAAAGAGTTAGCGAATCCGCAGCAATGGCCCTTTCTGAGATACTTGAAGAGTATGGACTGGATATTTCAAGAGAAGCGATCAAGCTAGCGGAACATGCAGGAAGAAAAACTGTAAAGTCTGAAGACATCGCCTTGGCAAAAGATATGCTTTCCAAGAAAATGTTCAAATAAATACAGTACAAATTATCCTTTCATAGGAACAGGTTGGACAAGCTTAGACCACCGAGGGTAACTACTGTCACCACCAAACCTGCAATGAGGACGCCTGCAGTTATGGCCACCAGCGCATGTCTGAAACATATTCCAAAGACAAAGGCTGCAGCGCACCCTGACCAGGCACCTGTTGCTGGCAGTGGAATGGCAACGAAGATAGCCAATCCAAGGGTACCATACTTTTCAAAAGTAGCCGAATGGTTATGGTGAGTACGAGTAAAAAGCCAATTGAAGAATTTATCCCATAACCTGAACCTCCTCAAATAGTTAGATACCGGCTCGAGATATAGCAGGAGAGGTATCACTGGTATCATATTACCTATCACCGCAAGAAGATAGGCTTCTGCCGGATGCATTTGATATTGTACTATTGCAATAGGTATCGAACCCCTAAGTTCCGCTACAGGCAGAGAACTTATCAAAATAGTGGCAAGCCAGTGAGGAAAGCTGCCAAAAAGGTTTGTAAGTAGTTGTAGAATGGCCATTCTAATTTCTTCCCCTTAGTGTAAAATGTGCGATCAATGCTTCAAGCTGAATCCTTTCATTGGCTCCTTCGGCGATTCTGAAATCCACTTCCCCTATAACGTCAATGAGTTCAACCATTTTCTCCTGAGGAATAGAAAGATTGAACATGGCCCTGTATATCTGGCCTACTACATCTTCTCCTGAAAGCCCCTGGTCAAGAAGAAGCTCATCCAGATATTTGCGGGCAGCCATGAAATTACCACTAAGGGCAGTGTTTATCAGATCTGTGATCTGTTCAGGACGGGCTGTGGCAGTGATCTTGTAAATGGTGTCTTTGTGCACGACCGGATCAACTAGAGAAGCTGCCTGCAATGCGTTTATTGCCTTGCGCATATCTCCCTGAGCCACATATTTTATGGCTTCCATCCCATCTGTTGCAACTTCAAGTCCTTCATTGCTGGCAACAAAAAGCACACGTTCGGTCACTGCATCATCCGAAAGAGGACGGAACCTGTAAACTGCACACCTTGACTGTATGGGTTCGATGATCTTAGAGGAATAGTTGCAAGAAAGAATGAAACGACAATTATTAGTATAACGCTCCATGGTCCTTCTCAGAGCTGCCTGAGCATCCGAAGTGAGAGCATCGGCCTCATCAAGGAAAATTATCTTAAAATCAGCCCCTCCAATAGGGGATGTCTTAGCAAAGTTCTTAATCTTGGTACGTACAACATCGATTCCCCTTTCATCGGATGCATTTAACTCAGTGAAGTTCTCTCTCCACGAATCTGCAAATAGCTCCTTTGCGATGGAAACAGCAGTAGCAGTCTTGCCTACACCCGGAGGACCCGAAAAAAGCAAGTGTGGAAGGTTTCGACTCTTTACATAGGATTTGAGCCGTTCTATTGCCTCTTTTTGACCGACAATATCATCAAGTCTCATAGGCCTGTATTTTTCTATCCATATCTCTTCTTTAATGATTTACCCTCCCTTGCAGAAAATGCGTAGTGCATAGATAGTGATAGGTATTTTTTAAACTTTCGAAGCCAGCTATGGAAAAAGAGAAAAGTATAAAATTAAAAAGGAGATGTTGTGCAACACAACACCTTTACTTATTCTTGTATACAGAATCATAGGCATATTTGCCAACGAGTGGTATTTTGAACTTTGCTCCCTTGTAGGCCATTATAATGAAAGCCAGCAACAAGAAAAGAGATAAAAATCCTGCAAAGTCCGCAAGTACCCAGCCAATGTAAGGAATCCAGCCAATAAGGAATACGATCAGAGCCAGAGGCATGAATACTAACACTGACTGCATAGCATGGAAACGGACGAACTTATTCTGCCTCTCTATTAAGAGGAAAAGTATGCCTGTGAACCAGAATCCTACATAGCATAACGCTGCAACAACATTCTCGTTCAATCCGACAGATGTTTTGTATGTCATGGTACACCCCTTAGTTCTATTGTATGCTGCGGACATTTCTCTACGCATATGCCACAGGCAGTACATTTACTCTGATCGATCTCAGCCAGGAAATCAGTAACTGTTATTGCTTGCACCGGACAGTTCTTTTCACATATCTTACATGCGATGCAGCCGACAGTACATACAGCCTTTACATCCTTACCCTTATCATGAGAACGGCAGCTCACATGCACCTT
>NZ_JBFYLB010000141.1:0-3539 GCF_041305605.1 Methanomethylovorans sp.
GAAGACATAATATGAAATCACAACTTTTATAGTGATTTTTATATATTATCTCTATTTATAAGTTGCTCTATCGAGGGCCTTTGTATTCTAAAGGAAGACGTAGATATTTTGGCTCTGTAGAGATCCCCTCAAAATCAACATCAATAAGATGAAACCTGCTCTCACAATCAACATCTAGAACTGCATTTAATACATTCTATAACTTGATTATCAGGATTTCTACTAAGCTCAATTAACATAATTATTTATAGCGGATTTACTCAAGCTCATATATACGATTTTACATACTTTTGTGCCGACAGTAACTGCACAGGTATCCATATATGAGGGGTAACATTATGGTCACTGATAAGAAAAGCACAGGCAAAAAGAAAACACCGTTAACAAAAGAGAGAGAGATTAATGGTGAAGTAGAAGTAACTGCATATGAGCAGCCTGCTGCAAAAGCAGATGTAAATAACTCCGTCAATAAGAAATTTCCTGTTGTAGGCATCGGTGCCTCGGCAGGCGGACTGGCTGCTCTGGGAGAGTTCTTTTCGGCGATGCCCGCAGATACGAGCTTAGAGATGGCGTTTGTCGTGGTGCAGCATCTTGCACCTGACCGTAAGAGCATGCTTTCCGAGATAATCATGCGTTATACGGGCATGCAGGTCTATGAGGTCAAGGACGGGATGGTTGTCAGGCCGGACTGCATATATATAATTCCTCCCAGCAAGGACATAATTATTGTGGACGGTATGTTGCATCTAGTGGAACCGGTCAAAGCGCGCGGTCATCGTATGCCCATCAATTCATTCTTCTCGTCCTTGGCATCGGACCAGGAGGAGTGGGCCATAGGTATCATACTCTCGGGCACGGGCAGTGACGGTACAGATGGAATAGAGGCCATCAAGGCTAAAGACGGTATGGTAATGGCACAGAGTCCAGAATCCAGCGAATACAACGGCATGCCAAATAGTGCTATTGGTACCGGTCTTGTGGACTACATACTGGAACCTGCCGAGATGTCGGCTCAGTTGAACGATTATGTATCCCGTAGATACGGGGAAAAATCAGATCAGAACTCGGACATCGAAAGAGCGATGAAGACGATAATTGGCGAACTGCTCAAACAGACAGGTCACGACTTTTCCCAGTACAAACCTCAAACACTGGAGCGACGTATGGCTCGCCGCATGGTGGTCAACAACATAAAGTATGTGGGCGGATACGCTAACTTCTTAAAACACAATCCTGAGGAGACGGAGGCCCTCTTTTTTGATCTGCTGATCAGCGTTACCAACTTCTTCCGCAATCCCAAGGTTTTTGACACGTTCCAGGAAAAAGTGATACCGGAACTGTTTAAAGGCAGATCCGTGAAAGAACCCGTCCGTATCTGGGTGGTGGGTTGCTCTACAGGTGAGGAGGCTTATTCCATAGGCATCCTGCTCCAGGAATACATTGAAAGGCTGGAGCAGAAATTCAAGGTACAGATATTTGCCACGGATATTGACAAAAGGAACATCGAGAAGGCCCGTAAGGGAGTGTATCCTGTCAGTATCTCCGATGACGTCCCGCCTGAGAGGTTGAAGTGTTTTTTCAGCTATAACCCGGAAAGCGAAACATTCACCCTCCAGGAGAGTGTCCGCAGCATGGTCATCTTTTCCGAGCATGACTTGATGAAGGACCCACCCTTTTCCAACATCGACCTGATCAGTTGCCGCAACCTGCTGATATATCTGAATAGAGAGGTACAAAACGATCTAATTCCCATGTTCAATCACTCATTGAGACCGGGGGGTATACTCCTGCTCGGCTCTTCCGAGAACGTCAGGAGTTTCCCGGAACTCTTCGACACGGTGGACCAGCAGTCGCGGATCTACAGAACTAAAGGCGCCAACAAGGGATATCGTCTTGGGGTGGATACATTCTTTTCACCGCGTCTGTCAGGGAGGGCACAGCAAAGCTCTTCCGTCAAATCCATGGTCGAGGATAGACTCCAGCTGCGTGAGCTGACCGAAAGGAGCCTGTTGCATCAGTACGCTCCGGCAGGTGCACTTGTGAACGAACAGGGAGATATCCTCTATCTGCACGGGAATTCCAAGCTGTACCTTGAAGTGCATTCCGGGGAGCCCAGTAACAATATCCTGAAGATGGCACGTGAAGGATTGCAGGAAGGATTGACCATGGCCCTGCGCAAGGCAGTGGTCCTTAAAGACCGCGCCATCAGCCCCGGTTTGTGTGTCAGGATAAACGACGGCTTTGCAAATGTGGATGTCACAGTGAGTCCTGTGGAGGAAACAATTGACAGGAAACTGTTCCTGATTACCTTTGACCTGCATCCGGAACCCCTGCCGGATAGCAAGATTAGAAAGTCCTCAAAGACTGAAGAACAAACTTCTGGAGAAGAGGACAAAGAACTCATTTCATCCCTGAAGGAAGAACTAAGGACCACGGAGGAGTATCTGAGTGCTTCCAATGAGGAGCTGGCAGTGTCCAACGAAGATCTCAGGGTTTCCAACGAAGAACTTCAGTCCCTGAATGAGGAGTTCCTGTCGACGAACGAGGAACTGGAAACTTCAAGGGAAGAACTGCAGTCCCTGAACGAGGAACTGTCCACAGTGAACGTTCAGCTACAGAACAATGTCGAAGAACTGACATATATTCACCAGGACATGAACAGGATGCTGGCAGGCACTGGTATTGGTATCATTTTCGTAGACACCCAGTTGCGTGTTCAGCTCTTCACCTCTGCAGTCACGAAGATAATCAACCTGATACCCACGGATGTGGGAAGGCCTATAGGGCATATTGTGACGAACCTCTCAAAATACGACTATCTCACCAGGGACATACGGACCGTGCTGGACAATCTGGCTTTCATGTATGTAGAGGTCCGCACCCATACAGATGAGTGGTACTTGCTGTCGATCCAGCCCTATAGTTCTCAAAAAAATAACCTGGAAGGTGCAGCTATAACATTAGTAGATATCACAAAATTAAAACATCTTCAAGAAAGGCAGTCTGAAACTCTTCGCCACCTGGCTGCTGTAGTGCATGACTCACGTGACGCTATTATACTCCAGGATACTGAAGGCAAAATCCTGGCATGGAATCATACGGCTGAGAAAATGTACGGCTGGAGTGAAGAAGAAGCGCTGGGCATGAATATCAGCTGTCTTGTCCCTGATGAAAATAAGGACGAAGCTTTGGCCATACTGAAGAAGACGGTTGAAAGCGAAATTATAGAGCCATACCATATCCAAAGAATCACCAAAGATGATCAGATACTGGAAATATGGCTAACAACCAGCGCACTAGTAGATAAAGACGATCAAGTTTATGCAATTGCAACCACGGAACGGATGGCTTCATGGAAGGAATGCAAAAGTTAGACGGAGTGTACTCTGACCAGTCCAATATTATTTATTTAAAAATGGGCTCTGTAGAAATGCTCATTTGAGCAATATATGTAACCTTGACGTATCTATCAAGGTTATGTATTAATAACTTGATTTTAACCTCTTTTACTTGATTCCAGTATTTTCTTGCCTTTATTT
>NZ_JBFYLB010000142.1:0-21786 GCF_041305605.1 Methanomethylovorans sp.
GCAACCGGTGGATTATCGACCTGGTTCGAAACACTGGAACCACTCTTGGATGCCTGGACAGTGTTACCATATCTGCCGATGTTGATCCTGCCACCGTTAGGGGAAGGTTCGCTGCTATATGCAGACATGGAATATCCTGCATCTATTAGTGAACTTGCTACCGCATCTGCTATCCATTTACCATTTGAGTAATGACCTGCTTTGCTCTTGAGATGATAGTCACGGGAATTAACGTTCGAGTTGGCGGGATCAACACATAGCGGATCAACATTCAGGTTATTGGCCATAGTGAAACCACTGCCATATGTCTGTCCATTCTCGTTATTATAAAAATCGTTATTCTGAACAATGAATTTGCTGTGTGTCGGATCAGTATTCCATATTCCAACCCCTGATCCGGAAACAGACGAGTCATCATCGCAGTTCATGATGATATTATTCCTCACAATGGTCGTATATGTGACATCCTGTATCGGTCTGCCGGGTCTGCTGAACCACTTTATTGCTGCGTGTCCTCCATCGTCGAAAACATTGTTCTCGATAATTGTATTGTCAAAACTGCATAAAACTATAGCGGCATTACTGTATCCGGTGTTGGTTTTATATTGTCCCACATTAGTGAAAATATTATGATGGATGTGTACATCTTTTGCATGGACCACATCATCCGGATAAGATGCAGACATCCAGACCGCAGCGCCATTCATCGTGTGGATCCTGTTATTATATATCTCGATATCATCAAATCCGGTAGTGCCTGTCGTTGATGTTTTATCCAGCTCTATCGCGGGCCCTGTCGAATCACCCACGATCGCAGAATAAAAGGTATTATCATATATAGCTGCATTTTGTGCACCTGTGGAAAGCCGGCATGCTCCATTGGTCCTGGTAAATACAATGTTCCCGGAAACTACCATGTCACTGCATAAAATGGCATAGAAGGCATCGTGACCCATTTTGTATACGTCGTTATCTGAGAAAGTTATGTGATTGCTGTTTCTGATCTTCAGCCCGTCACTGCATCCCCATTCCAGGCGCATGTCGGAAACTTCGATGTTTTCAGCACCATCAAAGTACATGAGGATATAATAAGAATCTCCAAGACTGATCCCTGACTGGCTTTGACTATTTCCGTCTATTGTGAACCCTGTGATAGTTATATCATCATCTGTCCCTACGTTGGCAATGAGGGGAACGTTTTCAGACCAGCCTGCATTTGCAACAAGTTTTATTTCAGCGGTCGAGTCACCTGTAAGAGTAGTGCCTGCTCCTATGTCCAGAGTGTTATCGATCCAGTATGTATTCGGACCCCTTAAGTATACAGTACCACCGCCGGTACTGTCGATATACGCCAGAGCTTTGTTTATTTCAATATGATCGTTTGTCCCGTCACAATTGAAGTTGCCGCTTCCGTCAGTATCAACATATACAGTAGCTGCTGAAGACAAACCGGAACAGACGATTGAAAAACACACAATGCAAAATGAAAGGATAATTACTGAATTACAGATTTTCTTTAATGTACAAAAATATTTATACATTGAATAATAGTAATTTGTTAAAGAAGTGGATAATGATGAAAATAGTAATTGAAAGGTGAGACCAAATGCATATACTGCAATTAGCAAGATGTGACGGGATTTAGACCATCTATGCAAACCGAACCCTTTATTGAGTTTTTTATGGACATATTCGAACATATTTGCCTCCCATTTTTGCCGATCATATATTATTGTCAGACTGAATATGGGAATAGAAGCAAATCTATTGAATATAAAAACTATCTATATATATCTATACTAAAAAATATAACTACTGGATTAATAAAGAGTTGGTAATTTCTAATTTAGAGGTGACGTTATGCAGTTGCCGACTAAAGATCCATTTCGTTTGACTTTTTTTGCTGGAAACATTATACTCCTTGTTTCAGATAAGCGTTCTAATTATCCGTTTTATAGATCTGGCAAATATCATAAAGGACGACAATGATAACACTTGTTTTGCGATCGGATTCTGATCATGAACTGTCTGTTCTTGGGACTTTTCTTTCAGGTTGCTGGGGTTACACTATTTTTTTCAGAGATGACCTGCTATGACAAAAACCTTTTATATTGAAACGTCTCTTCTTATCATAATGATGATGAGATAGATGGGCTTCATGCCTCAGTTAGGATCTACCGGATGAAACAATGATAGCCAAAGTCGTCCAGAGAAATAACCCCAAAAGATCAAAGGATTCCCTTTATTCGGCTATCACAGGCATTGACCTGCGATTCTGGAAAAAACCCCGTCGCTCCTTTCCACCATACGATCCACTGATGCATGGCCCGCTCATCGAATATTCTGTTCCTGAAGGATATACGGAAATTGAACGATACTGGGTCAATGAGCCCTACTCATTCATATCCATTCTGAAAAAAAAAGATGTTAACTATTTTCATGTAGTAGAGCCCGCATTAACAACCTATGAGAAAGAGTTGCTGGAGATGCTCTACGATGACCTCAAGGATTTACTTACGCTTGGAAAGATGGTAAAGAGGGAAAAAAAACTGGAAGTTCTGACCGAGCATGTGCTACAGCTTTTTAAAAGGTATCATGCAGACCTTGATATTCCATCCATGCATCGCATCATGTATTACCTTGAACGTAACTTTATGGGTGAAGGCAGGATCAATTCACTACTCATGGACCCCTTCATCGAGGATATTTCCTGTGACGGGCCAAAGATTCCAGTCTTTCTCTATCATGCACGGTATCGCAATATAATGACAAATATAGTTTATGAGGAGTTGGAACTCAACTCCATGGTCATTAAGCTTTGCCAGAAAAGTGGTAAGCATATCTCGATCGGAGAACCACTGGTCGATGCAACTCTTCCCGATGGCTCTCGCCTTCAGGCGACCCTGGGAAAAGAGGTCACTACAAGAGGGAGTTCATTTACGATTAGAAAGTTCCGTGGGGACCCGATCACACCCATAGATCTTATCAACTACAACACATGCACTGTCGAAATGATGGCATATTTCTGGCTGGCTATGGAAAACGGGAACAGTGCATTATTTGCAGGTGGAACGGCATCAGGCAAGACCTCCATGCTTAATGCTGTTTCCCTTTTCATTCCACCCTTATCAAAAGTGGTTTCCATTGAAGATACTCGGGAACTCATGCTGCATCATGACAACTGGATAGCTGGAGTGACCAGGGAAGCCATATCTTTTTCGGACAGGGGAGAGATCTCCATGTATGACCTGCTCAGATCCGCACTCAGGCAAAGACCCGAATATATACTCGTGGGTGAAGTGCGAGGAGAAGAAGCTCTTACTCTGTTCCAGGCAATATCCACAGGCCATGCAACATATTCCACCATCCACGCCGGCGATGTGCAAGCAGTTGTCAGCAGGCTTAACAGTGAGCCTCTTAATGTGCCACGTGTGATGTTACACTCCTTAGACATTATGACCATCCAGCTGCTAACTTTCGTGGACAATGAGAAGGTCAGAAGAACAGAGAGCGTTGTAGAGCTCACTGATATGGATTCCATAACAGGGGAATTACTTGTGAATGAACTATATAAATGGGACCCGCTGGCTGATATGTTCCATCGTTCCGGTGAATCCCATGCCCTGAAAATGGTAATGCAGGCACGCGGATGGAATCAGGAGAAGCTGGAGCAGGAAATGGACGATCGTAAACTCATACTAGAGTACATGAGCAGAAAGCAAATGCGTGATTATGTTAGTGTATCACTGGTCGTGCAGGCATATTCGGCAAATCCTGCAATGGTATTGAATGCTATAAAGAACGATATGCTCCTGGATATGATCTCGCAGAACATTTGAGAAGGGGAATATAAATGCACAGCATCCTGCAAGCAACGTGTGACCTCTTCAGACCATTCGTATCCAGAGATAATGACCGCTACATCCAGCTTCGATTACAACTGCAACGGGCTAGTATGAAAGTTCTTGCGGATGAATATATTGTACGTGCCTACATATACGCTCTTTTTCTTGGAATTCTGGCGGCATTCTTCATATACACGGTATCTAAGGGAACCGTGCTCCTTGTTTTTGCTCTGTTGTTAACATCCGATCCACTCATATACGAAATTATGGACCCTTTCTACTGGACAATGATAGAAACCGGGTTCAGCTTTGTGGTCATAGCACATATTACCTTCACAACATGCCTGCTCATCCCAGGCGTCAAAGCAGGGATAAGGATTGGCGTCATCGATCAGTCACTTTCCCATACAGTTGCTTTTCTATATGCACTCAGTCGCGGGGGCGCTATTACAATATTGGATATGTTCAGGTCATTAAGTGAACATAAAGATATTTACGGAGCTTCTGCCGCAGAGTTCACTAAAATAGTGAATGACATAGAATATTTTGGCACTGATCTGCTAACGGCATTAAGTAATGCTACTCACCGATCCCCTTCGGGGGAGATGAGGGATTTTCTGGAAGGTCTTTCTTCTGTTCTGTCAAGTGGAGGAAATATTGGTGCCTACCTTGGTTCGAAAAGTAAGTATTTCCATGACAATGCTATGAAGCAGCAACGGATGTTCTTTGAAACACTGGGTGTTATGGCAGAGGTCTACATCTCCACTTTTGTAGCAGGTCCTCTTTTTCTCATGACCATACTTGTGGTCCTTGGGCTTATAAATCCCAGCAGCACAAAAATACTCTATATAATAATTTATTTGATAATTCCGGTTAGCACTGTTACATACCTACTTCTTCTGAATTCTCTTACAGGACCCGGGGAAAAAAAAACCGAGATATACAAACTGGATAGGTATCTTAAAGAATTCAATAATGTTCTGCTGAGAGAAGGTACTGAAGACGAAAAGAAAAAAATAAAACGCATCAAGTTGTATGAGAAAGCCAATAAAATAACCGCTCGTCTGCTTCATCCAATGAAATGGATGCAAGCAAATCCTAAACATACTTTATTGATCAGTATACCCTTAAGTATAGTTTATTTGCACTATAATTTGAATAAACATATCGATTTTATTCATCTAACTTCCATTTGGGATTTTAATATAGAAACTCTTGCATCGATCGACGGGCAAATATTCAGCGCCATGCTCATAGTTGTGATCCCATATGTGATCTTCTATGAACTATGGCACACCAGGATAACAAAAATCGATGAACAAATACCTGACTTCCTGAAGAACCTTGCCAGCATGAATGAATCCGGCATGCTTTTGACCGATGCAATTGCTTTTGCAACACATTTGAAGATCGGAATACTGCATACTGAAGTGAGGAGGATGCATAATGAACTGTCCTGGGGTGCCACTCTTTCCGAAGCGCTGAAGAAATTCGAATATCGCATTCGGACAGAGATGACAACAAAAATAGTATACATTATCATCAAAGCCACGGAAACCACCAGCAACATTATGAATGTGCTTACTATTGCAGCTACTGATGCTGAAGTGCAGAAGCAGTTGAAGAAAGAACGAAAATCAGAGATGTTTGTGTATGTGTTCATCATTTATGTTGCCTACGGAGTGTTCCTATTCATAGTATACATCCTTGCAGCATATTTCCTTCCGTCCATGCCAGTTGCAAGCGCAAGTGCAAATATGGCTATGCCCCTTATTCAATTAGTGGATCTGGACGAATACAATGTGCTTCTGTTCCATGCAGCTATGATCCAGGGACTTTGTTCCGGCCTTGTTGCAGGTAAAATGGAAAGAGGGGAGGTAAGTGCCGGATTCAAATATTCGATAGTCATGATGCTCACTGCTTATTTGGTATTTATGACATTCTATTAAGGAGTAATATATGTATTCGAAAGAAAAAGGCCTGATAGAAAATTGTGAGGCGGTATCCGAAATAATAGGAGAGATCCTGCTAACCGGCATAGCCGTGATCGCATTTTCGGTCATAGCTGTTTTTCTGCTTTCTCCACAAGGTTCCGTAGAAAAACCGGCACTTGATATAGATGGTTGGGTGGATAGTAATACTGATACTATATGGTTCAGGCATATAGGAGGAGAAAGAGTTCAAGCTGATAATATAAGGGTCTTTGTGGACATCAATACTGACCGCTATGAAATAAACCCACAGCAACTTACAACCCTGTACACCAAACCTTTATGGGAACTTGGTGACACTATCGGCCTGGACACTTCAGCTCTTTGGGGAAGGGACATAATAAACACTGATCAGATATATGTGGTAATGGTGCATGTACCCTCTAACACGATCTTAAAAAGTGGTATGGTCCTTGGGAATATAATGGGACAAAGCAGCGGTAATCATACCCTTCCCGGAGTACAGACCTACCCGGTCTCAGTGTGGAATTGCAATGAAGGTACTGGCAGCATATTACACGATATAAGAGGGAACAATGATGGAACGATCTATGGTGCTACCTGGGGTATTGGTGTCAAAAATAATTCATTGGTGTTTAACGGGAACAATAATTATGTAGCTGTTCCACATGATCCATCCCTAAACTTTACGGATGAACTGAGCATCCTATTCTGGATGAATTGCAGAAATGTGATCGGCACGAATGCAATAGTAGGAAAAGGAAGCAATGAGGACGACAATTTTGATGTGTTTGTGACCCAGAGGGAACTTCTCTTAGAGTGGAATGATAGTAATACCAATTATGTACAGACTTCTGACATGAGCCTGTCTAACAATTTATGGTTCATGATAGGGATCACTTTTGATAATGATGAGATACGGTTCTATAAGAATGGCCAGTTTATTGAAAGTGCACCAACCAATGGTGTGAAGTTAAAACCCAATACAAATAATTTATGGATAGGAAGACAGAATTCCGGTACCTATAATTTCTATTACAGAGGCAGGCTCGACGAACTTGCTCTTTATAAAAAAGCTCTGTCAGATGAAGAGATAATGGATTATTACAACGCTACGATGCAATCCTGAGATGGTGGAAATGGTGCAAAAGCTATATACTCAGAGGTCAGAAGAAGCAGTCTCCACAGTTGTATCCGCCATTCTTCTGCTGGCATTGGTAATTGCTTTGATCACGTCAATAAATGTGCGATATGTTCCACAGTGGACAGAGGATGCTGAGCATTTGCACATGCGCAGTGCCATTAAAGATATGTCTCAACTCAAGTCCGGGGTCGATCTGATGCTTGCAGCTTCTGCTACGGGGGACGAGTCTTTTTCGGCAGGTATGCCTCTTACCATGGGTGGTGGGGAAGTACCATTCTTCAACCCATCTTCTTCGAGTTCCACTTTGTTACTTAATACGCGAATGATCAACATGTATCTTACTACTGAATTGAACGGAGTGACCCAGGAAAGCGGAGACTTGATGAAAAACATGGGCAGTGTGGATTTTTTGTCCAACAACGATCATTATCCAAACCAAAGGTTCTCTTATGAGTGCGGAGGATTGGCAATAGGCCAAAACGATCGCTCTGTTATGAAAATGGTTCCGCACATTAGTGTTAGAAGGTCTGTGAACGATACTATTGATGTGACCGTAGATGCTGTAAAACTTTCAGGTTTGCAGAGGAGCATAAGTAGTAATAGTATGGAAGAAGTGTATTTTACATATAGCGATTCAGACTCGATCTATAATGGAAGTGTACTTGTAGATGAATTGACACTGCTTGTGGAAACTGAGAATTCTATGGCATGGCAGGGTTATCTGGGCAGACTTATGCAAGCTTCGCACCTTGATGCCGGGCAATACAGTATAAACTCCAACGCTACAGCAACTATTCTCTATATTTCAGGAGACGCCGGTGCTGACATAAGACCTAGAGTAAATGTGCACGATTTTAATGTAAGCCTGAATATACTTTAATTACTTTTTTACTCAGTTTTTTGATAAGGCTTAAGTCTTTTGAACACGATGTAATTGAGGGGGGTTTTGTATGATCAAGGAAGCCATGCTTTACGATAAACTTGAAGGGAACAAGGTCCATTGCAGGGTTTGTAGCCACAGGTGTATCGTAGCTGATGGCAGGAGAGGATTTTGCAGGGTCCGTGAGAATAGGAATGGGATCCTTTACACTTTGATATATAGCACTGTTTCCAGCGAGGCAGTTGATCCTATCGAAAAAAAACCTTTGTTCCATTTTTACCCGGGCACACTTGCATATTCACTGGGTACAGTAGGATGCAATTTCAGATGTAAACATTGCCAGAACTGGACGATATCCCAAATAGAGGTCGATGGAGCCAATACAGTGGAGATCACACCTGAAGAGGCTGTACAGAGGGCACTTGCTGTAGGTGCAAGGACTATTGCATGGACCTATAATGAACCTACTATCTGGTATGAGTATACATATGACTGTGCAAGGCTTGCAAAAGAAGCAGGGCTTGCAACCGCATATATTACGAACGGATATATTACCGCAGAAGCACTGGAGCATATATCTCCATACCTGGATGCATTCAGGGTGGATATCAAGGCTTTCACCGAGGATTTTTATAGAGAGGTTGCCAGTGCAAAACTTGGACCCGTGCTGGAATCGGCAAAACTTGCCCGTGGACTTGGAATGCATGTGGAAGTTGTGAATCTCGTGATCCCCGATCATAATGACTCTTCCGATGAGATCCGGAACATGGTAAGGTGGATATATGAGAACCTTGGACCTGACACTCCTTTACACTTCACGCGTTTCCATCCTCAATATCACATGTCAGGTCTTTTGCCGACTCCGATCCGGAAGTTGGAAGAGGCACACAGGATAGCTACAGAGGAAGGCATGAAATTCGTTTATATTGGAAATATGCCAGGTCATGGTTATGAGAACACTTATTGTCCAAAATGTGGAACGCTATTGATCCAAAGAAATGCATTCTCCTTGCTTGAGTATGATATAACTCAGGCCGGGGCATGCCCCAAGTGTGGGGAAGCTATTCCAGTTGTTAGTGCGGCGTATGATGAATGAGCAAACAAATCAAAACAAGAAACCGTAATCAATATGGATGACGAAAAATGATGGTTTTATATTGGTCAACCTCATAGATCTACTGGAATATATATAATGGTTTCAACTTGCACCTGGTTTCTTATTATCCGGACAATAATTAAGGCACTGCGAACACAAAGTTTAAAAACAATAAGTGCATTAAGAAGTTCCGCGCGTAGGGCGCTGATATAAGCCGCCATAACTCAGTTGGTAGAGTGTCTGGCTGTTAACCAGAATGTCACAGGTTCGAGCCCTGTTGGCGGCGTTTTTAATTTTTTTCACGGAGGGCCTGTAGCTTAGTCAGGTTAGAGCGCCCGGCTCATAACCGGGCGGCCACCGGTTCAAATCCGGTCAGGCCCACTGAAGAATATTACCTAGTCCTAAGCTGTTACTGCTTTTTACTCTTTTATTTTACAAAATACTATATATGTGAGAAATCTATAATGAAAAGAGATTAATAAGATATATTCTTAAAAACATCTGAATCCAGTTCAGGTTTTTCGTACTACCAACAATCCAACGCCGGAACTGGTATTTACCTCTTTTAGTTTCTAACCCACATGGCTATCTTTACCTTATGTTTTTGTTTGTACGTGGTTCAATAGTAAACAATCTTAACACTATCCCACACGGAATAATTAATATATTAATAATTATATATTGGCTTTTGCTGAGGAACTAGATAGAAGCATAGTTTCCCAGTATATTGGTATTTTAGTGGCTTAATCAAATCCTTCTAGCTCATGCATTCTGGATCTAATTCGGCCACTGAAATGCTATATTGTGGAATGGACAAAAAACGGAGGTGAGATAAATGGTAGTAAAAGAGCAGAAGAAGACTGGATCTAAGAAGCCAGCACAGGCAGAGCCACTTTACCACACATACCCATCCGGTGGTTCATCAAAGAGAAAGTAATTGTGTACATATTAACACAGTTGCTCAGTGGGAGGGAAACCTCCCATACCATTCTGATCAGGATAAGGTGTCTGTAAATCAAGATGTGGAACACATAGATGGTATATGATATAAATGAAAAATGTTATTTTGAAAAACGTATTTAGAAAAGTAAGTATTGGATTCACAGGACTGCTAACCATAGCGTTGGTTATCGTGAAGGCCATGGGATACTTGGATATTGAATGGCTTTGGGTATTTGCACCATTATGGTTGCCTGTGGCTGTGGTTTTGGGTTTGATGTTGATCGTTCTAGCTCTGATAGCAGTAGCGCTCTTCTTAGCTGTGCTTGCTTATCTTGTTGTAAATGCTGTGAAGATCGCTTACCGTATAGCACCATGAAAATAAGGTGGATTGGGCTGGTTGGGTGCTACGAAGGGATAGTTTTACTCGGCCATACTTCACCTGAAACTAAAAGACCATGGTGGGAGACCTGGTAAACACGACTTCTGTATAAAAGTGTATGAAAGTGTTTCCAGTGAAGTAGAAGAACGGTGGCCGGGCTTTTATCGAGTGGACAAAAAGAGATACCCAGCCAGTTGGACATACTACATAGTGTAGGAATGTCGATTATGCACCAGAGATCAGATACTTAACAATCTCCTGTCTCTGTTCCTGCAAGTTCTCGAAGGCCTTCTTGTAGTGGACCATGTTATATAATGCAAGGCTTTCGTCCTCTGTGGATCCAAGTTCTGTCCCCTTCTTTACTTGGCTCGTCTTCTGGTTTGATCTTGAGAGTCTCATATTCGCCTATGATAAACTTTAAAGTATACGATTCATTTGGGTATTCATATAGTGACGATTTCACTGCAGAAACTGCACTGTTTAAGCCATTCGATGAATGTTGTCCCTGGTAGCAAGCTCAGGGGAGAAGTGCCTTTTATGGTCCCCACAGGTGCACAGGGTCTACAGCTTCAGTTTTCATTTGAAGCATTTGGTACTAATGTGGCAATAATTAATCTTGGGCTCTGTAGAAATGTTCATTTGAACAATATATGTAACCTTGACATACTTGTCAAGGTTATGCACTAATAGTTTCAATTTAACTTCTTTTGCTTGATTCCAATACTTGTTTGCCTTTACTTCTTCCCCATCTTTCAAACAAATTAAGAAAGCCTTATATATGGGTCTAGAGTGGTTTTAATTGTGGTAGGTATGAAAAGTAAAAATCGTGTAAAGAAGGTAGCTATCGTACTGGCTACTTATCTGCTCATGATCGTTGCCTTAGTATTGGTTTCGGGCCTGATCTTATAAGGCAATCGATATAAGAAAAACGATCCTGGCATAGACAGTAGCGAATATAAAAGAACAAGGAACAACTTTCGATTTTCTATTTTTGATCGTATCCAGTTCAGGGTGTGAATTTCTAACTCATTTACCCTGAACCGGAGTCCCCAATTTCATCCTTTGTTTTTTTCGTGCATTATTGGTGCATGCTCCATAGGAGGTTCTGTTTCCGCATTTTGGCATTCTCAAGATGCAAATAAAAATATGAGCTCCTTGTATTTAATAACTTCCACATTAAATAATAACTGAATCTGCTAATAGTCAATGATTGTATACGTTTTATACTACTAATATACTGTCAAATCAACAATAAGATCTAGCAGATGCTGATTTCTTATTGAGAACTTTGAACAAAAAACTGATGCCCTCTTTTATCCCATTCTGACCGATGCTTGTATCTATACGAATAACCTACTGAAAAGAGTAACAAAAGAACATTATACAAATATTCAGCATATAATACTTTTGCAGGAGATGGAAATCCTTGATAGCACTTCGGTTTTACAGGATTTATGACATAGGCTGGGAAATAGATCTCGACTGGCTGGAAAGGGAACTTGCCCAAAGCTTTCTCATTGCAAGGACAAGTTTCCTGCGTGTCAAGCCCAAATCCATCATACTGGACGTGCCACCCCTCTTGATTAGAATGGGTCGCTCCACCGTGGAAAAGGAGGGCAGGACCTTTGATTTCACCGTGTTTGCCCGTATCTTTGATATGGGGGCCATCAGCCTCTGTTTTGCTTATGAAAGACCTGAAAAGGATTTTGCTCTTCTGGAAGAAACTGCGCTCCTTTTTGCAGAACAGGAAGGACTTTCCGACCTGTTTCTGTCACACCTTAAGACACTCACAGACATGCTCAAACCTCATATAAGAGGTTTTGCTTTAAGCCCTGATTTTTTTGAGGACTACACAATATATCTTACGGATTGGATAGATGGATCAATTGATCCTTTACCCTTGCTGGCAGGAGAAAAAAGAAACTTTTCCCCTCAGATGAGGGAGGAGATCCTCAAAGGTACACAAAGTTATACAAAAGAAGATCTTGCTATACTCTCCTGGGACTCGGCCCTGCTATGTAATCCGGACAGTCCCACAGATCTTTTCGATCTCATTGAATTTGCGAATGTGCAGGTGTTCGAACTGCGCTACTATGACCGGGAACTGAGTCGACAGATGGGGAAAATGTACGATGACATCGTGCTTGCCGACAAGCTTCCTCCTTTTCGAAGAAGGCATCAGTATCGATTGATCATGACGCAGCTGATGCAGAACAATGCAGAGATATCTGAAGTTACAGAAAAGGTAAACAACCTTATCAAGGTCACAGAAGACATTTACTATGCCAGAGTCTATGCATCTGTCTTAAAAATGCTGCGCAGCAGCCAATGGAGTGAAAGTGTTAGCCACAAGATCGAAGTGATCAGGGACAATTATTCCATGCTTTCCGAAGAAGTCCGGATCCAGCACTCCAACTTCCTTGAATGGATAGTTATAGTCCTCATCGCCCTTGAAATTGTTATGGCCATTTTGGAAAGATTATTGTGAGTGGGACTAATGCAGTAGAAGGCCATTTAAAATAAAATAAAATAAACTATGAATATCCCCTGACCATTCCCACAAGGGATATCTCATTTACGAAATAATTTAGTAATTATGCTGCAGAAGGCAGTTCTTTGCAGCGGATCACAGTGTTGGTGTATTTCTGGATGTTCTTTATCCTGTAAACTTCCCTGCTGGCAGCAAATGTAAAAGCCCTTCCTTCTTTTCCAGCCCTTCCGGTCCTGCCTATCCTGTGAATATAGGACTCGGTATCCTGCGGAATGTCGTAATTGAATACAGCTTCGATATTCTTCACATCTATGCCACGGGAAGCCACATCTGTAGCCACAAGAGTTTCGATCGTTCCATTCCTGAAACCGGACATTACTTCATCCCTCTGCCTCTGGCCCATATCGCCATGTAACCCATCGGCCAGGTATCCTCTCCTTCTGAGAGTGCCTACCAGTTCATCCACACCTTTTTTGGTGTTGCAGAACACGAGGGAGGACTTCATATCATAGTTATCTATGACCCTGCAGAGTATATCGTGCTTTGATCTACCTTTTGTGTCAAAATAGAACTGTTCTATCTGAGGAACATTGATGTTCTTCTGCTGGGTCTTTACCAACAAAGGTTCATGCTGATATTTGGTTGTCAACTTCATGATGGGTTTGGGCATGGTTGCAGAAAAAAGGATTGTCTGTCTTCTTTCAGGAGCCTTGTTCAGGATAAGTTCTATATCCTCTCTGAATCCCATATCCAGCATCTTGTCAGCTTCATCCAGCACAAGCATTTTCAAATTGTCAAGTTTGAGGGTGTTACGCTCGAGATGATCCATTACCCTTCCCGGGGTACCTATGACTATATGGACACCTTTCTTTAAAGTCCGGATCTGTCTTTCTATGGCTTGACCGCCATATATGGCCTGGATCTTTATATCCTTATATCTCGAAAGCAGGTTCATCTCTGCAGCAACCTGATTTGCAAGCTCTCTTGTAGGACATAACACGAGTGCTTGTACCTTCTTCTGGTTGATATTGACCATCTCCAGTGCAGGTATTCCAAACGCTGCGGTCTTACCTGTACCTGTTTCGGCCTGTCCTATCACGTCCTTTCCTTCAAGGATATAAGGAATAGCCTGTACCTGTATAGGAGTAGGATCCACGAACCCCATGGATTCTATTGCTTTTTTGATATCTAAAGATAAATTTAAGTCGTTAAATGTAATTTTATTCATATTAAAATTCCTGTGTGGCAATCACACAATTACGTTTTTCATGCGTCAAAACAGATAATAAGAAGGGTGACAGGAGAATATTTTCGCCTGCACACCTAAGAAAAAATATGGCTTAGTTGCTGACTTCAGCAAATGCGAATTTGCGCATTACTTTTGTGACCTTTATGGTCACTTCATCGCCTACGGAAGTACCTGGCACAAATATTACAAAACCGCTTACTCTGGCAATGCCATCTCCCTCTCTTGCGAGGTCTTCGATCTTTACTTCATATTCTTTTCCAGCATCCACTGGGGCAGTTGGTTCATTTCCAAACAAATAATTCACGTCCTTATATTAGCTTAAGAGACCCAACTATAACGAAAACATAACGGAAAAACAGCATGTACGAGAAAGTAACACTATTTAATGCCAGTACGTTTATCTACACAGTTTATATCTTAAAGCAATCTTAAGTGGGACTAATCATATATAAGACTATTGATGGCATTTACTATTCCAACTATTTATTGCATAATACTTCGTAGATAAATAACTTTAATTTAATTCATAAAGAGAACTATGGTCCGGCAGGCAATTCAAATATAAATGATGAACCTATTCCCAGTTCACTCTCAGCCCATATTCTCCCGCCATGCAGCTCGACCAGCATTTTTACAAGATAAAGGCCTAATCCGGTTCCCTCGTATTGTCTGCTACTTGAAGAATCAAGCTGTCTGAATGTTTGGAACAGGTTCTTTATGTCCTTTTTTGCAATTCCGATGCCAGTGTCCTTTACATCAAATCTAAGCATGTCTGCCGATCTTTTTGCAGAGACGTGGACCGATCCATCATTAGGAGTGAATTTGATAGCATTGCTGATAAGGTTGTAGAGGATCTGTTTGAACCTCACCTTATCAGCCTTCAGCATAAATTGTTCTTCCACACTGAACTCCAGAGAGATGTTCTTCTTTGTTGCAGTGATCATCATTATCTTTTTCACTTCTTCGAATGCATCAAAGACCATAAAGTTCTCCATGAACAATTGCATTCTTCCGGCTTCTACCTTTGATAGATCAAGTATATCATTGATAATGGTAAGCAAATGTTTACCACTATTGGAAATATTCTTCAGGTACCCTACTTGTTTCTTTTCCAGATTATGCGATGAGATCTCAAGCAGCATATCTGAAAAACCGATAATGGAATTAAGTGGTGTACGGAGTTCATGGCTCATATTTGCCAGGAATTCACCTTTCGTCCGATTTGCAGTTTCTGCTTCTATCTTTGCTTTTATCAGAGCATCTTCCTTTTTTTCAAGTGAATCCAGCATGCTATTTATTTCAGTTGCAAGGTATGATATCTCATTGTTCCCTGCCTGTGACAGGCGTAGCGAGCTATTCTCATGTTCGCCTATCTTTTTTACCTCCTTACTGAACCCATAGATGGGAGATATGACGAATTTATCCAAAAGTAAAAGAGTGACCATCCAGAAAATATAGCCTACTCCGAAAATGAGCAGAACAATATAGTCTTTGGTTTTTATCCCTTGAAGATAAATATCTCTTGTATCTTCTACCTTCCAGATAAAGGAAGGCTTCCCATATATATCATTTAATAACTGATATCCTTCGATCCTGTATTCATCTATTGGGTTTACAAATACATGAGAGTCAGAAGGATTTAAAAGCAGTTCTCTGTGATGGTTTTCGGAAATATTCGTATCCTTTATTTCATAGACTGTAATAGGCAGACCAACTTTTTCACTCATCTTTTTTATTAAACTCGAATCAAGATAGCGTCCCATGATAAGAGTTCCTGCTACAGGGCTTTCTCCTGAACTATTAAGGATGGGAAGGGAAGATATCAGCATCGGACCTTCTGACAGGCTGATCATTCCTGAGATCCGGCTATTCGCATCGGGATGTGATAGAATAAATCCATTTGTTGCTATTTCTTTTTCGAAGTTAGTAGGCAAAGGCACCTCTTTACCAGTTTCAAGATCTACGTTCCTGGCAAATACTAAACGATGAGAAGAATCAAAGAACCAGATCGCATTGATCTGTAAATTTATTATGGTCTCATTTTCCAGATTAGATGGTATATAATCATTTTCCTGCCCCTGCACAAAATAGTAGGTGTCATCCCACTGTGACCAGTCCCGATTTATTGTCTCAAGGTGGGATCCAGCCGTTTCAAGTTCAGACAATGTTATTCGTAAGTGCTTTGCTGTTTCTTTTTCTTCCAGTTGAGTGAAACTATGCATCATTATGGTTTGTGTAGCAAGATAGAGGCAGATAAGAATCAAAATAAGGGTCGCAGAAAATATAAGGGTTGTTTTATTGACCAGTTTCATGAAACCACATTATAAATTACACTTGTTTTGTTAAGAGCAGAAGATCAGATATATTTGCTAACTATTATGCTAAACGTATATATTTTTTTATGAATATATAATCTATCCATAAATAGTTATTGTAGAAAAAGTGCTATCAAGCTCAGATCAACGATAATGCATAAGCACAAGTTGCGTTTAATTGCAAGGCTGGAAAGCTTTGCAAATAGCTTTTGCGTCTACTTGCATACTTTGCTTCTTTTTACACATACCGCTTCTATAAAAATTGCAGACAGCACAACAAAATTCTTTACTCGCAAGTTTAGCAGTCACTTTTTCCTTTTGTGCATCTGTGATTTCAAAGTCCCTGCGATGCTTGTATACATTCCAATCCTTATAATAGATCATATTCACAAGTATGGAAATGGCGGGAGGATTCCAGGAACTGTATCTCTTCTCTTTTTTGGAAGTACTATATGCCGCCTGCTTTTCTCTCTCAGCCAGACGTCTGTATTTTTCGTCCACTATGTCCTGAAGCTCTTTCTTAAGATCTTCTGCCTGCGGATTTTTTGAACCACAGGTCAAAGCTTTAGAAATATAGTTGAGTGCAGCCTCGTATTCCTTCAATGCTTTTAAAGCCATACTCTTATTGAAATAGATCGGACATAGATTGTGCACTTTCCCCAGATCAATTACAGCATCAAAGAACCTGATAGCTTCCCTGTGATCTCCTTTTTGGTAGAAAAGAAGGCCCATTTTATTGAGAGCAGATGCGTTTTTGGGCTCCATTTCCAGAGCCATCCTGTAATAGTGTTCCTTTTTCCCAGGATCTGTTTCCTTGTCTCCCATCAATACATATTTTTGGGAAACGACAGCCATTTCCCTTTTAGCAGGTTCTTTTTTTGAGTTCATTTGTCAGATACCTTTTATTCAAGTAGTAGAATACCGATACACTTGATGACGGAAGCATCGCAAAAAACAAGTGTTTCACCTACCATGTCCATAATTTTACCTACATTGATACCCGCTGCTTCCGGAGGGAACCTGCGAAATTCCGGTTTTCTGCATTTTTCAGCACAAATGTCACATTCATTACACGCACCAGGCCGCAGTAACTGTGCATAGGTAAAACCTTGCCTGAATGCAAGAAATTCCAGCTCCAGCATTTTATGGAACGCTTCCCTGCGCAAATGGGACCACGCTTTTAAAATGTCGGGTTCATTTGACATATCATGCTCTTCAATGAGCAGCAGGGCATTACTGTATTCTGTAAGGGTCTTCCTGAACTCATCCACGTCCATTACGTGGGGAGGACAGCTTAAGCGCTTACCATATCCCCTACATCCGTATTCACACTTAAGTCTGACCCGGTTTTCCACCAGTATGTCCGCAGCTTTTATAGAATATACTCGCAGGCCAAGCTCCAAAGCTCTTCCAATAAGTATGTCCTGCTTTTCATTTATGGGCATACTCGTATTCTTTATATCAGCCTTCAGTGAAGACAACTTTTACTTCCTTTACATCCCACAGAGCTTCCAGTTTTTCCACAAGATCCTCCTTTATGGCGTTTGCGAACTGATGACTGGAAGGCAGATCAAGGATAACTCTTATTATCCCTTCTTTGACCTCTATCTTGGTGACCAGTTCCGTACGTACTATGTCAAGCCCTGCCATAGGATTCATGACATGTTTAAGTCTGTTCCTTACAACCTCTTCTGTGGTTGGCTCTTGCTCACTTACCAGGCCGTGCTTTTCCTCATAATCTCGTATCGCAGACCTCAATCCCTCCACAGCCAGCACCGAACAGTGTCTTTTCACAGGAGGCAAACCTCCCAGTTCATCGGTTGCTTCCTGCCAACTGATCTTCTTTGCCTCAGCTATGGTCTTTCCTTTAGCCATTTCGGTAATAATGGATGCAGTGGCTATGTTGGAAGCACATCCATAGGACTCGAATTTAATATCATCTATCACAGTGGTTTCGGGATTCACTTTAAGGTATACTGCAACCATGTCCCCACATGCGGGGCTACCCTCCAGACCTTTGCCATCTGCATCCTCGAGCTTACCCACATTCTTAGGATTGCGGAAATGCTCCAGCACTTTCTCAGTATAAGGGAACTTCATGTTATCACCTCACTTTTTTGCATATAGCGGACTTATCTCTCTAAGCCTCTCCACTATCTCCTTTAAAGCATCCAGGACCGCATCCACGTCTTCCATTGTGTTATACCTGCCGAAACTGAATCTAAGGGAGCCGTGAGCCCTCTCATGATCACCGCCGATGCCCAGGATCACATGGCTTGCTTCCAGTGACCTGCTAAAACATGCGGATCCGGTGCTTACTGCAAATCCTCGCATGTCCAGATGTAATGTCATAGATTCTCCCTCTACATAATGGAATGTCAGGTTGGCATTCTGTGGTGTGCGGTTGGTACGGCTACCGTTAAGTGTAACATGGGGAATTGCCTCCAAAGCCTTGCTGATAGTATGATCCCGCATCCGGGCAAGCCTGACGTTCTCTTCAGGTGTCACAAGTTCCACCGCCTTTGCAAAACCCACTGCACCCGGGATATTTTCCAGGCCTGCCCTGCGGTTTGATTCCTGGTAGCCTCCATCCATCCACTTTTCTATGGGTGTGCCTTCACGTATATAGAGAGCACCAACTCCCCGTGGACCATGTATGGTATGCGCAGACATTGTCACCAGGTCCACAGGCAATTTTTTGACGTCCAGCGGCACACGAGTGAATGTATGCGTGGCATCACTATGTAACAGCACATCTTTTTCACTGCACATCTCTGCAATGGCTTTGATATCCTGTAGTGTACCGATCTCCTGATTGGCATGCTGGATGGATACCAGTGCAGTTTCTTTGGTTATCAGGCTGCCAAGCTGCTCCAGATCTGCAGATCCTTCGTTGTCCACATTGAGGTAATCTACTTTGAAGCCCTGTCTTTCCAGGCTCTTTGCAGTGTTGAGCACCGGGAAATCCTCTATCCGGGATACTATTATATGTGAACCTTTTTTCTTCCTGAGAGCAGCTGTAACACCTTTGATGGCCATGTTGCTGGACTCTGTTTCTCCGGAAGTGAACACCAATTCTTCTGCTGATGCACCAAGGGTTTTTGCTATTGATTCCCTGGCATCCATAAGCCCTTCCTTTGCATCTATTCCCATGGAATAGCCAAACTCCGAAGTCGCTACTGCATAAGTATCAAAGAAATAAGGCTTCATAGCTTCCAGGACACGCTCGTCCAGGCGAGTGCTGGCTGCATTGTCCAGATAAGTTATCTTGTCTAACATATTCTATCTCCATCAAATGAAAAGGGTAATACTGGCATCTTTTGCTTCATGTATGTATGTGCCTACTGCTCCGTACTCATCTATCCATTCAGTACGCAATTCTTCCTTTTTGATCCCCATTATCTCCATGGTCATCTCGCAGGCTATGATCCGGCCCCCTAGCTCCTTGTAATCCTGCATGAGCTTTTCCAGAGAAGCTACATTGGCTTTCTGCATCCTCTTTTTCACCATCCATTTGCCCAAACCCAGCATATGCATCTTTGACAGGGGACCTGCTTCAAGACCACCTTTCTTAAGCCGCTGCAAACCCCAGAAAGTGAAATACAGGGAGGATTCAAGGCCCATGGAGAGTGCACCATTGCCTATGATCAAAGCACTATATATCTTATCCATATCCCCGCTATGTACTACAATTACAGCTTTATTCCCCATTTGACCACTACCTTCGTATTCTTATCTTCCATTCGTTGCCTTTGTCTTCCACTGCCAGCACATCAAGACCCAAAGACTCGCATGCCATGGGAATTTCCTTCTTTGATGCCGGATGTGTACCAATTACTACAACCTCATCTCCAGGAGATGCTTTGCGAAGCGCTTTACGGCATTCCACAAGTGGCACCGGGCACGTCTGGCCCCTTACATCTATCTCTACTATAGCTATACTATCACCCCACTCCTCTATGTTCACAATTGTTAATATTCCTTCTCATCAGAATACATTTTACACCTCATAGAAGTCATTTCTATGAGTTCATACTTTTCCCCTCTTCCCCCAAACACGTATATGTGCATACCGGATCCATGGAGCAATGCAAAAGCACCCCGATTATCCGCACCGCAATATTCAGGAGTGGAGAACAGGGACAGTAGTTTTTTGTCAAAATGCCATTCATATCCTGACATAAGTGTACTGTGTGCTCTTATCATCATTCTAAGCCGATTCACTTTAAGGAAGTCTTCAAAGATGTCCCTGCCAAACTGGTGTATGCCAATTCCTCTTGGTGAAAAACCCATACCTTTATGTTCCCAAGGATCGTTCCAGAGAAATTCAAATGAATTTTCCTTACTAACATCATCAATGTTACAAGCACCCGGAATACCAGCATGTACGCAGAAGATCCCTTTTGGGAGAATCGCTGCAACTGGCATTTTTTTAAAGACAGAGGTCACATCTGCCAGTAGTTCTTCATTTCGGTCTATCTCATTAAAAAATCCATATTTTCGGTTCATTTCCGGACTTTCGTGATTACCTCTAAGCAAGATAATGTTCTTCCAATCCTGTCGCTTCATTTCAAATAAGCTAATCAGCACATCCACAGATCCATTTCCTCTATCCACATAATCTCCGAGGAACAGTATTTGTGGACAGCTAAATGCTCTCCACATGTAGATTATGAAATCAAGGGCTTTCTTGTTGCCGTGCAGATCGCCTACTACCATGCAGGGTAGTCTTCCAGCTATCACAGGTTTTTCCAGGATCAGGATATTCTCCATTGCTGGTAGTATTCTGGATAGTTTCGTAAGGCATACGGGCATTTTCCCCACCCCGGGCAATTTTCAGCCAACATTGATGCCGATATACTAATTATTGCTCTTTCAGTATCCTTTTAATATACAGCAATCCAACTATATTGATCAGTATAATAACGAAAGCTCCTATTATATATCTAGGCTTCCAGTAATCTGCCGGATCTGGGTCCGAAGTGTCCATACTGAACACAACAAGCTGGTCTGAGCCGGGTTCTATTTCCTTCTGGAAAGTCTCAGATCTTGTATCATCCGGGGTAAACTTCACTGTATATTTTTTCTCTCTGCCCAGGCCGATGAATAGATAATTGTTATCATTGGAGGCTTGTTGTATCAGTTTTCCCTCATCCCAGAGTTCAACTGTACCCTTGGAGGGTCCACGTACACCCAGGGTTGTATGCTCCTTTATAGGGATTTGAAGACCATCAGAATTCTTTAATCCGTTAGGCAGGTTCAGTATGCTCAGAATTGTGGAAGCAATGTCCTGTTGCCCATATTCTCCATAAAGTACTTTTGCAGGTACGTCCGGTGCATGTACTATGAAAGGTACCATCTGGGCTTCATCCATGCCTGAATACGTATCTGACTGATGACCGCCCTTACTATCAGATGATGTGAAACCCATTCCATGGTCCGCTGTAAATATGAATGCAATATTATGTTCTGTGCACATTTCATACAATGGAA
>NZ_JBFYLB010000143.1:0-7673 GCF_041305605.1 Methanomethylovorans sp.
CGGAACAGAGTATCACAGTAATTGGTGGGGGTTCAGGAGTAGGAATTGCAGCACTCATAGACGGTGAAGTGGAAATAGCCATGGCTTCCAGGTCAATGAAAGACTCAGAGATAGAAGAAGCAAAACAAAATGGCATCAATCCATTAGAAACCGTTATTGGATGGGATGGAATCGCCGTAGTCGTAAACCCAGAGAACCCTGTCAGCCAGTTGACCTTCACACAACTGAAGGCCATCTACGACGGAAATGTAAGTAACTGGAAAGATGTTGGAGGCGAGGACAGGCAAATTACCGTAATCAGCCGTGACAGCAGCTCTGGTACATATGAATACTTCAAGGAAGAAATCCTTGTCGAAAGCGAATACCGCCAGGATGCACTTGTCCAACCTGCAACAGGAGCCATAGTACAGGAAATTGCTCAGAATAAGGGTGCCATTGGATACATAGGGTATGCGTATCTTGATACCAGCACAAAAGCTCTTGCACTTGATGGCGGAGAAGGAGTTTTCGTACCTGCTACCGAAGAAAAGATCCTCAGCGGAGAATACCCATTGGCGAGGCAGCTATACTACTATACTAACGGTGAACCTCAGGGACTTGCAAAAGAGTTCATAGAATATATAATGAGTGGGGAAGGACAGGCAATAGTTTCTGACGTCGGATACTTCCCAGCAAAATAAGATCAAGTAAAGGATCTGAAATGAAAAATAAACTATACAGAGAAAAAGTGATCGAATCCCTGCTATACCTCTCAGCAGTTACAGCAGTGATCATCCTTTTTCTTATCTGTATCTTTTTGTTCAAAGATGGAATTGCACTATTCCAAGAGTATCCATTCCTGGACTTCCTTGCAGGTACAAAGTGGTACCCAACATCTCAGCCACCTCAGTTCGGATTGCTGCCTTTATTATTCGGGTCAATGATAGTGACCTTTGGAGCGATTGTATTTTCAGTACCTCTCGGGATTGCAGTGGCTATCTACATCTCAGAGCTTGCCGGTGAAAAGGAAGCTGATCTGCTTAAACCTCTTGTGGAGATACTTGCCGGAATTCCATCAGTTGTTTACGGATTCTTTGGTCTGGTAGTGCTCGTTCCAATGCTTCAGGACATTTTGGATCTCCCGACTGGACAAACCGCACTTGCAGGCTCTATAATGTTGGGAATTATGGCATTACCTACCATCATATCCATTTCCGAAGATGCCATCAGTTCAGTACCTCGTGCTATAAAAGATGGGTCCCTGGCCCTTGGTTCTACGGAGTGGCAAACCATCAACAAAGTGATCATCCCTGCCGCCCTTTCAGGAATATCAGCGGCTGTCATGCTGGGAATTGGGAGAGCTATAGGAGAAACAATGACAGTTCTGATGGTTACAGGAAACACTGCAGTAATACCTGGTTTTCCAGATGGACTTTTTGCACCTGTAAGGACTATGACAGCCACTGTTGCATTGGAAATGGGAGAAGTTCCCCAGGGTAGTGAGCATTTCTATGCACTCTTTGCCATAGGGTCTGTACTATTTATAACCACTCTTATCACAAACATAATTGCCGAACACATAAAAAGAAAGTATAAGTTCAATCTGGGGGCAGGACAATGACAAAAAAAGCGCAATTGAACCAAAAGATAGCGTTTACTGCGTTAAGACTTGGCGCTGTCCTTGTAGCACTTTTAGTTGTGATCATACTATTGCAGATAATCATAAACGGATATAGTGTCCTCAGCCTTGAGTTCCTCACAGAAATGCCAAAGAACAGGATGACAGAAGGGGGCATATATCCTGCTATATTGGGAACTATTTATCTCATAATTGGATCGATGGGAGTTGCTTTACCTCTAGGAATAATGGCAGCAATATACCTGAACGAGTATGCACAACCGGGAAAAACCAAATGGACAATAGAGATGGCGATAATTAATCTTGCAGGAACACCTTCTGTTGTGTTTGGCCTGTTCGGGCTTGCAATGTTTGTGAAGTACCTGGGATATGGTGCCTCATTACTCGCTTCAGCACTGACCCTCGCACTAATGGCCCTGCCGATCATAATAAGAGCAAGCCAGGAAGCACTGATCACTGTACCAGAGGAGTACCGCTATGCTTCCCTTGCACTTGGAGTTACTAAATGGCAGACAATCAGACAGGTGGTACTTCCTGCTGCCATCCCGGGCATGATAACCGGCGCTATCCTTGCAGTGGGCAGAGTGGCAGGGGAAACTGCACCCATATTACTTACAGGGGCAGCTTATTTTCTTCCAAGGCTCCCGGATTCGGTATACTCCCAATTCATGGCACTTCCTTATCATTTATACGTAATTGCCACTGCAGGCACCAATATCGCCCAGACCAGGCCAATACAATATGGTACTGCACTGGTACTGCTGGCCATAGTCCTCAGCGTCAATATGATAGCTGTCATTATACGGAGACATTATAGAAGAAAACTCAAAAATTAAGAAAGAGGTTAGCAAATGTCAGGACAAAATAACGGAAACCAGACTGAGATAGAAGTAAGGGGACTTAATCTCTGGTATGGCAATAACCATGCACTTCATGATATTTCGATAGATATCCCAAAGAACAGCGTAACAGCTCTTATAGGACCTTCAGGGTGTGGAAAGTCTACATTTCTGAGATGCTTAAACAGGATGAACGATCTTGTAAAGACCTGCAGGATAGAAGGCAGTATAAAAATAGATAATAAGGACATTTATTCCAAGGATGTCGATGTTGTAGATCTGAGAAAAAGAGTAGGTATGGTGTTCCAGAAACCAAACCCATTTCCAATGACCATTCATGATAACATCGCATATGGACCCCGAATCCACGGTGTTGCTAAGAAAGACATTGACAGTATAGTAGAAGATGCCCTCAAATCGGGAGCGCTGTGGGGAGAAGTTGCTGAAAGGCTGACAACATCTGCTTTAGATCTTAGTGGCGGGCAACAACAAAGGCTATGTATAGCAAGAACGCTAGCTGTCAAGCCGGAAGTTATATTGTTCGACGAACCTTGCAGTGCACTTGACCCGATATCCACTTCCAAGATCGAAGAGCTTATAATGGAGCTCAAAAAGAAGTACACAATAGTGATAGTCACACATAATATGCAGCAGGCTGCAAGGATATCAGACAACACAGCTTTCTTTCTCACAGGGGACATAGTAGAATATGGCAAAACTGACCAGATATTTGAGAATCCTCAAATGAAGCCGACAGAAGATTACATAACCGGAAGGTTCGGGTGAATAGATGTCAAGAGAAAAATACCAGAGAAATCTAGAGATATTGAGATCTAATGTTCTAGAAATGGCCGAGACCTCATTGTGCATGCTGCAGAATGCCACAGAGTCTTTAAATAAGCTGGACAAGGACCTTGCCCGGGAAACGATTGCAATGGATGAGATTGTCGACGAACATGAGATGACAGTAGATAAAAGCGTATCAACTCTTATAGCTCTTCAACAACCCATAGCAGGCGATATGAGACTTATAACTTCTTGCCTTACAATGGCTATAGATCTGGAGAGATTAAGTGATCTTGCCTGTAATATGGCCTGGGTAACCCTGGAAATAGAAGGAGAACGTGCTGATGTCGAACCTCTGATATCAAGAATATCTATGATGAGCGATATAGCTCAGAAGATGCTTGAAGATGCTGTGGTAGCTTTTAAAAGTTCTGATGCTGAATTGGCAAAGAAGGTCACTGCTGAGGATGACAAACTCGACAGACTTTTCTTTGAAAATGAGAAAGAATACATAGAGCTGATGATAAAAGACCCTTCCCTCATCAACAATGCCTCACACCTACTATTTGTGCTAAGGTACCTGGAACGTATTGGAGACCATATATGCAATATTTGTCAAAGCATAGTTTACCTGATCACAGCCGAAAGAGTGAGACTTAACTGATCAGAAATCAAAGAGAGATCTTTGGGAGCCATTGCTGGGTGATGTTCCTTCTGCATCTGGCTTCCGTGGAACTGGTCTCTTGATCTTTTTTTCTGAGGGCCCAGACGTAAAATCTGACAGACCGGTCTGTTTTGAATCATAATCAAGGTTTGCAAGGTCTACCCCAAAAACTCCCAGAATCCTTTCAACCGGTGGAAGGATTTGTTTCTTGACATAGTAATCTACATCAAGAGAAACGTTGTGTGTTCGAACATACTCCGGATCTTCTGCGCGGTTCACAAAAAGATCTTTGCCCGCAGTGATGACAAAGGGTATGCGCTCACCCACAGGAGGAAGAGAACCGGTTCTCTGTTCCATCTTCTCGGCGACCGTAATATGGGGCTGTTTGTTCTTGTAGTGTTCACGCCTTTTGGAGTACATGCGCGTCATAGTCAGGTCATCTATGATATCCTTATCCTTTGTGACATCGAGGTTGCGTATGGAATCCACTACTTTCCTTACATGTCTCACCGCTGCTTCCACTTCACCTTCCTTAAGCACCAGTTCAAGTACTCTGTTCAAGGTCTTGGAGGTCAGCTCACACCAGTCTCTGCGCACGGTTTCCATGCCTTTTACCTTTATGCCATCTTTCCAGCCATCTCCAGAGCGTTCGAATACCCAGACAGCATACCTTTTCTTTGCTATGAAAAGGGCACGTTTTGCTATTGATTCGAACTCAAGCTCCATAGGGTCAGGCAGGGAAGCTGAAACTATGCCTGAAATCTTCTTACCTACAAGTTCTGCATCTTCAAGGGATATCTCACTTTTTGCTGTGCATTGTACGAAGACGCTGTCAGTATCGCCGTATACCACTGAAAGGGAGATCGCCTTGTTCTGCGGATCTGGAGTCGTCTCACTTTTAAGGTAGGAATTACAATCTTTGAGGTAGATAGTGTGGATGGTATTCTCTATAAGTGAGCGTGTGGTGAGGATATTCTCTCTGCCAAAACTTGTGACAGCATTAGCCAGGGTGAGACTGTACAGGCGTGCACGGGTATAGCCTGCATAGCCATAAAAGCTGTTCAGCAATATTTTCATAGCAAGCTGGGTGGCATCAAGCGCCCGATATTCATCTTCATTGGATACGCCTTTCATGCGCTTTTTGGTCTCTATCCTGCGGTTGAGGAGATTTTCCAGAATTGTGGGCATAATCCCTTTTGAAACATCTGCTGTTACGAACCTGCCGCCTGATGGTGGAGTAATGGTCTTGCCTTCTTCCGGGATATCTTTCTCGACGACTGTTGTATAACAGAGGTTATGAGCCATCATTATAGTGGGATACAGGGACTTGTAGTCGAGTATCACGACGTTCTCAAGAAGTCCTTTTTTAGGCTCCAGCACTTCGCCCCCTTTCAAACCCTCGCTAGTCTTGTTTCTGGAGTAGACAAGATCATCGTTTGGTTTGGGCGGAATTACCCGGTCCCTAATGCGACATTCACGCAGCAGGAGGTTCTCAACCATGGAAGTCTGGCCACCATCTATGACTTCCTGCAGCAGGGAACCGCTTACCCTGGAGATAGCTATGTACCTGTCGAGCAGCTGCAGCTTCATGACCAGTTCCATGGCAAGCTCGGAGTCGCGTCTTGCGTAATCTATGAACTTGAGCAGTTTTTCCCCTTCATCGTGCCAGTAGTCTTCCATTTCGGAGGGTGCTACATCAAGCTTTTCCCGGTCCAGCAGCTCTTTGGCGACATTGCGCAGCGTATATCTCTTCAAACTGAACTGACTGCGGATGAGAGGAAGAACATCGACAACAACCCTCCCTGTCATGGAGATGAGTGTCATTGTTCCAATCTTTCGATAGCTCATTGGCCGCCCATCGCGTCCAGAACCGGAATCTATTGTAGCGCCGGAGTCTGAGAGGAGCTTGACACGGTCACTTATGTAAGGAATGTCGAAATCGTTGATGTTGTAACCCACTAGTATATCCGGGTCATATTCCCTGAGTATCTCAAAGAACCGCTTGAACATGGATTCTTCACATTCAAGTGCTTCCACATCCGGACCCGCACCTGAGACCGGTTTTGCCACAAGTACAATGGTATTGTGGCCTTTGTATGCAGGAGCAAATGTGAGACTTATCATGATCACCGGAGATGCGTCCGGAGAAGGCATGGAGCCACCTATGGGCAGGCATTCGATATCAAAGGACAGGAACTTAAGGGCTGCATTGGGGAGCTTCTCAACTTCAGCAGGATGCGGGTCTAAGCATACGGCGCCACAGTACATTTTCCCGGCGGGAATACTTTCCTTGGATGGGGAAACTGAGACCCAGCCCATGCCATGAAGTCCCCTGTCTATCAAAAAGCGGTTCCTGAACAGTATGTCAGTCTCATATACTTCTTTTACTCCGGGAATCTGCAGGATGTCATCACGGATTTCAGGAACGTGCCTTGGCTCATAGGTCGTAACCTGTATCATGGGTTTTCTGAACTTCTGATATCCCACCGGCTCAAACCGCTGGACTATATCAACACTTTTGACTACGTCAAAACGTTCCTTTATGAGCTTACATATCAGGTCAAGCTCACCGTAAGCATTCACATAAAAGTATGGTTCAAATCCCGGCACATAGCAGCAGACACTCTTTCCATCCTCGTCCCTGCCGAAGAGACGCACAACAGGACTAGTACCTTCGGTTACATAGTCTGCATCCAGGATCTGAAAGTTCATGAGGCTATGTACCTACTGAGAGCATATATGTTTTGCGCGAGAATAAGTAGTAGTTCCCGGAGAGCGATTTGAATATTTAGTTCAATTAAGATGAATGAAAAAAGGCGATGAATGCAGAGTTTAAAGTGAATGACCAGCCGGAAACATTCATCACCCCCATTTCGCCTCATCCAAGGAATTTCATATCTACACCCTCACTCTCTGGTTCCGGCCTTCCGTTTTCTGTGGATCGATTTTTCCGCTTCGATTACGAAGAAAACACTACTGGATACTAATACTATAAGAAGCCAGTCAGTCACACCCAGCGGAGCCGTATTAAGGACATTGTTCATGAAGGGGTGGTAAGTGATCAACATTTGCAGAAGGATGACCAGAATTACCCCGCCTGACATCACCCAATTGGAGAACAGGCGTCCTGCTACGCTCTCATAGATAGACTTCGAGGTGAAAAGATAGAATATCTCAAAGAAAACGATGGTATTCAGTGCTATGGTCTGAGCAGTAGTGATATTCTTCCCATTGGTGTTTATTTCCAGGAAGAAGAGCAAAAAAGTAGCGGCTACCATAAGCAAGGCCACTGTCACGATCCTGCGTTTGATTATTGGTAGCAGAAGGGGTTCATCGCGGGGGCGCGGATGCCTATTCAGAAGATGCGGCTCCTTCGGCTCGAACACAATGGGAACTCCCAGACCGATAGCAGTTACAGTATTGATCCACAGGATATGGATAGGAAGAAGTGGAGGATTCACGATTCCCAGCAGGACAGCAGCCATTATTGCAAGACCCTCGGCTGCATTTGTGGGCAGTGTCCATAAAATGACCTTCTGTATCTTGCTATAAACATCCCTACCTTCCTCGATGGCATTCACAATAGAAGCAAAATTGTCGTCCGCAAGTACCATATCAGAAGCTTCCTTGGCAACTTCAGTACCTGATCTGCCCATGGCAATTCCTATGTCAGCTCTTTTCAGTGCCGGTGCATCATTAATGCCGTCTCCTGTGACCGCAACCACTTCACCCCGCTCCTGCAACAAGCGCACTATACGGGATTTAT
>NZ_JBFYLB010000144.1:0-17887 GCF_041305605.1 Methanomethylovorans sp.
GGACAAAAGAAGGAGTTATTTTTTTGATCATGGAGAATACCTTCCAGACAGGGTTATTGGTAACAATATCTTCTACTCCATAGAATATGGTCTTCTCTTTTATACCGGCATCTTTTAAGATTTGTGCCACATCTATGACTTCCATATATCCCATATCGATCTCAAATACTCTTAATCCGGGAGCCAGTGCTTCTCCAAAGGAACTTCTTATGCCAAACGGTTCTTCGAGAGAAGTGATCGAAATTATGATGTTATCTTCATAGATTATTTCATTCTCAAACATCGTATGTGGAATATATTGCGGGATAACACTGATGTTCCTTGCAAAGAAAAGAGCTGTGCCGCTGATCTTATTCGCATGTTGATACCTTTGTTTATACATTTGCAGGAAATCATTCAGACGCATTGGCTTTAGTGACTGGTAAAGTCGCTTTTGACCCGAAGTATATATCATTATCATGCTGAATGTAAGAGATGCTATGGTAATGGACCAGATACCTCCATGAGGGATCTTATACATGTTCGATACAAGGAATACCAGGCCTACAGCAGTCACGAATGTCGAAACTGTTGCTTTTGTCCAGTCCTTTCTCAGACCAAATATCATGGTCATCATTATGCCGGTGATCGCCATGCTTCCGGTAACAGTTAAGCCGTAAGCTGCAGCAAGTTTATGTGATTCTTTAAATTCGTACATCACAAATAGCACGGAAAGGAGAAGCAGCCAGTTAACCACGCTTATGTATATCTGTGATTTTAATTCGTCTGATGTGTAATCGATCTTTAACATCGGAGCTATTCTGGTAGTTATACCCTGATACACAATAGAGAACATACCGCTGATCATGGCCTGTGAAGCAATAACCGTAGCAATGATACTCAGAATGAGGAATGGCACGTAGATTAAATGTGCCTGCTGGAATATCATTTCATAGAGTATGTTACTTGAACCGGGGTTCCTTATAAGGAAGGCTCCCTGTCCCAGATAGTTCAGCACCAGTGCAATAAATACAAGTCTCCAGGCCTTTATTATCGGTTCTCTTCCCAGGTGACCCATATCAGCATATAAAGCTTCACCACCAGTGGCACATAAAATCACTTCGGACAATACAAAAAACCCTGCCAGTCCGTTATGTAATAGAAAGTCGATGGCATAGTAGGGATTTATCGCCTTAAGTACAGAAGGTGTATAGATAATTGAGGTAATTCCTGAAAGAACAAGTGATATGAACCATAAGACCATTAAAGGTCCAAACATCCACGCAATTTTTTCAGTACCTTTTTTCTGTATTGAGAAAAGACCGATTGCGATAATTGCTGCAATCGTGATAAGAGTTCCCTGACCTATTGCCTCCAAGCCAGGTATTATTCGCAGTCCTTCCACAGCACTTAATATACTGATGGCAGGAGTGATCACACCATCTCCTAACAGAAAAGAGATACCAACATAAGATAGTATTGTTATTAAAGTTACTTTTCTTCCCGATTTTAACAGAGGAACAAGCAGTTCTTTTAATACAACAGTTCCTCCTTCTCCTTTTTTTCCGAGGCTCATTGCAAGCCAGGAGTATTCTATGGTGACAAGTATGATCAGTGTCCAGGTGATCAAAGAGAGGACCCCTATTACATGATCATATGTAACAGGTGTAAGAAGAAATATTACTGCAAGCGTGTATATAGGACTCGTTCCAATATCCCCGAAAACAAGCCCCATGGAATTTATTATTCCTCTGGTTTCACTTTTGTTCAACACAAATGCATCTCCTATCTAAGCCAGATATGCGATCTTGTGGTCTCTTATAGAAATCGATAAGGGTTTTAAGTCTCATATGTAAAATGGAATTAAACTACACATGCTATTCTATTAATATCTTATCCATATACTGGTTTAGCCAATAGTGATAACATTATTTTTCAGTGATAATCTTTAGATATCAAACAAGCTATATTGTATACATGGTAAACAATTCTTCTAAAACTAATTCTTCAATAAATGCTTCTGATATCCTGGATACGATGTCAAGGATTCTTAATAAAGCTGCTGCTATTGAAAAAGAACCAGTTGATATTGGTCATGGCGTCCTGTTATATGCATCTGAAGTCCATTTGATAGATATGGCAGGGCGTTATCCCGAAGAAGGTATCTCACAAATTGCATCCAGGCTTGGTATCACTAAAGGTGCAGTTTCCCAGACAGCAAAAAAACTGGAAGAGAAAGGATATATTGAGCGTGTTAATCTGGAAGGGGACAAGAAAACCGTAGTTATCAGGCTGACCGAACAAGGGAGGGATGCCTTTCTTTGGCATTCCGCTTATCACGCAACGGTGAATCAGGATATGGCTGAACAAGTATCAAAGCTATCTCATAGGGACGTTGAGAACATTTTTTCAGTTCTTCTTAAGATGGAAAGTATGTTCGACAATTGCCCTGAAGTAAGAAAAAAGATCACCAGACAGTTCATACAGGCGAAGTTTGCAGAACCTGGATAAAGATGTATATCACCAATTGGATATTTACCTATTTAGGTATTCTTTCGACCAGTACCTTGTCTATTCTATTTCCGTCCATGTCAACTACTTCGTACCGCAGCTCTTTGAATTCGATATGATCCCCGGTTTTTGGTATTCTCTGCAAGACATACATGATCAAACCGGCAATGGTCCGGTAATATCCTTCCTCCTCTTCCGGAAAGGAGTCCACGGACAGAACATCCTTTAACTTCTCAGTAGCTGTATCTCCATCGATCAGCCATGAGCCATCTTCTCTCACCACTACGGGTGTTTCCACCGGTTCTCCGAGAGACCGAACGTCTCCCACGATAGCTTCCAGGATATCATGAAGGGTAATGATTCCCTGGATACTTCCATATTCATCAGTGATCAAAGCGATATGTACTCCAACTTCCTTGAACAATTCAAGGAGTTTTAGGACAGAAATGGCTTCAGGTACAAAGAGTGGTTTAGTTACATTTGTTCCTATATCGACGGTACCGGATTCGACTATTTTGGCCAGGATGTCCTTTACGGATACCATACCTACAATATTGTCCAGATTTCTCTCGTACGCAGGAAAATAGGATCTACCGCTCAAAATCATTTTCTGCAGATTCTCTTTGACAGCATCATTCAGGTCAAGAGCGATAATATCATTACGGTGTGTCATTACTGACTCAACTCGAAGATCACCAATTTCAAGTACACCCTCTATCATGCTCAACTCTGCCTCTTCAAATACTCCTGCTTCCGTTCCTTCTTCAAGCATTATCTTGATCTCTTCTTCTGTTACCGATGGTTCATTGATCTTCTTAACTCTCATTATCCGGAGCACGGCCTCAGTCGAAATGCTGAGAATAAACACCAAGGGCCTTGCTATTGTAGAAAGGAAGAGCATAGGTTTTGAGATTCTAGAGGCAATTGCTTCTGGTTTATTGAGTGCAAGCTGTTTGGGGACAAGTTCCCCAAAAATTAAGGTAAGGTAGGTGATCACAACTACCACAAGAGTGATACTGATCGCATTACTGTACGGGGCAAGGGCTGGGAAATCTCTTAGATAGACTTCAAGACCTTCCGCTACTGTGGCTCCGCCAAATGCACCGGCAAGAATGCCTATAAGTGTAATCCCTACCTGGATCGTCGAAAGGAATGGAGTTAATTTATGAGAGAGTTCAAGTGCAGCTACTGCCCCTGTATTCCCTTCTTCTGCCAGTTGCTTGAGGCGGGCTCTTTTAGCTGAAACAAGGGCAAATTCAGACATAGCAAAGATGCCATTGAATACGATCAAAACAATGATGGTGACAATCTCAAATGTATAAGACATTTCACAAGTATATAACTGGGTTATAATTTAAAGTTAATTCATTGACCCTTGGTTTGGATTTTCTCTTGCTTTTTTGTCATCGACTGTAAATCACTGGCAGGTCCTTTGTTCTCAATTAATCCATAGTCTTGGACCAAGTTAGTTTAGCAGCTAAACTTAAATAGTTTAGTAGCTATACTTTCTTCTAATTCATTGTACCTTCACTATTAGGACTAACGGAGGATAAATGTCACAATACTTGCTTGAGCCAATAGGCCCATCTGACCAGAACGCTGTGATCGATCTTTTTAATCATTACATTGAACACAGCTTTGCAGCGTATCCTGAGCATAAAGTGCCTTACGAGTTCTTTGACATGTTCCTCAGTATGTGTAAAGATCATCCTTCCGTCACGGTCAAGGATAATGAAGGAATGTTTGCAGGATTTGGTATGCTCCGGTCTCATAATCCCATGCCGGTTTTTTCCCATACGGCTGAGATCACATATTTCATAAGGCCTGAACTCACAGGCAAAGGTCTTGGTTCACAGATGCTGGATTTCCTTATAGCCGAAGGGAAAAAGTATGGGATATCCCACGTCCTTGCAAGTATTTCCTCACTTAACGAAGGCAGTATCCGTTTCCATCAAAAGCATGGCTTTACCGAGTGCGGCAGATTCAGGGGGGTTGCAAGAAAAAAAGGTGTTTTCTTTGATATTATCTGGATGCAGAAAACTATTGAATAGGATTCTGCAGTTCTTTTTTTCGATTAACTCCATTTATTACTGCAACCCTTTACCAATCTATTTATGCTCATTGAACGAAATACAATTGGGGAAATTTAAAACGGGTAGGGAAGGCTAATCAGCTGGTTCCATTGCTCCTTAGGGTCTTCAATAATTGTTTCACTTATCTGTAAAGGGGTAGTTATGTTCACAAACAGAAAAGATGCGGGAAAGAAGCTTGCCCTGGCATTAAAGAAATACAGGGACCATAATGTCTTGGTTCTGGCAATTCCCAGAGGTGGAGTGGAAGTGGGATATCAGGTAGCTGAATATCTTAATGCGGATTTTTCAATATTGATCTCAAGGAAACTACCTTTTCCTGACAATCCTGAGGCTGGTTTTGGTGCCATAGCCGAAGATGGCAGTGTTTTCATCGCTGCTGATGCAGTTGTATGGCTTCCCCGGGAACAGATAGAACGTATAGAGAAGGAACAGGTTAAGGAAATCAACCGAAGGATCGAGGTATTGAGAAAAGGCGAGTCACTGCCTGAAATGGCCGGGAGGGCAGTCATACTGGTCGACGATGGGCTTGCAATGGGCTCTACTATGAGGGCTGCAATAATGCTTTGCAGAAGAAAGAAGGCAGGCAGGATAGTTGTTGCAGTCCCTGTTGCCGGAAAGAGAATCTCTGACGAGGTCTCACAGATAGTGGACGAGATAGTAGTCCTGGAAATGCCTCTAAATTTCATGGCTGTTGCTCAGGTGTATGAAAACTGGTACGATGTTTCTGATGCAGAGGTGCTGGATATTATGCAAAGGAGAAAAAGGTAACTATATGCCAGATCTCCAATGCTGCACAAAGAAGTTCGTCAGTTGAACTTCTGTTTCTGTCTGGTTTTTTCAATTTTTATGAGTCTGAGGGAGAGGAAAACAACAATATAGATGATAGCAGCTGCAACCAGGAATGTCATTGCTTTCAACTGGGTGTACAACACTCCTCCTGCAAGAAGCCCTATTATGCTTGCCAGGCTACTGGCACTCATAGCAAACCCTTGCACAGAACCTTGGTAGGTCTTTCCTGCAAACTTGGAGAGCATAGACAGGACACAGGGCCACATTATCCCGTTTCCGAATGCGAAACAGACAGCTGCCAGGTATAAAAGGACTATATTCCCGGGAACTATCAGGATGAACTGAAGTCCCAGGATGAACCCTCCGGCAACTATCAGAACTGATTCAGCATATAGGGTTGTTAGCTTTGCAAGAACAGGACCCTGGACAAATGCCATCAGTGCGCTAAGCACAGAAAAATAAATGCCTAATTCGGCGGGGCTCCATTCCAGAGCAGTGACAGCAAAGACGGGAAAGGCTGTGTAATATATATTAAAGCCCAGAAAGACGAGGAAATACAGAACCATCATAAATGGAATATATTCGAGCTTGAAAACTTCACTGAATGTTATCTTTTTCCCGCCTTCTACCTGATAACATTCCTTATGTTCCTGTCCGAGTATCTTACTGATGCTTTTGGTCTCTGGATATTCCTCAATGGTGCAGTTATGCGATTCCGGAAGGAAGAAGATGATTATCAAAGTACCGATAACTGAAATCAGGAGGGCTGCAGAGACAGGGATCAGTTCTCCGTATACAGTTGCTCCCAGAACCCCTGCAAGAGCAGGGCCGCAAACGTATCCAAGGTTAGATGCCACCGACATCCTTCCATAGTTCTTGTTCCTGTCCTCTTCAGCGGTCAGGTCTGCAAGGTATGCGTTTGCGACGGATACATTTCCTCCCGTGACGCCATCAAGAGCCCTTGCAAAGAAAAGTGCAAGTAAAGGGAGAGTAATAGCAAATACCCCAAGAAGATCGGATTCCACTTTTTTTAAAGTGATCACCGGAAGGAATAGGGCAATTAAAAAAATAACCCATGCAATAAGGGTGCCGATCTGGCTTAAAAGTAGTATCTTCTTTCTTCCGTAAAGATCAGACCACCTTCCCAGGATAGGAGCTCCGATTAGTTGAAATGCAGGATAGGTGGAGCCCAACAGGCCATAGATCAGTGCATTTCCTCCGTAATCCATAACCAGGAATACAAGAAAAGTGAGAATGATTCCAAATCCCAGGGTCCCGATGAATGTAACAGTATACAAAGGAAAAAGTGCTTTCCCATCTGTCCGGGGATTTTCAGAATCCAGTGTCATCTATAGAACAATATGTTTATCATCACTTTAAAAGTAATTCCCTTGAACAGACTATCATTAAGTATACAGGAAGAACTTAATAACGAGGGAACAGATAGGAAACATATCCTTAACTAGGGGGTTGAATTGTGAAAGTGATAATTGTAGGAGGGCTTGCTGGCAGCGGCAAGACGACAACTATCCTGAGGTTATCTAAGATCTTCAGTGATGCCGGGCAGAGAATAGGTGCAATAGTGCAGGAAACCGGTGATGTTGACTATGATGAAAATACTCTGCACGAGATGGGAATAAATAAGAGGGACATAGAAAGTGTATGTATCCCGTGTTCCCTTGATGCTGACATCATCAACAACATGCAAGCTTTACACGAAGAGTTCAGGCCGGATGTGGTTTTCATAGAAGCTGAGGAAACCGTCCTGCCCGTCAGGATAAAGGTCGATTTGGAAAGGATGGAACTTAAAGACATGCAAATAGCTCCCATGGTTACCATAGTTGATGCTGCTGAGTTCCCATTGGAAACTGAAATGTTGTTAAGGTTTGCAAGGATCCAGGTTGAAGATGCTGCTGTTATCTGCCTGAACAAAAAAGATCTGGCGGATCAGGTACGCATCTCGCAATTAAAGCAGATGTTCAAAGGTCTCAATTCTAATGCTGATGTGCTTGAACTAAATGCAAAAGAAGGTGAGGGGATTTCTGAATTAATGCTTTCTCTTAGATGATTCAGATTATTCATGTATTACCTGAAGATGTGATGTGAGATGATAATTGTTGTACATACCACAACAGCAAATATGGATGAAGCCAAAAACATTGCTAATGTCCTCGTAAGGAAAGGACTTGCCGCATGCGTCAACATGTACCCGATCACTTCCATCTATAAATGGAAAGGTAATGTTGAAGAAGAAGTAGAGATCGAACTCTCCGTCAAGACCACTGCCGATAGGCTGGAAGATGTAAAAAGCACCATTATCACCATGCATACTTATGAGCTTCCTGCCATTATGTGGTGGCAGGTGAATGGAGAGGAGAGGTATGCTGAGTGGATCACTGAAAGTGTGAGGCCCGGATGAACGTTCGTTGCGTCAATCCGGAAAGTCATACTTTTTAGGATCTCAAAAGGAAGAAAGCTTCTTAAATTTAGTTGGGAGTAGTTTCCTCTTGGTTCCTTATAAAAAGAGTGCGTGTTGGGAACGGTATTTCTATACCTTCTTTCTCAAACTCTTCTGCGATCCGACTATTGACCATATCTATTAGTTTTATCTTGTCAGAGGGGTTTTTTATCCACATGTAAAGTGCGAAGTTGATGCTCGAATCACCATACTCGCTCAATCTGACAGAAGGCTCAGGATCTTTCAGTATGATGTCGATCTTCCTTATTATGTCATAGAGAACTCTTCTTACCTTTTCAACGTCAGAACCATAGGCAACCCCCATGGTCATTTTTACTACCATGTTGCCTTCCGGTGAAGTATAATTAATCACTTTACTGTTGGCGATTATGCTGTTGGGTATGATTATCATGTTATTGTACAGGTTCATTATCCTTGTAGTCCTTATACCCACTTCATGTACGATCCCCACCTCTCCACTCTCGAGTTCTATCCTGTCTCCTCTTTTGAAAGGCTGATCAAAGTATATGGAAATTCCACCAAAAAGCTGTGCAATGGAATCCTGCGCTGCAAATGCCACGGCAAGTCCGGCTATTCCTGCCGATGCGAACAAAGGTGTAACGTTGATATTCCATATCAAATTGAGTATCGCTAAAATTCCAATGAATACAATTGAGACATTGGCAATTCCTTTTAGGAGGGGCAATAACTCATCATCTATCTGAGTTTCAGTTTTGCGTGTCAGGTGTGGGAATACCTTCTCAAAAACGATCTTGTTGATTCCCAATAAAGCAACAATCCATACTACAAACAGTGCTGTGAGGCCTGTTCTATCGAGTATGTAAATATACTTTGTTGTAAGATTCGTATAATGTAACGAGAAGAACATTCCTATGAAAATTACTGTCAAATATAGTGGTTTTCTTAATGCGGCTACAATGAGGTCATCAAATTCGAATCTTGTCTTCGAGGCATAGTACATGAACACTCTCTTAAAAATGAGGTCAACTATTGCAGCAATGACAATAGATGAGAATAATATCAATAGGGCCATCGCAAGGCGTGATTCAAATGATCCTGCCGAAGTGCTCAATGCATTGTTCAGATAAAGGGAGATCGTATCGTTCATTATAGCTAGTCCTTTGTATCACAATATATCCTATTTTTATTATTTAAATGTTATATATGTGTACAAAAGTCTACTCTAACGCTTTCAAATGACCTTAAGCTCTGTAAGTCTCTCCGGCAGATATCTGTCAGTCACGAAGTCCAGGCCCTTGCCAGCAAAAGCCTGCTGTTCAGCTTTCTTATTGATATCAAGCTGCAGGTTGATCTGCTCTTTCCAGTAATCTGTATTAAAGCGCGGATCACTGAGTTCACTTCTCAGTGCATTGACATCTTTGTCTGTCAATTTATCGGTGGACAGTTCATATTCTACAATGTCAGATGGTTGAACTCCCACGAACATAGCTCCTGGTGTTGCCATGTGTTCGGAAAGGTGCGCGCTCTTGATCGCTCCATATGCTACGGAAGCGAAAATACGGTATGACCAGGGATCGCCGTCAGTGAATACAACTACGGGCAGAGATAGTTCCTCGCTCATGCGCTTGATCATGCGTCGTGTGGATCTTGCAGGCTGACCTTTGAGATGTACAAGTACTGCGTTGTATTTTTCATCAAAGCCGTTCTCTATGAGTCTGGCATACATACCACCAGTCTCAATGGCTATAATAAAATCAGCATCATGATCAAGGAACTCTATGTTCTCTACATTGAAAGGGATCTGATAGCCGCTCTCTCCTATATCTTCCTGACAATGGATCGTTCTGTCGCCTCTTTTTGTCTCCTCCCTGATCCTTATAGGGCCAAACATGGTGGCTCCATCTTCTTCAGGACGCATGTGGAAATATTCCCTCTGCAATCCGGTAATGATCTCCAGGTCTTCTATGAGCCTGTCACTCTCAGGCTGTTCCCTGAACTTTGCAATGTCCCAGTTCTCGGAGATATAATACAATTCTCTTAATGTGGAACCACGGTTCTGAGCAATGTGGTTCTTTACCAGGAAATCTACGGTATGCACTGCCTTGAGCAACTGAAAAGCGCCCTTTACGGTCTTTGCACTGCGTTCGCTTTCCCTGTCACCATACACCCAGACCTCTGAATCATCGTTGTACTCTATGTTATTCTTGGTTCTGGTTGGCAGGTTGACAGATGGCACTTCCCCATCCATGAACTGATTATATATTGCATCGGTAAGCCCGTAAAGGCGGTTGCTCGCAAGTTCATCATGTTCTTTTTTCTGCTGTGATATTTCCTTTGCCATTCAAACCAATCCTCTGATGGCTTTTGCCCCGGTCACAAGTTCTTCATCAAGCCCTTCCACAATCACTTCAGGAAACTTTGTGGCCTCTGTATCGGAGAGTGTGTCCACAACATAGCTTATCGCTTTGGAAGAACCCGTGGAAAGGGACATCTTCCAGACATAATCAAAATCGTTGCCCATGGATATGGTCTTAGGTTCCGGGATAGTTTCTCTTATCTTGAAGGGAACCATTTCATGCACAATACAATCCACTGTTTTACCCGAGAAGTTCCTTAGCAGTATAGAGACTCTTGCACTGTCATCAGCGTTGCGGCTTATCTTTCTGCTCACAAGTAAGTTACCCATGATCCTTGCAACAACAGGATTGATGTCAGGTACATCTTTGTCCAGTGTTTCCGCAAGTTTCTTTGCCATCTTAGGCAGCACCTTGGTAATTATTATTTCCTTCTCTCTGCGCTTTTTTAAGGTTTCCTGCCGATTCATATACATGTTCAGCTTACGACCGACTTCTTTTACTGCCAGTTCGATCTCTGCTTTTATTTCAGGGATCTCCGCGATGGCATCCTTTGATTCGGAAGTGAACGGTACATTCGTAGATGCAACATGGACCAGTATGGCAACAGGTCCCGTGGGTAATCCTCCTCCGGGTTGATTGAGTCCGTATTGTTTCCATTTAATGGATTCTATGGCATGTGTGGTCACACATCCACCCTGCTGATATAATAGGGGCACACGGTTAGCAAAGCGCAGGATATCCACACGGTCTTCTTTTTGCAGATCACCTCCGTATGCAAGGCCCACTTCTACCAAAAATGGGTTTCCCGAATAAACAGATGGTGTCCGGCTGGTGGTTGCAATAAAATCCACATTGAACTCTTTTTCCAGGCCTTTGTAGATCAGGCTCTCTCCTATTGGAGAAAGACAGTCAGTAGGAGGGGCCATGATCTTCACTTTGCCGAAGGCATCCAGTAGTTTCCTTGCCTGGTCCCTGTTTATTTCATGCGGGTCTATTTCCCCGTCAAGGCCAGAAGCCTTGCAGATCTCTTCTGCTGTAAAGTGTCCTATCTTTGAAAAGGAGTAGCGCAGGAAAGGTGTCAGTTTTTGTCTTTCAGTATAACGGAGCATCTTCATGAGTGTTCCAAGTTCTATCCCATGAGGGTGAGGAAGTATTTCCTTTGCAGCTACAGGTATCTTATCGGTTGCCCTTTCGAACAGGATCTCATTTTTGTCCGGCTCTATAAGTTTTATGCGTGCATGGGGATTTACTATGGCCGTTGCTCTGAGGTATTCGTTCACGGACTGTCGTCTGCCTTTCACATAAGAGGCTTCCATCTCCAGCTCGATACGGGTACCGTGGTGGCGATCCCAGTCAAGTACTTCTTCCTTCAATATTTCAGGCTCATTGGTACTGGTGTTGATCATTAGTTCGTAGTAGTGCGCAGGTTTTCCCGGTCCTATCTTTGAGATGATTCTGGCAGGATGGCCTGAAGTTAATTGAGAGTACAGCACAGATGCGGATATGCCTATACCCTGTTGTCCTCTGCTTTGTTTCAGAGCATGGAATCGTGATCCATACAGCAGCTTTGCAAAGACCTTGGGTATTTGCTCCTTTACTATGCCTGGTCCGTTGTCCTCAACAATGATCACTACGCTGTCTTTGTCCGACCTTTCTACCTGTACGAGGATGTCCGGCAGGATCTCAGCTTCCTCGCAGGCATCCAGGGAGTTATCTACAGCTTCTTTTATAGTTGTGATAAGGCTACGTGGAGCTGAGTCAAATCCAAGGATCTGCCTGTTCTTTTCGAAGAATTCAGCTACACTTATTGACTTCTGGTTTTTTGCAAGTTCTTCTGCAATAGGGATTTCCATCTATTATCATCCTTGGTAAAGCAAGTCAGCTAGCAGTACATCCTATATAAAAAATACATTATATAAATATGCTCTGCCCCGTATTCACTTGAGCTCTGCGCCAACTATCGTTTGCGTAGCTGTTACGAACTCGTTCTCTCTAATGTTGTCAACTATATTGTTCAATCTGCTGAGGTCTCCGACATCCACAATTACGACAAAGTCATACTCTCCAAAAACATGGTATATATCCTTTATCCCTTCAATATGCTGCAATTCAGTGTAAGCTGCCCTTTCTTTTCCGGGCAGCACATTTACCATCGTGACTCCGATTACCATTCTTTCACCACACTTTAGAAGGATACAATCTATTTATTATTTTATGCTTTCTCCATATCATCTGTTTCTCTTTCTATTATGCAAAAGAGGATTTTCGTAATCAATTAAATTGTATAGTAACTTTTATATATAATTAGTGACAATTGTACATAAATGAGCGGGTAAATCCTTTTATAGTACCCCCCACTCCCCAACCCGCTCATTCTCCACTCCACATTCTAATTTTGCCGGTCAGTGTTAATTTCCTTTTTGTATCGGGTCGGTATTGCATTCATTTCTCATAGTATTGTTCATCATTATGATGAGCATGATAATAAAGTATATATATCATTAATACTTATCTGGATATAGAGCGGGCTTCTCCTCTTTCTGACAATAACCCCACTCCCCAACCCGCTCATACTCCACTTTCTGATTTCAAAGAAAGTTTTTCCACATTATGGGGAGGTCCAAAGTTCTTAAAATCAAATTAGAAATCAAATAATGTCTTTTGAGGTTTCTTTATTGCTCTATTTGCAGTTTCGTTTTTCTGGCCAAGCTCTGCATTACCGTTCTTTTCTTCAAACGTTTTCTCTTTATTGCTGATCATGTCAGCAAGGCTTGTTTGCTTCTTGTCTCCAGTGAAAGTTTGTCTTTCCGGAACTCTGAAAAAAGTAACTTCTGTTTCTCTTTTATCTTTTCTTAGTTCCTGAGCAGCATCATACATTTTCTGAAGCTTTTTGGTCACTTTCGATGCACCTGTCATGAAGATCAGTTCGTCAAGATCCAGTCCCAGTTCAGCTATCACTGTGGGAGCATAATCCTGGTCTTCAAGCAAGATACTATAAATGGATGCGATCTCGGTACCTGAGTAACGCATTGATTCATGACAATGGTCTGCTATCTTTGCTGCGATGTTATTGCGCATGTTCCTTCTTGCCTTCAGCTGTCCCATACGACGCCACAACGAAGGTGGGCTGAACTTCACAAAACCGCGTTTAGGTTGAGATTTTGATATAACCGTTCCACAGGTCATGAGCACACTTGCATAACGCCACATAAGGTAATTCTGCCTTTTTTGTACCCTTCCAAGAAACAGGTCTGCACGTGAGATATACTCATATCCGTTCTGGATAGAGTCTGTGATCAGTCCTTCTTCCTTGCCACCATATTGGATCGGGATATTCTCATCTATCCAGTGGACAAGATCCTCTGGACTTTCGTCAAGGCCATATGTAGCCTCTAGGGCTGCTTTTGCATCAGTTCCCTTAAATATTCTTTCCATTACCCTGAATACGGATTCTTTGTTATCCCTTTCTGCAGTTGCGATGTCTTCTACATTTATCTCATTCCTGCCCATGGCAACTGCCTGCAGGTCATTGATGGCACTGCGCATATCTCCATCTGCATTTTCTGCTATCTTCTCGATGATGCCGACACCACACATCAGTCCCTCTTTCTGAGCTATCTGCTTAAGGGCCGGTATCATGGAACGTGTCTGCAATGCATTGAATTTGATCTCCAGGACATTCGATCTGACCGATGAAGGAATGCCATAGGCATCGTTAGCTATCAGCACTATGGGCTGACCGGTAGATCTGATTATATCTCCTATTGCCTTCGCACCACCACGGTCGCTTGTTCCATGCATGTTATCGGCCTCATCAAGTACGATGAGCCTTTTGGAAGACGTGTCACCTAATGTGCTCATTCTGGAAGCTGAACCTGCGACCCGTTCGATCACATCAGCTGTGCGCTGGTCACTGGCATTGAGTTCTATCATTTCCCAATTCATATCTATTGCCAGAGCATGGGCTGTTGAAGTCTTACCAACACCTGCGGGGCCGTGGAGCAGCACTGCCCTTAGTTCGGGTGTGCCATCTAGCCACTGCTGGGCCCATGATCTTAATTGTCCGGTTGCAGCCGGATTTCCCACTACATCTGCAAGGCTTTTTGGCCTGTACTTTTCAGCCCATTCTTTCGGTGTTATCATTGCATCATATCCAATAGAGGGAAACTAATTAATGTTTTCACCCCTTTGTTGGTTCTGCTTGATATTAATAATTGTAGGTACATGACATGTCGCTCCTGACCACACCTGATCTTCTGGAAGTTATTCGCAAAAAGGCTATTCAGAACAGGGCTAGAGTAGCTATTGGCATAAGGGATCCCACTAAAAAGATCATTACAAGTGCTGAGGAGGCTCATGATAAGGGATTTGCGGAGGTCATACTGGTCGGTGATCAACAGCAGATCGCTTCTTTAGGTACACATCTTGAAATAGTGGGGACCGATGAACCAGAAACAGTGATAATAGACCTTTTGGTCTCTGGCTATGTGGACGCTGCTGTCAGGGGTACAGCTCGAGCTTCCGATACACTGGCTTACCTTAAAAGGACGCTCAGGATGGAAAAGCTCCATCGTGTAGCTTTGCTTACTACGGCTGATGGTACTCCTTTTTTTATTGCTCCGGTAGGTATAGATGAAGGTGAGGAACTTGCCGATAAGATGGAATTTGCAAGGCTTGGGTCAGAGCACATACGCCGGTTCGGCATAGAACCTGTACTGGGAATTCTTTCCGGAGGCCGGATGGGTGATCTGGGTCGTAACAGCAGAGTGGACCATACGCTGGCAGAGGGTGAATTCATAGTCAATCGTCTGCAAGAAATGGGCATAAAAGCCAGGCATTATACTATCCTTATCGAAGATGCCATCAAAGAAGCGAACTTCATACTTGCTCCGGATGGTATCTCAGGTAACCTGATCTTTCGTACACTTGTCTTCCTTGGGTGTGGTGATGGTATGGGGGCACCGGTTCTGATGGATAAGTATGTTTTTGTTGATACTTCGAGGGTAGGTGGGCATTACACTAAAGCCATCATGGTTGCGGGTGCTCTTGCCAATATGAACAAAAGCAGAGGGTGAAACAATGAAAGCAGTACTAATAGAAGCCGATACCATTTCTTCTGCATGGTCACGGCTGATCTACGAAATTTACAAGAATGGAGAAGACCACAAACCGGATTACAGTACGGGTACTCGCAGACTGCATGCTACTGTAGTCATCAATGATGTTGATAAGGATCAGGTAAACTCCTTTGTACCCTTTGGGGAGAATCTTATTAAGAAATATAAAGAGGAGCTTACTGAGGAATATGCTGATTGGTACGTATCTCTTCCAGATGATGATCGCAGGAAGTTTGATTACTGCTATGCAAAACAGCTTTTCCGTTATGGTGAAACGGCTTATAATACACTTTCGGAGAATGCCAAGAATCTGAGACTTGGCTCAAGAAGGCACGTTGGAGTACTATGGGAGAATGAAGTTCACATCCCAAAGTTTGAGGACCAGCCCTGCTGGATAGCCTATAAGCTGGAGTTGCTTAATGAAACTGATGTCAGGCTATATATCCTGTATCGTTCATGGGATGCTTTCGGTGGATTCCCTGCGAACCTGCCGGCGATCGTGGAAGGTTTTAAGAAAGTCTTCAGGGAAAATAATTTACCTTACCGGATAGAGTCATTGATGGCTACAGGATGGGATACCCATATCTATGAGGCTGACCTGCAGGCTGTGGAAAAGATATTCAAAACAGCGGAGCTTTGTCCCAGATGTGGTAACATAGCTGCAAAACATGCTTTCATATCCACTACAAAAGGCAGAGTATGTCCCCGATGTAAGTCCAGGATGTGAGAGGTCCGACTACTTTTCCAGTAGGAAGCGGCTCAGAGCCACAGGATTCTACTATTATGCTTTTTTCAGGGTAAGCCAGAATATGCTACCTTTGCCTTCAGGATTGTCCGCCACCCATACTTTTTCATTGTGAAGCTCTACAATTCTTTTCACAATTGCCAGGCCGATCCCGCTTCCACGAATGTTGTCCTTGTGGAGGCGCTTGAAACGCTCAAAGACCGTATTCTTATCTTTGTCCGGTATGCCATCTCCTTGATCTACTATTCCTACCTTCCACTTTTCTCCAAGGTCTTCAATACTGATCTTTATCACACTGTCATTGTTACTGTACTTAATAGCATTTGACAACAGATTGCTGAAGACTCTCTCAATGACAGGATTGGCCAGAGAAGGGTAATTTCCTTTAAATAGAAACTCTACACTCATCCTTTTATTTTTCATATCCAGTAAGTAATTATTAGTACAGTCATTCAATATTGATGCCAGATTGACTCTATTGAGTTCTATTCTTTCCATCGATTCAAATTTTGCAAGGTGGGCAGCACTCTCAATTAGCTCGATAAGTTTCAGATTGGATGTTTTAATATTTTTTAGCATATGTTGTTGTTTTTCATCGAGTTTCGTTTCGCCAAGAAATTCAGTGAATGACATAACAAGACCCGCAGGGTTGAGAAGATCATGACGCAAAATATCTGTAAATAGATCTTTCAGGTCATTGGAACGTTTTAGTTGATCGGCATATTCCTGCAATTTTATTTCAGCTATCTTTTTATCGGTGATGTCTTCTCCGGATATCACAATACCATAAATTTTGTTGTTCTCGTCAGTTAGTATGGAATCATACCATTTGTACAGTCTTTGTTTTCCAGTACTTGTTATGATCGTATACTCATGGTATTCGTATTGTTTGATCAATCCTTTTTTGAGATTATCATAATTTTCTGTTACGTGATCTATGTTATCATGGGCTACAAACAGCTCTATCCACGGCCTATTAATGATATTATTTCTTTTGTAACCAAGTAATTCAGCACCTTTTTTATTTATATGGACAAGCCTGCAGTCCGTATCGAGTACTGCGATCAACACCCCAACATAATCAAGATAGTCGTATGCTTTGTTACGGTCCTTTAGCAGAATATCATGCTGATCCTTTATCCTCAAAAGAGATGTGATCTTCTTTTCAAGTTCGAACTTTTCTACGGGCTTTTTAAGAAAATCGTCAGCACCGACCTCTATTCCCTTGTGATGGTCTTCTTTGGATGTCAAGGCTGTTAGCATTACAACAGGTATGAAATCCATTTTATAGTCATGTTTGATGATCTTGCAGACTTTGAAACCGTCAATTACAGGCATTATTACATCGAGTAGTATCAAATCGGGTTTTTCGGTTTTTACAAGTTCAAGTGCATCATTTCCATTGTTAGCACTGATAACATCGTAATCCTTAGCCAGGTAATCTTTTATAACTGCAACATTTGTTTCTGCGTCGTCAACAATGAGGATCTTATGTCTGGAGGTGTAGCTCATCCAGCAGTTTATATATTTAATATAATATAAAATGCTTTGTGACCCGTTTCTTCTTTTGGTCATTGAAGTCAAAATATATATCTACTAGTAGCACATAAATAAGTATAATATTATAGATATATTAAATATATATTAGAGACGATGTGATGAAACGACTAACAATCAGCATGTCAGATGCTCTTTTTGATAAGCTGAATCAGGTAGAGAATAAGAGCTTATTTATACGGAAACTTATTGAGGGCGAACTCCGAAAAGGGATCACCTCTTCTTCAGATAGTACTTACGAGAGCCTGGCAGGAGATATAGAGGATTTGCACCATGAAATACAATCCCTTTCTTCCAGA
>NZ_JBFYLB010000145.1:0-25990 GCF_041305605.1 Methanomethylovorans sp.
ATATTGAACCCAAAATGCTGACCTTTTATATACGTATATCTGTTGTAAAGGTTCACTAAAAAGATAAGAACAGCCAATAGATACCGGTCTGAATTATAGTCAAGGGCACTCCTATCTTGAAAAACTCAATGAAAGTGAGTGTGACATTACCCTTTTTCTCGGCATTATGAATAATTATCACATTACTTGCTGCACCCAGGACAGAGAGATTGCCTGCAATGGTACTACCTGCGGCAAGTGCCAATAATCCGCCGGCGTCCACCGAAGCGTGGGATAGGATAGGTAAGTACAGGGCTACAAGCGGCACATTAGAGATGAACTGGCTAAGAACAACACTAACAATTAAAACCATGGGAATGGAAATAATGCTTTGTTTCGTGTCTGTCAGAAAACCCTGGAAAAATCCGGAATCCCACACGCTTTCCATGAGTATGAACATTGATGCAAAGAACAATAAAGTATGCCAATCCATTCCCTTCACCAGTTCATATCTCCGGCTGTTGAGAACCAGCACCGGGATAGCCGCTATCAGGGCAATGTACGTCAGTCTGAAATCGAAGGATATGGCCAGCAACTGAATTAAGATCTTCAAGCATACTAAGAAGATCAATAGAATAAGTGACAGTCTGGATAACCTGGCAAGTTTGTCATCGCAGATATGAGGTTGTGAATGGTTCAGAACAGTTGTAGAAAAATGTTCTCTGAAGAAGAACTTGAGCACAATGTATGCTGCAGTCAGGTTAAGTATCGTCGGTAGCAGCAGATATCGTGCAAAGGCCACAAAAGGGTCTTCGATACTTCCATTCAATGCTATCAGAAGATTCTGAGGATTGCCGATCGGGCTTGTAACACTACCTGTAGTAACAGCAAAAGCCAGCGCAAGCAAGAGCATCTTGGGGTTTATCTGATGTTGTCTTGCAAGCAAGAGCACTACAGGGGTACCGATTATAGCCAACGTATCATTCATGAGAAAAGCTGATGCAAACCCCATCCCAAAAAGCACGAAGAGTATAATGGCATCCATGTTCTTCGCACCTTTAAAGAAATTATAGGAAACAAGGGAGAGGTAACCGCTGGCTTCCAGAGCCTGGCCAATAGCGAACACACCAAAAAGAAAAAGCATTACATCCATATTGATGGACGATATGGCCTCTGAAACAGATATCTGGCCGGTAAGCAGCACAGCAAGTGCACCAAGACCCATGATTTGCCACAGGTCGAGCCTGATACTACCTATTTGTCGGGTGATAGTTAAAAGAAAAACAAGACAAAGGACAATAACTGGTAGTATCATTTAGCTAATAAATATGCCAATATAATTATATAACTACCTGTGGTTTCCTGCTCCTGTAATAATCTGAAGCTCGTCGATGATGGATCAATCTGCATACTGTTGCATATCTTAATATGGAATACAAATTAATAATAAAAGGGGTGATTCCATGAGACTTAAAGAATTGATTACTCAGGAGAATGTGGGCGGATACGATCTGTTATTAAGAGCATTGATAGGTTCTGTAGCAATAGTTGTACTTGCTATGGACCTGGTCGAACCTGGATTTTGGAAGTGGATAACGGCTCTATTGGCCTTCGTCGGCCTGTTCACTGGCATGACAAGACACTGTACACCTTATGTGCTTATAGGATTCAACACAGCTGACAGGAAAAAGTAGACAAGAGTAAGTTCAATCTTTCTGTTGGTCTTCTTTTTTGGAATAACGTAGTTTAAAAGATAGCAGGAAAACACCGAATATCATAGAAGCTACGATAAGGAAAGTACCTGCATCAAAGAGGGAGAACATGAAGCCTCCTGCTATAAGTCCTATAATGCTGGCCAGACTGGTAAAACTGGTGGAAATACCTTGAACTGCCCCCTGATATTCTTTTTTTGTTGTTTTGGACAACATGGACATAAGGGAAGGCCACATTAATCCATTACCCAATGCAAAGAAAAACAATGCAACGTAGGTGAGAAGATCAGTACCATAAACAAGCAGTACAAAATTGAATCCCAGTATGACGCTTCCAAGAGTGAGGAGTGAAGCATCGGAATATCTTTTGCTTATCCATGTCAGGACAGGTCCTTCCACAACGACAAGCAAAAGGCTCAATAAAGAAAAATAAATGCCAAGGGAAGCTGAATTCCATTTAAGGTTGTTTGCAGCGTGTACCGGAAAAGCCGCATAGAAAACATTGTAAGCCATGAATATAAGGAAATAAATGAGTAAAATGCCAAAAATGCCTTCCATCTTCATCAATTCCAAAAAACCAGGCTTAATCGAGATAGCTGAATTAACCTCTTTCATTCCTGGCCTGGCTTCTTTAATTCCCTGAATATGAGGACCCGGATGCAAAGCATGTTTACTGGATTCCGGTATAAGATAGGCTATCATCAAGATACCCGCAAATGCGATCATAACTGCGGCAATTACAGGAAGGATCTCGCCGTACACTGTGACGCTCAATATACCTGCAAGTGCGGGTCCGAATATGAAACCCAGATTAGTTGAAACTGAAAGCTTACCATATACGCTGCTTCTATCCTTGTCGCTAGTGATGTCTGCAAGATAGGCATTAGCAACAGATACATTCCCTCCCGTTATGCCATCAAAAGCCCGGGCTATGAAGATGAGTAGCAAGGGCACGGTAAGAACAAAAGTACCGAGCATGCCAGATCTCACATCAATGATCTTCGTTACGGGAATGATCATGGCTGCCAGAAAAATTATCCAGGAAATAAAGGTACCAATCTGGCTTAACAACAGTACCTTTTTCCGACCATATGTATCAGACCATCTGCCAAGTAATGGTCCTCCAACTAACTGAAAGACAGGGTACATTGAAGCTGTCAGACCATAGATTATCGCATTGCCTCCGAATCTTTCCACAAGAAATATAAGAAAGGGAAGAACCAGGCTCAGACCAAAGGTACCTATGAAATTGACAGCGAGGAGAGGGTATATGGATATTTTTGAATCCGCCATCGATCAATATATGTGACATGGTAATATTAGAAATTTTGCAAACAAAATCCTAAGAAACGCATTTATGTTATACACTATCATTCATAGGCATGGAAGAACTGTATCTTGAAGACTGTTACATCAATGAGTTCGATGCGATCGTGGAAAGTGTCATAGATGAAAGATACGTGGTGCTGGATAGGACCGCTTTCTACCCTGAAGCCGGGGGGCAGCCATATGATACGGGTTTTCTGTACTGCGCCGGTAAAGGATATCCTGTTGTATCTGTGAGAAAAGCTGATGGAAGAATACTCCACGAAGTGGGAACATCCGAGCTTAACGAGGGAGATGCAGTACGAGGGGTAATAAACTGGGATCGAAGATACCTGCTGATGCGCTATCACACTGCATGTCATATCCTGAGTGCTATCATACATAATGAGACTGGTGCAAAGATAAGTGGAAATCAGTTATCGGAGGATAAAACACGTGTGGATTTCTCCCTGGAGGAGTTCGACCGGGAACAACTGAAAGCCTATGAGGCAAAGGTCAATGATGTAATTGATAAAAAGGTCCCTCTAAGCATTGAAATGATGGACCGTGAAGAAGCTTTCAAAATACCTTCAATAGTAAAACTTAAGGATGCTTTTCCTCCGGATGTCCTTTACATAAGAGTGATCACTATTGCTGGCATAGACAGGCAGGCTTGTGGGGGAACACATGTTGTCAGCACCGGGGAAATACCTCATATAGAGGTCTTTAAGGCCGAAAATAAAGGTAAGAACAACAGGAGAATATATTTCCGTTTCAGGGAATAGATCGGTCTTGGCACATACGGACAGATAAGCATTTTTAGTGGACAGAAGGAAGATATATGTACGTACAATATCTTTTCTGCTGTATTACTGGAATAACAACTGCTAAATATACTTGCATGGTAGTTAGAGTTGGATTAAATATACTGCAAATAGGTGGAAATTGGCTTAAGTCGCCATGACCATATCATCCATTTACAGGAGACATACAGATGAAGATATTAGTCAGTGATCCATTATCCGAGGAAGGCTTGGCAATGCTCCAGAAACATTTTGATGTAGATGTTATCACGGGCTTGTCCGAAAGTGAGTTGTCAGCTAAGATAGTCAACTATGATGCTCTGGTGATCCGTAGTGGAACACAGGTAACAAGGAAAGTTATTGAGGCGACCCGAAATCTCAAGATCATAGGCCGCGCAGGAGTGGGTGTTGACAATGTGGATGTCGAAGCAGCTACTGAAAAGGGCATAATCGTTACCAATGCACCTGAAGGGAATATGCTGTCAGCTGCAGAGCACACTATAGCCATGATGATGTCCATGGCAAGGAATATACCTCAGGCAAACGCTTCCATGAAAGCCGGAAAATGGGAACGTAAGAATTTCATGGGCGTGGAAGTTAACGGTAAGGTCCTGGGAGTCATCGGTCTGGGACGCATTGGAGCAGAGGTCGCTAAAAGGGCACAGGGCCTGAATATGATCATAATGGGTTACGATCCTTACATATCCAAAGAGAAAGCACAGGAACTTGGAATAAAACTGGCTACCGTGAAGGAAATTGCAGAAGCTGCTGACTTTATCACAGTGCATACTCCACTTACCAAAGAGACAAGGAATATACTTGATGTTGATGAGTTCAATGTAATGAAGAAAAATGCAAGGGTCATCAATTGTGCCCGTGGAGGTATCATCAATGAAGAGGCCCTTGCCGATGCGCTCAAGAGTGGAAAGATATCCGGAGCAGCACTTGATGTATTTGTTAATGAGCCTCCAAAAGGCAGCCTCTTGCTCGAATGTGACAGCCTTATTATGACCCCTCATCTGGGAGCTTCCACCGAAGAAGCACAGATCAATGTGGCTATCACTATCGCAGAAGAAGTAATTTCAGTGCTCAATGGCGGAACTGCAAAGAACGCGATCAATATACCTTCTGTGAAACCAGAGGTTATGAGAGTTCTTGCGCCTTACATCAATCTTGCAGAGACAATGGCAGATGTGTGTGCCCAATTGCTTGGGACCAGCTATGAGAAAGTGGAGATTTCATATAATGGAGAGATAGCTGAAAAGGATACCAGGCCAGTTACAGTTGCCGCTTTGAAGGGGATGCTGCAGAATGCTATGGGTTCCAGTGTTAACTATGTGAATGCTCCTGCACTTGCAAAATCAAGGAAGATAGAAGTGAGAGAGAGCAAGTCCGAAACTTCCGAAGAACGGGCTTCTGAGATCCATATCAAGCTTAGCAACAATGGTCAATCTGTATCTGTTGCCGGAACCATAATAGGAAATGAGGCTCGCATAATTGGAATTGACGGAGAGCGTGTGGATATAGTTCCATCCGGTTATATGATCGTTGCAAAGCACATTAACAGGCCCAACGTGATAGGACCTTGTTGCATGGTGCTTGGGAAGAACAACATAAACATATCTGGTATGCAGGTTGGTAGAGCTGCAATAGGAGGCGTCACTATTATGACCCTCAATGTGGATTCCGAAGTATCGCCTGCCATTCTGGAAGAAATGCGTAGTGTTGAAGGAATACTTACTGCAAAACTTGTCAAGCTCTGAAAGCCATAAATATTTCAAATACATAGATTTGGTAATATGGCCCATTCCAGGTCCAAACCATGAGAAAGCGGATATATCACAAATTCCCACATAGGGAGATCGAGTTCGAACAGAAGTACCGATACCACTCGGATCTTCCATATCTTGTAAAAGTGATGGCGAACATGGATGGGAAATTCGGGATGTTCGTCACTGAATCTGTTGTGCAAAGAGGACACCGGATACAGGCAAAAAGGGAGATCAGTGTGGAGATCGTGCGTAATGGAGTTGACTTTGAGTCTCTCAACTACAAGAATGTGGACCAGATGATCGACACGATCGAAAATGAGGGTATAATTGATTTCAAGATGGTCCTTAATTACAGTTACCTGGATGGGAAATATAACCGTGTGCCTTTTAGAGGAGATACATATCTTGTGCGTGCTCTCCTTGAAAATGAAGTGCTTGTACTGCAGATACACAGGATCGAAGGACCCGGCAGGACAGAAGCCGGGAGGGTTGCAGATACCATTATAGAGGAAATTAGGCGCGGATCCTGATGGATGAATTCCTATATGTTGTGGCAGCACCATTCAAGCAACATGCTGCGAGTCTTATTTCGATAAGGGATTTTGAGTTCGCCCTTTCTTTTGGCCTGAAATGGATGTCGCCCGAAAATGCTTCAAAGGTGAGGGATACTGCTCTTGGACTGCGGTTATTGAAGATCGATGGGAACAAACTGGTTCCGACATTCGATCTCGGAAAAGTAGAGATCCCTCGCGGTTTTCGTCCTTCGGAAAAGATATTTCATGAAAGGCCCCTGATCGAACAGATCATGGCGATGATAGTTGCCTGTTCCGGAATGGATAACAGGAACGTTATTGCTCTGATCAGCAGAAAACAGGAAAGCTTGGGGGATATGGTGGATATAGAGGTTGCAGCGCTTGTAGTGGCTAGGGAGGTAGGGTGTGATATAAGCAAGATCTACCCCAAAGTATTGGCAGATATGTTCCCGAATATGAAGTGAACCACACAATCTTTATGTACTAGTAATAGTATTCAAGAGTCAGATGTCCTTATGGACATGGAATACCCTGAAGAACACTCATGGATGTTCGAACGTAGTTTACCTGCGTGAGTAAGGTCCGGATGATCTTGCGGAGGGACATTATGGGAAATAAGACACAAAGAAAAGTTACAAGAAAAACTAACCCCAGAATACCTGAACTGATATCCACTCTTAAGGAAGAGTCGCGGAACAATGATGTTCTTATCTGGAGAGATATTGCAAAGAGACTTGAGAAACCAAACCGTAAGTACGCTCAGGTCAATCTCAGTAAGATCAACAGATATGCTAAGGAAGGCGAGGTTGTCCTTATACCCGGTAAAGTACTGGGTGCCGGTGAGCTGAAGGTTTCAGTGACAATTGCTGCGCTTGATTTCAGTGGCACAGCTATTGACAAGATAAATGAGATCGGTGGCAAATACCTGACAATCGAGCAGGTCCTTGAAGAGAACCCCAAGGGATCAAAAATAAGGATACTGCAGTAAGAGGTGTTGAAGATGACAATAATCGATGCCAATGGGCTTATTCTGGGAAGGCTTGCAAGTGATGTGGCAAAGCGGCTGCTTGCAGGAGAAAAAATAGATATAGTTAATGCCGAAAAGGCAGTGATTTCCGGTTCCAAGCTCGATACAATAGAGGAATACAGGGGTAAAATCGAGACCGGTTCTACTGAATTTGGTCCTCACTTCCCGAAAAGGCCGGACCGTATACTTAAACGGACTGTAAGGGGAATGGTGCCTTACAGGAGAGCAAGAGGGCGCGATGCAATGGCTCGCCTCAAAGTGCATGTAGGGGTCCCGCTTGAACTAAAAGATAAAGAAATAATACAGATTGCCGAAGCAAATATGAAAAGGCTTAGTTCTAACAAGTACATGAGACTTGGGGACGTGAGCACAAAGATGGGCGGCAAGTTCTAAGGAGGATCATCATGTCAAATAAAGTAGTCAATTCATCAGGTAAGAACAAGACCGCAATTGCCCGTGCTACTATTCAGAAAGGAGCAGGCAGAACTCGCATTAACAAGAAACCCGTCGAGATATACGAACCTGAATTCGCAAAGATGAAGATCTATGAATCCCTTATGCTTGCAGGAGAAGTTGCAGAGGGAATAGACATCGATGTGAAAGTAAGTGGCGGGGGTATTATTGGACAGGCCAATGCCATAAGGACAGCTATCGCAAGAGGTATAGTAGAATGGACCAATGATACTAACCTTCGTGATGCTTATATGGAATATGACCGTAACCTCCTTGTTAACGATTCCAGGCAGAAAGAAACGAAGAAGTTTGGTGGGCCTGGCGCACGTGCTAAGTATCAGAAATCATACAGGTAAGGCATATATAGATGATACCAGTCCGTTGTTTCAGTTGTGGAAAAGTAATCGCAAGCAGCTGGGATGAATACAAAAGGAGAACAAAGGACGGTGAAGATCCTGCCCAGGTCATGGACGACCTGGGGATCACACGTTACTGTTGCCGTCGAATACTCCTGTCCCACGTGGAGCTTGTAGATACACTGGCACCATATCAGTAAGGGACCGTAGGGTAGCCTGGACCATCCTTCGGCGTTCGGGACGTACTTTTGTACGCGGATCACGCCGGAACCTGAGTTCAAATCTCAGCGGTCCCATTCCCTTACTCTTACTGTAATTGTAGACTGGCCTGTAAGAAAGATATGTGACCACATTCGGAGGGATTCCGGATAAAACTATCTCAGGTATGGAAAGAACACGCACAGATATGAAGCGTAACTTATGCAGCTTTTAGTTGACGATACCTGACATTATATTCTACTGATCACGTTCTACCATTCCTTAAGGTGATTTTTTGAGCACAGAACATTATACTAGATATGAGCGAGCAAGGATTATTGGCGCTAGATCCCTGCAGATCTCTATGGGCGCACCCGTTCTAATAGATGATCCCGGCACTCAATCTCTGTATATAGCAAAGAGAGAATTAGAACTTGGGGTTATCCCAATTACTGTTAAAAGGGACTATAAATTTAAGGTGATCTAATGACCACAGAAGAAATACGCGTTACCGATAATGCAGATCTACAAATGGATAGTGATGATAAGCTTTTAGATGTGAGTGCAGATGCAGAGAAATCCACTTCACTTGTTCCTATAGATGAATATCTGGCAGCCGGTGTACACATTGGTACCCAGCAGAAGACAGAGAATATGATGAAGTTCGTATACAGAGTAAGAACGGACGGACTCTATGTTCTGGATATCCAGTCAACTGACGAAAGGATCAAACTGGTGGCTAATTTCCTGTCCAAGTATGAACCATCAAGGATACTTGTAGTTTCTGCAAGACAATATGGCCAATACCCGGCAATGAAGTTCGCAAAAGCTATTGGGACCAGGGCAATGGTTGGCCGTTTCATACCAGGCACTCTCACAAATCCTACAGTAGAGGCATTCTTTGAACCTGATGTGATCATAGTCACAGACCCTGCAGGAGACGCACAGGTAATTAAGGAAGCTGTGAACATTGGTATCCCGGTGGTTGCACTTTGTGACACGAACAATATGACTTCCAATGTAGACATGGTCATACCGACCAACAACAAAGGAAGAAAGGCCCTGTCACTCATCTACTGGTTGCTTGCAAGAGAGATTGCAAAGATCAATGGTACACTCTTCAATTACCAGTTCGAGGATTTCGAAGCCGGTATTTGAAAAGCCTCTTTGGAAGCATACTACATATATAATGTACCCCTTGTATTTAGATGGGGTGACGTAGTATGAGACAAGCTACAGTTGCGGGGAAATTCTACCCGTCCGATCCAAATGCTTTGAGGAAAGAGTTAGATAATTGTTTCAAAGGCATCACGATCGATGCAAAGCCTGGCATAAAGGGTACGGTGGTACCACATGCCGGCTATATCTACTCTGGAAGGGTCGCAGCTCGCTCATATGCTGTACTGCCGGCAGCAGATACCTATGTAATGTTCGGCCCTAATCATACGGGCTATGGGTCGCCAATCGCTCTTTCAACAGACACCTGGTCTACACCTCTTGGAAAAGTAGAGGCTGATCGCGAACTGGAAAAAGAGCTTGCTGGCAGTATAATTGATCAAGATGAGCTTGCTCATCGATTCGAACATTCGATCGAGGTGCAGATACCTTTCCTTCAGTACCGTTTTAAGCATGATTTCAAGATACTTCCTATATGCATGGGAATGCAGGATGAAGAAACAGCCATTGAGGTCGGCATGGAAATTGCCAGGGCGATTATGAATACCGGTAGGAAAACCGTAATTATTGCATCAAGCGACTTCACGCATTATCAACCTGCACATGTGGCAGAGAGCAATGACAGGTATCTGATAAAAGCTATTTTGGACATGAACGTGCATGAGTTCTATAGCCGGCTGTACGAAAAGGATATATCTGCATGTGGTTTTGGGCCCATTGCAGCAACCATCACTGCTGCAATGGAACTTGGAGCAAGCAGAGCAGAACTTCTTAAGTATGCAACCAGCGGAGAAGTAACAGGCGACACTTCCGGTGTAGTAGGATATGCCTCTTTAATATTAGAATGAGTCGGATATGATGCAAACGATAACATGCTCTGCTCCCGGAAAAATATACCTGTTCGGTGAACATGCTGTAGTTTACGGAGAAAGCGCAATATGCTGTGCTGTAGATCTGCGCACTCAGGTCCGGGCAGATATAAGCGATACTATACATATCAGTTCTGTGCTGGGTGATACAGGGCTTGACTATGACAAGTATCCTTACGTGTCAGCTGTGATAGAAAATATGTCCGAGATCGCAGACATTAAAGGTATAAACCTGCGCATAGATTCCAACATACCTGTTGGCTCCGGCCTGGGTTCATCTGCAGCGGTGACCATTGCTACTATTCAGGCATTGAACCTATTGTTCGGATGTGGTCTGGGATTAGAAGATATAGCAACCCTGGGGCACAATATAGAAAGAACGATACAGGGTGCTGCCAGCCCAACTGATACGTACGTGAGCACTATGGGCGGAGTTGTGATGGTACCTCTGAAAAAGAAGCTTAATACCATTGATTGTGGTATTGTGATAGGCAACACCGGAAAGTTTTCTTCTACCAGGCAACTGGTGTCCAATGTGGCACTACTTAAAAAATATTATCCACAGATAATAGATCCAATTCTTTCCACCATCGGCAGGATATCAATTACCGGAGAAGAGCTGGTGATCAAAAAGGAATATGAAGCCATAGGCAGGCTCATGAACATTAACCAGGGACTTCTTGATGCGATTGGTGTCAGCGGTCCGGAGCTTTCTAATCTTATATATGCGGCCCGTAGCACTGGTGCATACAGCGCAAAGATAACCGGTGCCGGAGGGGGGGGATGCATGGTAGCATTGACCCATCCTTCTGAATCCAAGCAAATAGCTTCGGCGATAACACAAGCCGGAGGAGAAGCCATTATAACCAGAGTAACTGAAAATGGAGTAAAAGTGGAGCAGTAATATGGTTTCACCCGACAGTCTCACTATACTTAAACTTGGTGGAAGTGTTATCACAGATAAGAGAGCTGCTGATGGCGTAGTTAGAGTTAATGAGATACAACGGATAGCAAAAGAAATATCCGGCTTCAAAGGGAAACTCATTATAGTGCATGGAGCCGGGTCTTTTGGTCATCCGCAGGCAAAAAAATTTTCCCTTAACGAAGAGTTTAACGCTACTGGTTCTATCATAACCCACCGTTCAGTGAAAGAACTCTGCAGAATGGTAGTTGATATACTTAATGAGAATAGTATATGTGCCGTGGGAGTTCATCCCATGTGTTGCATGCTTGCAGATAATGGGAGAATAAAGACAATGTTCCTTGACCAGATAAATTGCATGCTGGAAAGAGGGATCGTTCCAGTCTTACACGGAGATGTGGTAATGGACAGTAGTCTTGGAACATCCGTGATCTCCGGAGATCAGATAGTTCCTTATCTTGCAAAACAGCTGAAAGCAAGCCTTCTGGGTATCGGAAGTGCAACCGAAGGAGTTCTTGATGATAAAAGTTCGACCATCCCTGTAATAACATCAAAGAACTTCGAAAATGTAAAAAAGCATATAAGAGGCTCAGAAAACACTGATGTTACAGGGGGTATGCTGGGTAAAGTTCAAGAGATGCTGGACATAAGTGACAGCACCTGTACAACCTCACACATTTTCGATGCCGGAAAACCTGGCAATGTTGAACGTTTTCTTAAAGGCGAGAAAATAGGGACAGCTATAACACATGAACAGTATGACTGCAGGTTTTAATATGAGCACATCCCAGAGAAAAATAGAACACCTCAAGTTATGTTCTTCAAGTCCGGTGGAATCAAGGACAAGGGGGACCGGCCTGGAAGATATAATGTTAGTGCACAGAGCTCTTCCGGAATTTGATCTAGAGGACATAGATCTTAATGTAAATTTTCTGGGAAAGAAGATAAAAGCGCCTTTTTTGATCGCTTCTATCACCGGAGGCCATCCTGATACAAAACCTATCAACGCTGCGCTTGCACAGGCTGCAGATGAAATGGGTATTGGCATAGGTGTGGGCAGCCAGAGAGCTGCTATTGAGGACCCGGTTCAGGAAGAATCTTTCACTATCATGAGAGATGTGGCGCCGGATGCATTTATTTATGGAAATATCGGGGCTGCCCAGATCAAAGAATATGGAATCGAAGGAATCGAAAGCCTTGTAGAAATGCTTGACGCAGATGCAATGGCTATCCACCTCAATTTTTTGCAGGAGGCAATACAACCGGAAGGGGATACTGATGCAAGCGATGCTCTTGAAGCTATCAGCGAGATATGCTCACTGGATGTGCCTATCATTGTGAAGGAAACAGGTGCCGGAATTTCCCACGAGGATGCTTTAATATTGAAGAAAGCTGGTGTCTCTGCCATTGATGTAGGCGGAGTTGGCGGTACAAGTTGGTCCGGGGTCGAAGTATACAGGGCAAGGGACAGAAAAGACCTCATGTCGGAAATGCTGGGGGAACTATTCTGGGATTTTGGCATTCCTACAGCTGCAAGTGTAGTGGAATGCAATGTATCTTTACCAGTAATAGCCACCGGTGGAATAAGGACAGGCATGGATATTGCAAAGTCAATAGCAATTGGTGCTAGTGTAGCCAGTGCGGCACTTCCTTTTGTTGCCCCTGCACTGGAGAGTAAAGAGATGGTACTTAAGAGGCTAAATCTTATGATGAACGAGCTCAAAGTCGCAATGTTCCTCTGCGGATGCCAGAACCTGCACAGATTGCACACCACGCCCACAGTGATCACCGGGTGGACAAGAGAATACCTTGAATTACGTGGATTCAATGTCAAAGAATTCGCTTTACGCTCAAACCGTAGCGAATTACAGATCGTATAAATTTCATTTGTAAGGAACAATAAATTTAGAATTTGAGGATTTAATATGACAGAAATCGGAATAATAGCAGTTGGCGGTTATAATGAAATGGGCCGCAACATGACTGCAATAAGGGTTGATGAGGATATAATTATCCTGGATATGGGTCTGAGATTAGACAGAGTGCAGATCCACGAAGATATAGAAATAGATAAGATGCATTCCCTTGAGCTTATAAGCATGGGAGCTATACCAGATGACACAATAATGAACGATGTCAATGGGAACGTACGTGCTATTGTATGTACACATGGTCATCTAGATCATATAGGTGCTGTTTCAAAGCTGGCACATCGTTATGCAGCTCCTATCATAGGTACACCTTATACGACCGCTCTCATTAAGCATCAGATAGATTCGGAGCGCAAGTTCGGTGTGAAGAACAATATAATCTCTATGAGGGCAGGAGAAACCTATGAAATAACGAACGATGTATCCATTGAGTTCATTAATACTCAACACAGTATAATCGATACCGTTTTTGTGGTGATCCATACTCCAAAAGGTGCTATCATGTATGCCTGTGATTTCAAACTGGATCGGACACCTACTTTAGGAGAAGCTCCGGATTTCAACAGGCTCAAATCCCTTGGGGAAGAAGGGGTTATTGCACTTATTACCGAAAGTACAAATGCCGGACGTTCCGGAAAGGCACCTTCCGAACAGATAGCACATGACCTGGTAAAGGACGTATTGCTCGGTACTGAGGAGTCGAGCGTAGGAATGATCATAACCACTTTTGCTTCTCACATATCCCGTTTGAACTCTATTATTTCCTTCGCCGAAGAAATGGGACGTATCCCTGTATTGCTTGGTAGGTCCATGGACCGGTATATGACCACAGCTAAGGAACTTGGATACGTTGAGCTTCCAAGGAATGTAGAGATATACGGTCAGCGCAGGGATGTCGAAAAGGCTCTGGAAAAGATAATGAGGGAAGGCAAGAACAAATATCTGCCTATTGTTACCGGACACCAGGGAGAGCCCGGCTCCATATTGATACGCATAGCCAACGGTGATACGCCTTACATGATAGAACCAGGGGATAAGGTTATATTTTCCGCTAATGTGATACCAAATCCTCTCACGCAGGCTAACCGCTATGCTCTGGAGACAAAGCTCAGAATGAAAGGTGCACGTATCTATGATAATGTCCATGTGTCAGGACACGCCTACAGAGAAGATCACTGGGAACTATTAAGGATGGTCAAACCTGAACATGTCATTCCTGCTCACGGGACCATCGAGATGCATGCAGCATATATTGAAATGGCAGAAGATGCAGGATACGTGCTCGGAGATACGCTCCATCTGTTAAGGAACGGAGAGGAACTGTATATCGAAGATTAAGATCGCATCACGAGGCATCATGAATCTGATAGAAGAGATAAAAAAGCGGAGCGTGTATGTGGATGAGGGCATCAGGGAAATGCTGCCCATCAGACACCCCGAGGAACTATATAAAGCTGCACGATACCTGCCTGATGCAGGAGGAAAAAGGCTAAGACCTGCAGCCGTCATACTGGCTGCGGAAGCTGTAGGGTCTGATCTTCAGACAGTCCTTCCGGCTGCCGTTGCAGTAGAACTGGTGCACAATTTCACTCTGATGCATGATGATATCATGGACAGGGACGATGTACGCAGGGGAATGCCTGCAGTCCATGTGAAATGGGGAGAACCCGGTGCTATCCTTGCAGGCGATACATTATACTCCAGAGCTTTTGAGATCATAACCGGTATGGATAACGATCCGGTGCGTATCGTTAAATGTATAGATATCCTGGCAAGGACGTGCACAGAGATATGTGAAGGTCAGTGGCTGGATGTGGAATTCGAGGACAAGAGCATAGTTTCTGAAGGCCAGTATCTTGAAATGGTGGAGAAGAAGACTGCTGTGCTCTATGGAGCTTCATGTAAAATAGGTGCATTACTTGGTGGTGCTCCCCTTGAAGTGGCGGACCAGATGTATGAATTTGGCCGGATGATAGGGATCGGTTTCCAGATATATGATGATGTGCTGGATATAGTGACCCCCGAAGAGGTGCTGGGCAAAGTGAGAGGAAGCGATATAATGGAAGGGAAAAAGACCCTCATAGCCATTCATGCTCTCAATGCCGGTGTAAAGTTGGAAATATTTGGTAAGGGCAAGGCCTCAAAGGGACAATTGGAAGATGCTATCAGGCAGCTTGAAGAATCCGGGTCCATTGAATACGCAAGAAATGTAGCTGTTTCATACATCCGTGAAGGGAAAGCGAAACTTGATGTACTGGAAGATTCACAGGCAAAAGAGATCCTGCTTGCAATAGCAGATTACATGATAGAGCGATCTTATTGAATTGGGTCATATTATTGACCCAATTTTTCATTAAACTTTACTTTTATAAAAACCGGATTGCAACCGTATAGTTTTTTAAAATATCATAAAAGGGTCCGGAAAGACCCTGTTATAACACTTACTTTTTATTCATTTCTTCTTCCTGAAGTGCTGCGTGCGCTGCTGCCATTCTGGCCACAGGTACACGGAAAGGTGAACAGCTAACGTAATTGAGACCCACCTTATGTCCAAAAATGATCGAACTTGGCTCTCCTCCATGCTCGCCACAGATGCCTATCTTCAGATCACGTCGGGTGGATCTACCTTTATCAATACCAATTTTGATGAGTTCGCCCACACCGCTCTGGTCAAGCACAGCAAACGGATCGTGTTCCAGAATAGATTGTTCTATGTAAGCAGGCAAAAATTTACCTGCATCATCTCGACTGAAACCGAAAGTCGTTTGTGTGAGGTCATTTGTACCAAAGGAGAAGAATTCTGCCTCGCGGGCTATTTTATCAGCTGTAAGGGCAGCCCTCGGAAGTTCTATCATGGTACCAATCTTGTAATTTATTTTTACATCTTTGTCTGCCATGACATCACTTGCTACTTTTACAACCTGCTTCTTGACGATCTGCAGCTCTTTAACATGAGATACGAGAGGAATCATTATCTCTGGTACTATTGACATACCTTCCTTGGTAAGTTCACAAGCTGCTTCAATTATGGCCTGCACCTGCATCTCATATATTTCAGGATACACAACTCCAAGCCTGCATCCTCTGAAACCGAGCATGGGGTTGATCTCTTTCAGGAACTCCACTCTTTCCATAACCTTTTTAACCCTGTTGATCTCATGTGCCGGAGCATTGTTTTTCTCAAGTTCCATTAATTTCTCAAGAGCTTCCTCATGGTTAGGAAGGAACTCATGAAGTGGAGGATCAAGTAAACGGATCGTTACAGGATAACCATCCATTGCACGGAATATGCCGACGAAATCCTCTCTCTGCATAGGAAGAAGCTTTGCAAGAGCGCTTCTTCTTGAGGCCTCAGTGTCAGCCATGATCATTTCCCTCACAACGGGAATGCGAGCTTCCCCAAAGAACATGTGCTCTGTACGGCATAGCCCGATGCCTTCGGCACCGAATTCCCTGGCAACTGTGGCATCATAAGGAGTATCGGCATTTGTTCTCACACCCAGGGTCCTCACTTCATCTGCCCATTGCAGAATGGTCTTAAGCTCTCCGCTCACTTCAGGTGTAATCAGCGGAACCTTGCCTATTATAACATGACCTGTAGAGCCATCAATTGAAATATAATCTCCTTCATTAACTGTGCAGGAACCTGCAAAGAATACACCCTTCTTAATATCAATGGAGATCTCACCGCATCCTGCAACACAGGGTTTTCCCATACCTCTGGCCACTACTGCAGCATGTGATGTCATTCCGCCGCGCACTGTAAGAATACCTTCGGCAGCGTTCATACCACCGATATCTTCAGGAGAGGTCTCGGTACGTACGAGGATGACCTTTGCACCTGCATTTGCCTTTTCTTCAGCATGTTCAGCAGTGAAAACAACCTTGCCCACTGCAGCGCCCGGAGATGCAGGAAGTCCTGTTGCCACGACCTGCAGAGTTGCCTTGGGATCAATCATCGGATGCAGTAATTTGTCTATCTGGTTAGGTTCTATTCTTAAAAGAGCGGTCTTCTTATCGATAAGACCTTCTTCTACCATATCTGCCGCGATCTTTATCGCAGCTGCAGCTGTGCGTTTTCCATTCCTGGTCTGCAGCATGTATAATTTGCCCTGCTCAATGGTGAACTCAATATCCTGCATATCGCGGAAGTGGTTTTCCAGTTTGATATAGATCTCTTCAAGTTGCTTGAAGGCAGCAGGCATTGCTTCCTTAAGGGTGGAGATCGGCCTTGGTGTCCTTATACCTGCTACAACATCCTCTCCCTGGGCATTGATAAGGTATTCGCCATAGAAGCGTTTATGCCCGGTTGCCGGGTCTCTTGTAAAAGCAACACCTGTACCGGATGTCTCACCCATATTCCCGTAGACCATTGCCTGTACATTGACCGCTGTACCCCAGTCCATAGGAATATTGTTCAGCTTACGGTATGTTATGGCACGCTGGTTGTTCCATGATTCAAAAACAGCATTTATAGCCATCATGAGCTGCTTACGAGCGTCCTGTGGGAACTTTTCCCCGGTTTCCTCTTCTATTATCAGTTTAAACTGTTCCACAAGTTCCTTAAGAGCATTGACATCAAGCTCTGTATCCTGTTTTACGCCTAAAGAGTGCTTTTTCTCGCTTAATGCATGTTCGAACCTGTCATGTTCGATGCCCAGGACAACATCCCCGAACATTGTCAGAAAACGCCTGTAACTATCGTAAGCGAACCTGGGATTATCGGTGTTCCTGGCAAGACCAACAACAGAACTGTCATTTAGTCCAAGGTTAAGCACCGTATCCATCATTCCTGGCATAGAAGCTCTTGCACCGGAACGCACCGATACGAGCAATGGGTTGCTATCATCACCGAAGTTCTTCCCAATTATCTCTTCAAGCTTTATAATAGCAGCATCCACCTGTTCCAGCAGTCCTCCGGGATATCCATTATCTTTGAGGTACTGTACACAGACTTCAGTCGTGATGGTAAAACCAGGTGGTACCGTAATTCCAAGGTTAGCCATTTCTGCCAGGTTTGCGCCTTTACCACCCAGCAGGTCTTTCATACTGTTTTTTCCTTCTGTCTTATTACCGCCGAAAAAGTACACGAATTTATTGTCTGCCACCAACTTTCCTCCCTGGGACCTGATGCATCAGATATAGCTTTATGGTTGGATTATGTATGGAATGCAGCACAATTGTTGTATTCATATATAAGGTTGTGGTCATCAGTAAAAAATAATGGATCTCTTCAACACTATGTGCTTCCCTTTTATGATCTGACTTTTATCGATGTAATTTACACATTTCTCTGTCATCTATCGCATGGTCTCGCAGTGCAGCCGAATTGATGATTCACTTTTCCTGGTTTTAGAAAGTCCTTTTCAGATCAGATGAAGGTTCTAATTGAACAGTATTCTGGATATACTTGCCAGATCTCGAACTTAGTATAGATCCAACTGTCTGTCATCAAAGAGTGAAACTTTACCGCGTATCCTTTTTGTTTCATCCGTGTCAATCTCCCCTGTGATGAAACACTCGTCTTCCCCAGCTTCTGCTTTGATGTTTCCCCATGCGTTGATCATCATGGAGTTGCCAAAGTATGAAGCTAACGGGGCTGTACCTACACGATTACAGGCAATATGTGGTACCTGGTTCTCTATTGCTCTGGCAGATGCAAGGGCTTTCCACTGAGTGGCTTTAGGGTTTGCAAATTCGGCAACAGTAACTAGAATATCAGCACCCGCAAGTGCCAATTTCCTTGATATCTCGGGAAATCTAAGCTCAAAACATATCTGAAGTCCGATGGTTATTCCGGATCTTTCAAGTTTTATCGGCAGGATCTTTTCTCCCCTGGAGAAATGGATTTTTTCCATTCCGTAAAGATGGGTTTTCCTGTAAACTCCAGCGAGATTCCCGGATTCAATGCAAAAACCCAGATTATGATATTTGATCGTATCGTAATTTTCCATCTTTTTTTCGATTATCGAGCCTATAAGGACGCAATCATGCACTTTTGAAAACTGTAATAGTCTCTCTATTGTGGGATATTCCTCAACTCTCTGAGAAACAGAGGTTTCAGCTACTGACTCAAGACCTTTGTAGCAGAAACCCGTTGAGAATACTTCAGGTAACACTATTATCCGGGCACCCGAACCTATTGCATTATTTGCCATCAGAAGGGCTTTTTCAATGTTCTGTTCTTTTGAACATTGTGTAATGTTCATCTGAATACAGGAGGCCTTGATAGTTGCCATTTTTCACATGCTCCTCTTATTAAGCGAGAATCGCTAGTAATAAAGAGAACATGCATATCCGTTTTAAAGTCTTCTTATGAAAAATGCAGATCTACTTTTATATGTGTACTAATATAAGTTAACATCTTCCCGATATCATATTTTCTAAATTGTCCAAAAGAGAAAGCGTGTTATTCTTCTCTAAGTTGTGCTATTAATAGTTCATACTGTTTTTCAAGTTCTGGCATTAGGATATCTATCTCATCTGTTTGGTGATCATTACCTGCTTTCTCCATATCTGCAGCCACAGTGCTTAAGGCCATAGCTCCAATGTTAGCTGAAGAGCCTTTTATGTAATGTGCATACCATTTAATTTTGTCCATGTCACTCTTTTCCACGTTTTCCTTTAGAGCGACAACCTGTTTTGGCAGGTCTTTAATAAAAATAGCTATTAACTTGCTTGCCAGCTCTTCATCATTCATTGCCCTCTCGATCAGGGCCTGCCTGTTAAATACCACCGGAACTATTGATATATTTGCAGTGCTGTCGGTTTCCAAAGATGTAGCCTCCAAATCACTTTCCTTATGTGGCAGGATCTGCCATCTTTCAAGCAATCCTATGAGTGCTTGCAAGGATATCGGTTTTGAGATGTAATCATTCATCCCGGATTCCAGACACCGTTCCCGGTCCCCTTTCATGGCATGCGCGGTCATTGCAACTATGGGAATTTCATGATTTTTGACCGCAGATCGTGAGTCACGAATGAGTCTTGTAGCTTCAAATCCATCCAGCTCTGGCATCTGCACATCCATGAACACCAGATCGTATGGCAGCATCTCGAGTGCTTTTAGTGCTTCCGTACCGTTGGCAACAATATCTACACGATAGCCCATTTTTTGGAGCATGGTCTGAGCGACCTTCTGGTTGATCACATTATCTTCAGCTAACAATATTCTCAAATTAGTATGGCTTTGGAAAGGGATAGAAAGGACATTAACATGAGTTTGCACTTTCTGTTTTTTCTTGTTCATGCTTAAGATATTAGATAGCTTATCAATTAGATCCAAGTGCTTTACTGGCTTGGTCAGATAAGCTGCAAAGTTCTGATCTTCGATATACTGAGGGTCGGCTCGTTTCCCCAAGGAACTTAACATCACCAGAGCGGTATCTTTTAGTTTTTTGTCGGATTTGATAAACCTTGCGACCGATTCTCCGTCCATACCAGGCATATGCATGTCCAGGATGACCACGTTAAATGGTTCGCCCTTTTCATATGCAAAGTACATGGCTTGCAGTGCTGTAGGGCCATCAACGGATTCCTGTACCTTTGCACCCCAAGAAGATAATTGCTTGTTCAGTATCTCCCGATTAGTTGCGTTATCATCAACCACCAGAATATGCACACCTTTAATTTCCCTGGAAAGAACTTTCTTGCGATGGCTGTCCAACTGCCTTGCAAGCTTGATAGTGAACCAGAACTCTGAGCCTTTTCCTTCCTTGCTCTTCACACCTATTTCCCCACCCATCATCTGTACCAGTTGCCGGGAAATGGCAAGCCCAAGACCTGTACCACCATAATGGCGTGTTGTTGAGGCATCAACCTGATAAAATTTATCAAAGAGCTGGTCTATTTTACCTTCAGGAATACCAATACCAGTATCCCTTACAGAGAAATGTAGCAATAATTCTGTGTCATTCTCAGCCTGTATAGTCACATATACTACCACCTCTCCTTTTTGTGTGAACTTGATGGCGTTACCGGTCAGATTGATCAATATCTGCTGCAAACGTCCGGGGTCACCCCGGACATAAGAAGGCACGTCCGGTGCCGCTGCACAGATGAATTCCAGTGCTTTTTCATTGGATCTGATGGAAATCATGGAAGCGAAGTCATCCAGCATGTTGTTCAGATCAAAATCCACAGTTTCCAACTCAAGCTTGCCTGCCTCTATCTTTGAGAAGTCAAGGATATCGTTGATAATTCCAAGCAGCGATTCTCCGCTGAGCTTCACCATTTCTGCATAATGCCGCTGTTCATCTGTAAGCTCAGTGTCCAGAAGCAGGCCTGTCATACCAATAACACCGTTCATGGGGGTACGGATCTCGTGGGACATATTGGCCAGAAATTCGCTTTTTGCCATGGTGGCTTCCTCAGCCCTTATCAAAGCAATATCTAATTCCCTATTTTTCTTTTCGACTTCATCTGCATATGCAAGCAGTTTCTCTTCTGCTTGCTTACGTTCGGTGATGTCCACTAAAATGAGAGTAAGCCCGACAACATGCCCTTCTGCATCCTTAAGAGGACTGTATGTATTTGAATACCATCGTATGTTGAATCTTGAATCCCTATATTCTTCAATTACAGTGAAAGCTTCACCTGCAAGCGCCCGATCGATTTTCTCTTTTGCTTTCTCTCTGTCCGCAGGATCTTTAATGTAACTGAGCATACTGGCACCAACCTCAATCCTGCTATTCCACATATGCTCTATTGCCAGCTGATGGTTCTTGTTAAAGGTAAGATACCTGTATTCTCTATCAATGGCAAATATGACAACATCTTTAGGACTTTCGATCATTCCCTGTACGAGGGTGTATGCCTGTCGGTATCTCTCTTCGCTTTGTTGCAATGCCTCGGCGGTCCTTCTCTGTTCTACAGCATTCCATACAGAATCCATGAGCAAAATAAGCTGAAGTACGTCATTCTCATTATAATCCGATTCTTTGTTGGATACCCCTGCAACAGCAACTATCTGTCCATTTTTGAAAACTGGTACTGTCATATATCTGTAAAGTTGAACATGTCCTTCAGGATACCCCTTTTTGAGCGGATCAGCTGCCTGAAAGTCATTTACGGTAATTGATCTGCGCTGCCTGACCGCCTCTCCCCAGATGCCCGTATTCTCCAGTTTATACGTGGTCTGAGGGCTAACAATAGTACACTCTTCCATCACGTTCTTTGACCACGTGTTAAGAGTGAACTCCATTCGTTCCTCACTATAATAGTATATGTACCCGATCTTGCTCTGGGTAAGTTTAATAGCTTCACTGAGTGCATAGTCAAGGAAACCCTGGATCGAGTCGGGCCTGTATTGCAGAATGGATACAAGACTTCTTAATCTATCCTCTCGGAGATGTAGCTCTTCTTCTGCTTCTTTTCTGGCGGTGATATCAAGAATTGTCCCCTGGTAATGAGTTATAACGCCATCGTCATTTCTTTTTATAACTGTACGATCATCTATCCACCTAACTTTACCGTTACTGGTGAGAATACGATATTCCTGAGTAAAATCAGTTACTTTCTTTTCGGAATATGTTCGAACCTCTAGCCCCACTTTTTCTATATCATCAGGATGAATCATATTCTGAAAAATAACGTTCCCGGACAAAAAATCAATTGCGGAATAACCAAACTGTGAAACGTTCTCAGAAACATATTCAACAGGCCATCCTTTTTCGGCTTTCCACAAAAAGACAACCATAGAACTAGAAGTTACAATTTCCTCTAAAAGACTATTGTAATGATTACATGGCTCTTTGGGATATGTGAAATTCTCAGCCTCGAAATCCATTATAGATTGCTCCTTCGTAGGGAATGATCGATCATCTTCCGGATTATTATGAATATATTACTCACCAATTATAAAAATATGCCTGGGTATATCATCAAATCAGTTCCTTAGTTCTTTACTTTAAATTCATCGGTTTTCCCGGTTAATGGCAAAAAGTGGATGCAATCACCAGTCTGGTATTCATTATACAGCGTAAGAAATAATCTGCTGATATGTGAGTTACCAGATGGCCTGTTTTTTCAGTACTGTGTTTTGATGGTACATCTTCCATATCATCGCTGATCCTTGAGTTAGTCAGGCAATGCTAGGTTGATATCAGCCATGTACTTTTATGTGATATGTGAAATAGTACTCTTTTAAAGTAAATATTTATTGTATGGCAAAAATATATTTATTTTCTCTGAATTTTCTCCTAGAGTTTAAATAGTTATTTTACTAATTACTATACAATAAAGTAATTCCGGATCCCCTCTAATTAGTAGAGTGGGTGGTACAAATGAAAATAAAATTAAACAAATCAATTTTTCTTGAAATCGTAATGTTTATGATCATGATTACAGGAGTCGGCTCTGCCGATGATGTAAATGTAGAGCTTCTCAGTGACTTTGGCGGAAATGCATACGATGTTGAGATCTTTGGTGATTATGCTTATCTCGGACAGGGTCAGGACCTTGTTGTGCTCAACATCGCCGACATCCGTAAGCCATCTGAAGTAGGAAGAATAATTACTCCATCAGTAGTTAGCGCTATTGCTGTCTCGGGCGACTATGCGTATATAGGAGATGGCAGCAGTGGCCTTACCATAGTAGATATTACTGATCCGGCATCACCACAACTTATGGGTACTTATGCTGGTATTTATGATAGTTCTGCTTATTCTGTTGTCGTATCAGGTCAGTATGCCTACGTAACTAATCAGTTCCCGGGAAATCTTCAAATCATAGATATCAGTGATCCATCAGCTCCAACCCTTGCAGGAAATTATGATGTTTCCGGTCAGGGTAATGCAAATGGTGTTGCCATATCAGGAAACTATGCATACGTAGCGGCCGGTGGTCTTATCATAGTGGATATCAGTGATCCATCACCACAGCCTGTAAGCATTTATAAAGAGCAGACTTACGCGCTTGATGTTGCCGTATCAGGAAATTATGCTTATGTGGCCGATGCTGACAAAGGTCTTATTATCCTGAATATCACAGACCCTTCGTCACCAGCCCTTGCAGGAAGCTATGTTACTGAAAACATTGGATACACCCGCATAGCAGTGTCGGGAAATTATGCATATGCAGGAGAATATAGCAGCTTTTCCATTATAGATATCAGTAATCCGGCATCACCGGACCTTGTGAGCACTTATGCTACAGATGGCAATACAAATAATTTTGCTGTGGCAGAAGATTATGCCTACATAGCCGGCTCCGGCCTTGAGATCGTGGATATCGGTAATCCGTCAGTGCCAGCACATATGAGCAATTACTATAATGGCGACTGGGCATGGGATGTCAGCGTATCAGGTGATTATGCCCATGTGACCAGTTGGAACGGTCTTACGATCGCAGATATTAGTGACCCTTCGTCTCCTGCCTTTGCAGGCAAGTATGATGTGGGTGGGGGAGCAGATGAGGTTGACGTGCAGGGCAATTATGCATACGTAGCAAGCGGTGGTAGCGATTCTGTTCTTGTCAGCGTTGTAGATATCACAGATCCCTCAGTACCGACACTCACTGGAAGTGCCGGTCTTTTTGCTGATAATGGGGTAGGTATTGATGTAGAAGGAAATTATGCCTGTGTGGGAGTAGGTTTCCCAGGCCTTTCCATTCTGGATATCAGTGATCCTGTATCACCGGAATACATCGGTCATTATGGCAGCTATGGCCCTGAAAATTGTACTCAAAATGTTGTGGTATCAGGTAACTACGCCTATGTACTCCACGACTTCGAACTTTCTATTCTGGATATCAGTGATCCATCCTCTCCGGTCCTTGCCAGCAGTTATCCGACCAGGATATCCGATGTTGCCGTATCGGGCAATTATGCATACCTGGCTGCGGATGATGTTCTTATATTAGATGTCAGTGACCCTGCAGCCCCAGAACTTGCAGGCAGTTACGACACCAGTGGTGCATCTTATATTGCTATTTCGGGCAATTATGCTTACGTGGTCAGCGATAATGGTCTTATCGTTTTGGACATCAGCGATCCGTTTTCTCCGCAGCTTGCAGGAAGTTATAGCGGTAGTACTATCAGCGGATCGATTACTGTATCAGGTGATTATGTATACGTAGCTAATAGGGAAAGGGGTCTAACTATCCTTCGTGTGGGAACCGTGCCTGGCACTAATCCAACGACCACTGTCTCTTACACAGCATCCTATGACAACAGATTACGTGAGTCATCTCCAAGCACTGTGCTTTCCACAACCACCTATCTTGACATAGGAAGAAGTGCATCTCGCTGCAGGGATGTGATGCTGTTCGATCTGAGCGGATACCAGCCAACAGACACCATTTCCAAAGCAACCCTCTCGCTCTACTGGTATTATCCTGCAGGTGCTACCCGCGCTTCTGATACCGTAGTTGAAGTTTACAGGCCAGTTGAATGGGACCCTAAGTATGTTACCTGGAGATCCCGTGCTTCCGGTACTCTCTGGAGCACGGCAGGAGGAAACTGGTTCGATAAGAATGGCGTATCCCAGGGTAGCACTCCGTATGCTTCATTGACCTTTGCAGGCAGCAAAACACCTGACAACAAGTACTATGAGCTTGATGTCACGCAGCTTGTGCAGGATTATGTAAGTGGCAAGTACAAGAACGCTGGTTTCTTCCTCAAGGCCAAGACTGAAAGTGGAAATTACATCGCGTTCTACAGTACCGATTGGTCTAACGCAGCACAAAGGCCAAAACTGACTGTAACCTCAACCTCAGATGTAATTCCGACAGATAATGCCCCGGTTGCCAATGCCGGAGACGATATGATTGCAACCGCTGGCTCCACAGTAACTTTTGACGGCAGTGCATCTTCTGACGACAAAGGCATTGCTTCATACTCATGGGACTTTGACGCATCAAATGGTATCACTTCTGAAGCTACCGGTGTAACAGCTACGAAAACATATACTACTGCAGGCAACTACACTGTGGCCTTAACTGTCACTGATACAAGTG
>NZ_JBFYLB010000146.1:0-15663 GCF_041305605.1 Methanomethylovorans sp.
TCTCTGTAACCATGAATCGAACCACCTGAGCTTGTTTCTATAAGAGGGGATGTATCATTTTATCAGACTATATACTAACTGATATTGCAATTAGTTCTTAAGCCTTATACTTATCGATTATAGATTGACATGTATAAAAATTCTGTATCTAATGAGCGAATGAAATTATGAGCTTCACTTTTAGATATATTTATCAATAATTGTCCTGTAAGAGGTAGCAGGAGATTGACATGAGCACACGCGAATTCATGCTTGGTAATGTCGCTATAGCGCGAGGCATTATTGAAGGAGGTGGCCAGGTGATAGCTGGTTATCCGGGTACTCCTTCCTCAGAGATCATAGATACTCTGGCAGCAATGGAAAAAAGGGATTTCTATGTGGAATGGTCGGTGAACGAGAAAGTGGCTTTCGAAGTTGCTGCTGGTGCTGCTATTGCAGGTGCCAGGTCCGTGGTCACTATGAAGCACGTGGGACTCAATGTGGCCTCAGACCCCCTCATGACTCTTTCTTATATGGGTGTCAAAGGTGCAATGATAATAATATCTGCAGATGATCCTTCATGTCATTCTTCACAGAACGAACAGGATACCCGCAAATATGCTCAGTTCGCACTGATGCCTTGTTTTGATCCTTCAACTCCTCAGGAAGCAAAGGACATGATCCCGGATGCTTTCAGGCTGTCAAATATGTTCCAGGCAGCATCTATTTTCAGACCTACTACCCGTATTTCTCATGGTAAATCCGATGTGGAGCTCGGAACTGTAGCCGAAGACAGGCCACAGATAAAATTCGAAAAGATCCCGGAAAGGTGGATCATGATGCCCAAGCATGCAAGAGCAAGGCATCCTTATGTGTTGCAGGTGTATGAGGATATCAGGAAAGAACTTGAGAATTCTCCATGGAACCAGCTTGAACTCAAGAGTGGATCGAAAATAGGTATAATCTCTTCAGGGGTAGCTTCTGTCTATGCCAGAGAGGCTATGAAAAGATTAGGGCTGGATGCCTCTTTCCTGAAGATATGCACATATCCGGTTCCAGAGGGCAAGGTCACCAGCATGCTGGAGCATGCAGATACGGTGCTTGTGGTAGAGGAACTTGAGCCGATCGTAGAGGACGAAGTGCGCATCATAGCACAAAAGCAAGGTATCGGAACAAAGATACTGGGCAAGTCAGAGGAACTTGTTCCCAGGTATGGGGAACTTAATGTCGATATCTGCATGGCTGCTATTTCAAAGGCATTCGGATTTGATGCTCCTTCGCCTGTGGTACAGGATATGGACCTTGAACTTCCTCTGCGTCCTCCGGTATTATGCCCTGGCTGCTCCCATAGGGCTGCTTTCTATGTAATGAAGAAGGTTTTCGGAAAAGATGGAATTTATCCTAGTGATATTGGTTGCTACACTCTTGGTGTACAGTCAGGTGCTGTAGACACTACATTATGTATGGGTGCAAGTATAACTATGTCCTCGGGAATCTATCATGCAGGAGAGAATCATCCTATATGCTGTTCCATCGGTGATTCCACTTTCTTCCACACAGGAATGAATGGACTACTTAATGCAGTATATAATAAAGCAAATATCACAGTAACTATAATGGACAACCGTGTCACTGCAATGACCGGTCATCAGCCGAATCCCGGAATGGGTAGGACGGCGGTGGGTGAATCCACAGTAGCGGTCTCTATTTCAAATATCTGCCGTGCTCTTGGTGCGGAATTTGTGGAAGAAACGGACCCTTATGATCTGATTTCCACAGAAGATGTGTTCAGGCGTGCCAGGAATCACACAGGTACTTCTGTTGTCATAACAAGGCAGCCATGTGTGATCGACTTGCGCAGGTCCGGTGTTAAAAAAGTGGCATTCGGGGTAGACCAGGATAAATGTACTGGGTGCAAGGCTTGTGTAAGGTTTGGCTGTCCGGCAACTGAATTTGATAATGAGCTTAAGAGTGCGAGGATCAATAACATGTGTACCGGATGTGGTGTATGCGCTCAGATCTGCAAGTTTGGCGCGATCATGGAGGTGAAGAGATGAGTTTGACAGGAGTTTCTCTTTTCGATCTGGTAATAGCAGGCGTGGGTGGGCAGGGCACTATCCTTGCTTCTGATATAATCGGTAAGGCTGCTGTAAGGGAAGGATTGCCAGTGATGGCTGCTGAGACTCATGGTATGGCCCAGAGGGGTGGTTCCGTAGTCAATCATTTGAGGATCGGTTGTGAGTTCGGTTCCCTTATCCCTCTGAAAAGTGGAGATGCTTTACTTGCCTTGGAACCCAGCGAGGCTTTAAGGTATATTGAATATCTGTCGGATGATGGTATAGTTCTTGTGAACACTGAGCCAGTATTGCCTGTTACTGTAACGTCAGGCCTTTCGTCGTATCCTGATGTGGGGAAGATCATTGACTATCTGGAACAGAGGTTTACTGTAAAGGCTTTTAATGCAGTGCAACTTGCCAAAGAGGCTGGCCATGTGCAATCCATGAATACTGTGATGATAGGAGCAGTATCTAAATTTTTGCCAATATCCAAAAATGTGTTGGTAAATTGTATCAGGGAGTCAGTTCCAAAGAAAACGGTGGACATTAACATCAAGGCTTTTGACCTTGGAAGGCTTCAGGCTTGATTTTTTATTCATTTTTTGTCCATTTTTGATTAGTGTTCAATAAGCTTTTATCTTTTTCAGATATTGGCTGGGGGGAATGGGTGAATAAGTATATATCTGAAAATGTATTTACCTTTTACAGTTAGATCAGGTAAGAAGTTGTAAGTTTCTATTTATTGGAAGATTGATAGGGAACGGTTGTTCCAGTTTATCTTTCAGGTACTCTTCTCATGCAAAGGTTTTATATATGTATTTATCTATCTAAGCGCAACGATAGAGATGGGTATGTAAGGTTTGCCTTGCATATCGCAATGAAATTAACTACGTGTGAAAAAGTCGGATTTAACATGTGATGTTCGGGGCCTCTTCAAGAATGCCCTCTTGCTTGCGGAAACGTATGCAGGGACATAAGGTGTTTAAATCGTTCTGGAGATGACCACTGTAGGGATGTCTGCTATAATCCTACCGGCATAGGGCAGTGTACTGTCAATTTGCGGTTGTACAGCAGCGGCAGTATCTGCCGATTACACGATAAATGTGTGTATCCTGATCCCAGTGGCACTTGGACTTTTTGCATGACCCATGCTATCAGCAAGAAAGTTGAACGGCCAAATCTAAAAAATATAGATCGGGAGAATAACAATGGCACATGGACACAGACCAAGGCGAGGATCACTCGCGTTCAGTCCGCGCAAAAGAGCACAAAGCCCCATACCACGTTACAGGTCATGGCCGGTATCAGAAACTGGAATAAAACTTCAGGATTTCGCTGGTTACAAGGTCGGTATGACCCATGTGGTAATCATCGATGATACCAAGAACAGCCTTACAGAAGGTCTTGAGATCACAGTACCTGTAACTGTGATCGAAACGCCGGCTATTCGAGTGGCTGCTATTAGGGCCTATGGAAAAGATAACAGTGGTGAGCGGGCTCTGGCAGAGGCTTGGAGCACTGAACTTGACAAAAGTCTTGGGCAGACAATATCGATCCCAGTAAAACATGACACTAATGCAGCTCTGGGGAAAATCGAACAACTGATGAACGACGGTACAGTTTCTGATATAAGGGTAGTGACATATACTGTGCCAAAAAGCATATCAGGTGTTCCCAAGAAGAATGCTGACATCATGGAAACCGGCATAAGCGGAGCAAATGCTAAGGACAAATATGAATATGCAAAGTCCATCCTCGGTAAAGAGGTACGCATAAGCGATGTTTTCAAGGGTGGCAGTTTAGTTGATGTAGCTGCGATCACAATTGGAAAGGGTACCCAGGGTCCTGTTAAAAGATGGGGTATCATGCTTCAAAAAGGTAAACATTCCCGTCAGGGAAGCCTGAGGCAGATCGGTACACTTGGTCCTTTCAGGCCCGCACATGTGAGCTGGAGAGTTCCTCAGATGGGTCAGACCGGTTTTCACCAGAGGACCGAATGTAATAAACGTATCTTCAAGATAGGTACAAACCCCGAGGAGATCAATCCTGTCGGTGGTTTCATGAACTTTGGCCTTGTGAGGAACGATTATGTGCTCATCAAGGGCAGTGTGCCAGGTCCGTCCAAGAGACTTATCAGGCTGCGTGAACCTACCAGAGCCAGGGTGTCCGCTATGGGTGAACCTCAGATCGTTCACATCAGCACACAGAGCAAGCAGGGGTGAATTAAATGGCTAAAACTAATGTAATTGATATTTCTGGTAATCTAAAAGGTGAGATATCCCTGCCTGAGATTTTCAATGAGTCATACAGGCCGGATCTTATCAAGAGGGCAGTGCTTGCATCTCAGGCCAAGAGATACCAGCCCTATGGTCCTCGATTATATGCAGGTATGGAAACTTCGGCAGTATCCTGGGGATCGGGACGAGGTGTGGCACAGATACCAAGGATTGTCACTGGTAGCCGTGCAGCCAGGGTTCCGCAGGCAGTTGGCGGAAGGGCAGCACATCCACCAAAGCCAGAGGCAGACAGGACAGAAAAGGTAAACAAAAAAGAACGCAGACTTGCTATCCGTTCAGCAGTTTCAGCAACGGGTAATGTGGAGCTTGTAAGGGCTCGTGGTCATAAGTTCGAGCAGACCGTCCAGTTGCCATTGGTAGCAGAAAATGCATTGCAGGACCTGGGAAAAACAAAAGATGTTGTGCAATTCCTTAAAGCGGCTGGTGTGTTCGAGGACATACTGCGTGCAAAGGAAGGCAGGAACATCAGAGCGGGTCGTGGAAAGCTTAGAGGAAGAAGGTACAAGAACCGAAAAAGTCTGCTGATAGTAGCTGATGAGGGAAGTACATTGTTCAATTCTGCAAGGAATCTGGCAGGTGTGGATGTTGTTTCCGTTGACTCCATAAGTACTGAATTGCTGGCCCCAGGTACTCACGCAGGCAGACTGACCATATGGACAGAATCTGCTATAGCAGCTCTGGAGGGTATGTTCGTATGACAGCTATCAATTATCCATTCATCACAGAAAAGGCCATGATGTTACTGGAAAACAATAAACTCCAGTTCATTGTCAACAGAAAGGCAACTAAAGGACAGATCAAGTCAGATGTCATGAAAATGTATGGCTTCAATGTTGTATCCGTCTGTACAATGAGTACCATGAATGGCCAGAAGAAAGCCATCGTGACCTTCAGTGAAACTGATGCGGCTCACGAGATCGCCACAAGGATCGGACTGATGTGAGGTGAGTAATAATGGGTAAACGAATAATTTCACAGAACAGGGGTCGCGGTACACCTACCTATAGAGCTCCCTCTCATAGGTATAAGGCTTCTCTGAAGCATCCTAAAGTGAACGAGAATGATACACTTACAGGTACTGTAGTAGGTATTGAGCATGATCCTGCACGTTCTGCACCATTGGCGAAAGTATCTTTTGCTAACGGCGAAGAACGTATGATCCTGGCTCCCGAGGGCATGGCTGTGGGTACCATCATATCATGTGGTGCAGAAGCTGAAGTAAGGCCAGGTAACGTCTTGCCACTTCAAAACATTCCTGAAGGTGTCCCTGTGTGCAATATTGAGTCAAAGCCCAATGATGGCGGCCAATTTGCACGTTCATCTGGTGTTTATGCAACGGTGGTTTCCCATGATAAGGGAAAAGGAAAGACGGTTGTACAGATGCCATCGGGTGAAATGAAGTGGCTTAACTCCAAATGTCGTGCCACCGTTGGTATCGTTGCAGGTGGCGGAAGGCTGGACAGACCTTTCCTCAAGGCAGGTAAGAAATATCACAAGATGAAAACAAGGGCTGCAAAGTATCCTCGTGTCAGGGGAGTTGCCATGAACGTAATTGACCACCCCTTCGGTGGAGGTAACAGGCAGCATCCAGGAAGACCAACAACAGTTGGTAGGAATGCCCCGCCCGGACGTAAGGTTGGACAGATAGCAGCACGCAGAACCGGAAGGCGTTGAACCGGAGGTAATCCCATGGCAAAAAAAATAGGATCAAAATTACCAAAACGAAAAGGTGAGTTCACATATCGTGGCAAGACCCTTGAGCAGCTCCAGGCGATGAGCCTGGAGGAGTTCACAGAACTTCTCACAGCAAGGGAGCGCCGCTCTATTACGAGGGGCTTCAATGATCATCAGAAGGACGTAATGCAGCAAATAAAGGATGGCGCAGACAACGTGCGTACTCATTACAGGAATGTCATCATACTTCCGGATATGGTAGGCAAGACCGTTGCAGTATACAACGGCAAGAGCTTCCTTGACTTTGAGATACAGCCTGAGATGATCGGTCACAGGTTCGGCGAGTTTGCATTGAGCCGTTCAAAAGTGTCTCACGGAAGTGCCGGTGTAGGAGCTACCCGTTCAAGCAGGTTCGTACCGCTGAAATAAGGTGATGATGTATGGCAAGGATTGATTACACTTTAGAAATGGATCCCAAGACCAGCTCTAAGGCAATGGGCTCCGAGCTTCATATCTCCCCTAAAAAATCGCGGGAACTAGGGAGGGCTCTTAAAGGAATGCGGACCCAGAACGCCAAGAAATATCTCGAGGCAGTTGTTGCCAAGAAGCAGGCAGTACCCTTCAAGAGGCACTGTGAAGGTGCAGGCCACAAGAAGGGACCAATGGCAGGTGGCAGATATCCAGTGGATGCTGCAAAGGCATTCCTCAAGCTTTTGGAGAATGCTGGAAGCAATGCTGAATATAAGGGTTTGGATCCCGAGCGCATGTATATTGCTCATGTAGCAACAAAGGGCGGCCGCGTGATTCCCGGAATGATCGCAAGGGCACGTGGAAGAGGCAGTCCGTACAATACGGACACTGTTAACATTGAGATTATATTGAACGAGGTGCGCTAATGGCAATAGAGAAGAAATTCGTGCGTGAGGGTTATGTCAAAGCTTCACTGGACGAATACTTTGCTAAACAGCTCAACAGGGCTGGATACGGCGGTATGGAGATCAACAGAACTCCTATGGGGACCCAAATCACGGTTTATGCTGAGAAACCAGGAATGGTTATTGGCAAAGCAGGTAAGGTTATCCGTAAACTTACACGTGATATTGACAGAATGTATGACATGGACAATCCTCAGATAGATGCCCAGGAAGTCAGGAGGCCCGAGCTCAATGCACAAATGATGGCAACTCGCCTTGCATCATCCATTGAAAGAGGATGGTATTTCAGAAAGGCTGGCCACAATGCTATGAGGGCCATCATGAATGCAGGTGCACTTGGCTGTGAGATCGTGATCTCAGGTAAGCTTACAGGAGCAAGGTCAAGGACAGAGAAGATCGTTGAAGGCTATATAAAGCATGCAGGTAAACCGGTAGATGATATTGTCGATGATGGTTTTGCTGTAGCGATCAAAAAACTTGGTACCCTTGGCTGCAAGGTAAGGATAATTCCACCGGGTGCGGTTCTTCCGGACTCCTTTAAGTTAAAGGATATTGCTCCAGAACCAATATCTGAAATTGCCAAGGTTCAGCCCAAAGCAGACATTAAAAAGCTTGTAAAAGAAGAGGCTTCAGGTGAGGTTGCTGAGGTTGAAGAGGCTTTTGAAGAGGAATCTGTGGAGAAGGCTGAAAAGTCTGACAAGGCGATAGTTGAAAATGAAGTATCTGTAGATGAGCCTTCTTGTTCAACAGCTGATTCCGGGTCCACCGAGGTTCTTGAGAACGAAGAGCGCAGGGAAATCGATGGTGTCTGGCAGCACAAGCATGCGGGACATGACTACTGGCATCCGACAGCCCGTATCCATAGGGAGGGTTGATCATGGCTATCCTGCGTATGAATGAAATTAGGGACATGAGCCCTAATGAACGGATGGACGAGCTTGACAAGTTAGGGAGTGAGCTTATACGTGAGCGTGCCCTTACTTCTGCGGGTGGTGCTCCGGATAATCCAGGTAGAATTGGATTGCTCAGGAGGACCATCGCACGTGTTAAGACTGTCCAGAAAGAGTTAAAGGAGATCTGAAGTGGAAATATCCGCTTATAACCTGATATTTCACGAACTTATCGGACTGTTCACAGAAGTGATCAACTCAAACAATCCCTCTTTAGAGAAAGTTCGCGGCAAAGTGGTAGGTGAAACAAAGAACATGTTGATCTTGGAAACATATGATAAATATGAAAAGATGGTTCCAAAATCAGGATCAACATTCTTGTTCCATATACCTCTCCTCAGAGGGAATACACGTGTTACTGAGCAAGTGAAAGTGAACGGGAATTTATTGCTCTCACAACCCGAGAATAGGATTAAAAATATCAGGAAAATTCGCATGAGGTAATAATCATGACAAGAGATATCGGATTGGATGTGCCCGCTCCTGAACAGGAGTGCACTGACGTTAATTGTCCATTCCACGGAAAGCTGCCGGTCAGGGGACAGGTACTGGTGGGCACCGTTGTTAGCAACAAGATGGACAGGACCGTGGTCATCCAGAGAAGACATGAAGTACTTATAAGCAAGTATCAGAGGTATGAGAAAAGGCAATCTAAGATCCATGCTCACAACCCTCCATGTATTGATGCACAGGTGGGAGACATTGTGACAGTTATGGAATGCCGTCCTCTGAGTAAGACTAAATCCTATGTGGTCATCAAAACGGGGGTAGAGGCATGAGAGGGATCCGTTCCACTATACCTCGCCCATTGAACAGCGGTGCTCGCATAGATTGTGTGGACAACACCGGTGCAAGAGTTGTTGAGATCATATCTGTAAAGCGTTACAGAGGTACCAAGAACAGACAACCATGTGCAGGCATAGGTGACATGTGTGTAGTATCTGTGAAGAAAGGTACTCCAGAAATGCGTAAGCAGATCATGTATGCTGTTGTAGTCCGTCAGAAGAAGGAATTCCGTCGTCCGGATGGATTGAGGGTTTCCTTTGAGGACAATGCAGTTGTGATCACTGATGAGGATGGTCTGCCCAAGGGAACCGATCTGAAAGGACCGATTGCAAGAGAGGTTGCAGAAAGGTATCCAAAGATTGGTACAACGGCTTCAATTATAGTGTGAGGTGCATGCAATGGTTACTAATCAGCCAAGGAAACAACGAAAACTTCGGTATACTGCTCCACTGCATTTGAGGCAGAAATACATGGGTGCTCCTCTTTCTAAAGAGCTCCGTGAGAAATATGGGCGCAGGACAGCCAGAGTCATTGTCGGCGACACTGTAAAAGTTATGCGCGGAGACCACGCAGGCACTACAGGTAAAGTAGAAGCGGTATCACTTAAACATGGGACCATAGTTGTAGAAGGAGTAGCAGTGTCCAAAGCAGATGGTACAGAAGTACCAAGGCCTATCTATCCCTCCAATGTAACGATCACATCCCTTGAAATGAAAGATGACCGCAGATCAGAAGTATTGAGTAGGAAGTAGGTGGTTTTGTGGGAAGACATCAAAAAAGGATCTCTGTACCAAAGAGCTGGCAGACATCCAAGAAATCCAATAAATGGATAACATCAACAAGGCCAGGTCCTCACAACAAGCAACTGAGCATTCCTCTTGGAGTGGTTCTCAGGGATATGTTACATGTTGTGGACACAAGGGTAGAGGCAAAGAGGGTGCTTTCTGAGGGTAGCATCCTTGTTGACGGCATTATCAGGAAAGACCTAAGGTTCCCTATAGGGTTATTAGATGTAGTTTCTATTCCTAAGATGGAACAATCATATAGAGTGCTCCTTGATAGGAAGGGAAGATTAGAATTACATAAACTTGCAGGTATAGAGGCAAGCAAGTTATGCAGGATTAGCGGAAAGACCGTGGTGAAGGGCGGCAAAGTACAGCTCAATCTCAATGATGGTTCTAATCTGATTGGCTCAAACGACTTCAAAGCCAAAGACTCAGTGATTCTTTCAGTACCGGACAAGAATATACTCAAACATATCAAGTATGAAGTCGGCAATCTTGCATTGATAATTGGCGGTAAGCATACTGGTAAGATTGGCGCTATCAAAGATATCAATACAGTTCGTAGTTCCAACTCCAACACTGTCCTAATTGCCGGTGAAAATGAGGAATTCCACACCATAGAAGATTATGTTGTGGTGATCGGTACGGATAAGCCAGAAATAAAACTGGGTGGTGAGGTCATTGAGTAATCCAATGAGAACACCCAGGGTTGAAAAGGTCATTGTTCACATGGGTGTCGGTGAAAGTGGTGAGCACCTTGTGAATGCTGAAGGAATCATGAAAGGGATTACTGGGCAAGCTGTGGTTCGTACATATTCAAAGAAGACCCTTCCTGCATTCAGTATTAAGAAAGGTGAACCAATAGGTTGCAAGGTCACTCTTCGTGGCGGCAATGCAGAGAAGTTCCTGGCGACTGCTCTATCAATAGTAGAGAAAAGGTTGTCAGCTTCCCAGTTTGATAAAAACGGGAACGTTGCATTCGGAATTGAAGAACACACGGATTTCCCGGGAATGAGGTATGATCCAAACATCGGTGTCTTTGGTATGGATATAAATGTTGTAGTCAACCGTCCGGGATACAGGATCAGTAAAAGAAGGATATCGGAGAGAAAGATTCCTTCATCGCACAGGATCACAAAGGATGATACAATTTCCTTCTTCAAGGACAAATACTTCGTGGAGGTAGCATAAATGGTCAACACTACTAAGCAATTTGGCCGCGGAGCACACGAATGCAAAAGATGCGGAAGAAAGCAAGGCCTTGTAAGGAAATATGATATTTACCTGTGCCGCCACTGTTTCCGTGAGATAGCCCATGATATGGGATTTGAGAAATATACTTGAGGTGAAAAATAATGGTGTTATTAGATCCTCTTGCTGATGCACTCTCCACTATAAAGAATGCAGAGGCAATCGGTAAACAGTCATGCACGCTTAAACCGGCATCAAAGCTCATAGGTACGGTCCTTAAAGTGATGCAGGACAGTGGATACCTCGGTGAGTTCGAGTTCATCGAGGATGGTAAAGCGGGAATCTATGAGGTTAAGCTCATTGGTAGAATAAATAAATGCGGAGCAATAAAGCCACGTTATTCAGTAGGTTCAGTTGATTTCGAGAAATGGGAGAAGCAATTTTTGCCAGCCAAGAACTTCGGAACATTGATCCTTACTACATCTCATGGTGTCATGTCCCAATACGATGCACGTGAGAAAAACATCGGTGGACAGCTTCTTGCATATGTGTACTGATATGGAGTGGTTCAATGGCTAAAGAGATGAAGAACGTGATCAGCATTCCGGAAGGCGTTACTGTAGCTTTTCAGAATGACATCCTTTCCGTATCAGGACCAAAAGGAAAGAATGAGAGATACCTCTGGTATCCAGGAATCATAATTGAGGTTGCAGGCTCTGAGATCATAGTGGACTCAACTTCGACAAAGAAGTCCCACAAGGCGATGATCGGCACCTTCTCTTCACATATTAACAATATGATGAAAGGTGTGACCCAAGGGTTTGAGTACCGCATGAAGGTTGTTTACTCACACTTCCCTATGCAGCTGAAGGTCGAGGGTAAGAAAATGCTTATCGGTAATTTCTTGGGCGAGAAAAAAGCAAGATCTGCAAATATCCTCGGTGAAACCAAGGTCAAGGCGGGAGCCGACCAGGTTACTATCACTGGTATAAACAAAGAGGATGTCGGGCAGACAGCAGCCAACATAGAGCAAGCCACGAAGATCAAGAGATTCGATCCCCGTGTATTCCAGGATGGTATCTATATCGTGGAGAAGATATTGTAGGTGATTTGAATGGAAGATAATATCACTAAGTCCTCTTCTGTAACTGCCAACTGTGGTGCATCAATGGACGCTGAAGGTAAACGCCTTTTCAAAGTTCGTAAGGTGCAGAAGGCAAAGAAGCCCCAGTTCAAGAGGACTGATTGTCACAAGTACAAGAGACTGGATTCCAACTGGAGAATTCCAAGAGGCCAGCACAATAAAAAACGTACTGGATATGTCGCAAAGGGTGCACATGCTCAGGTGGGCTATGGCAGTCCGGTTCTGGTTAAGGGTCTACACCCTTCCGGGTATTCCGAAGTCATGGTCGAAACTCCGAAAGATGTTTCATCCCTCGATGCTAATACAGTGGCTATAAGGATAGCTGCAAAGGTCGGTGCAAGAAAGAAAGCCATGATAGAGGAAAAGGCAGTTTCCCTGGGAATAAAGATTCTCAATCCTTCGAGGAGTGAATAAGATGACTGATCTTTCTAACCAGAAAAGGATCGCTGCCGAGGTCATGGGCTGTGGTGTACACAGAGTATGGATGGATCCGGAGGCTGCCAATGATATCGCTGTTGCGATCACAAGGGCAGATCTTCGTGAACTCATCCAGAAGGGAAGCATCACTGCTGTCAAACCGAAAGGCGTTAGCAGAGGCCGTGCAAGAATAAGGGATGTCAAGCGCAAGTATGGCCACCGTAAGGGGCACGGTTCAAGGAAGGGTACAAAAGGGGCAAGGAATCCCAGAAAAGATCAATGGATCAAGAGGATCCGTGCCATCAGGGCGAGGCTGAAGGAACTCCGTGCAGATGGTTCTCTGGAAAAATCCACATATTGTAAGATCTATCGTAAAGCAAAGGGTGGAGAATACCGTAGTGTTGCCCACATGGAATCACACCTTGAGTCACAAAAGCTCCTTAAACGTGAGGGATGAAGATGATAAACAGAAGCTTTGATGTTTTATCCAGGAGGATATGATCATGGCAACAGGGCCCAGATATAAAGTCGCTTTCAGGCGACGAAGGGAAGGACGCACCAATTATCATCAGCGTCTTAAGTTGCTCTTATCAAAAGAAGACCGTGTGGTGGTTCGTAAGAGTTCAAAACACATTCAGGTTCAGCTCATAGCTCCGAAACCTGAAGGAGATGTTACTCTTTCATCAGCCATATCTACAGAACTCAAGAATTATGGATATGATGCTTCCACAGGTAACACGCCGGCAGCTTATCTTACCGGCCTCTTGTTTGGTTACAGGACTCTAAGCAAGGGATACGATTATGGGATACTTGATATTGGATTACAGGCATCATCACCTGGTTCCCGTGTCTATGCCACCTTAAAGGGCATTGTTGACTCGGGACTAGAGGTGCCTCATGATTCATCCGTATTCCCCTCTGATGAAAGGGTCAGAGGCGAACATATTGCAGAATATATGGAAGGGTCAAATCTGCCGGAACTGTTCGATACAGTCAAGGAAAAGATCTCTTCTGCTTTCAATTAGGTGATCATATGGCATATCAGTTCGAAGAAGAGGAATGGATTCCACAAACAAGGCTTGGCAAGCTTGTTCAGGAGGGTCAGATCACTTCCATGGATGAGGCAATCGATTCAGGGTTGCCTCTGAGAGAATCCAGGATAGTGGATATATTGCTTCCCAATCTTGAAGATGAGGTTCTGGATATTAACATGGTCCAGAGGATGACTGACTCAGGTCGCCGTGTAAAGTTCAGGGCCACGGTCATCGTGGGGAACGGCGATGGTTTTGTAGGTCTTGGGCAGGCCAAGGATAACCAGGTAGGTCCGGCTATCAGAAAGGCTATTGAGAATGCCAAGATCAATCTGGTACGCGTAAAGCGTGGATGCGGTTCATGGGAATGCGCTTGTGGCCTTAACCATACCGTACCATCTGAAGTAAAGGGTAAAGCAGGAAGTGTCATTATAGTGCTTATTCCTGCACCCAGAGGTCTTGGCCTCGCTGCCGGTGGAACAGCAAAGAAAGTGTTAGAGAAGGCAGGTATCAGAGATGTTTGGACCAGAACCGAAGGTACCACCAGGACTACATTGAACTTTGCAAAGGCAACTTTTAATGCTCTGCAAGCCACAGGTACTGTAAAACACCCAATCCATATCCGCAAGGAGGAAGCTTGAGATGTTTGTACTTGTAAGAATGCGCGGTAATGTGGATGTAAGGGGTACCATTCAGGATACTCTTTACATGCTTCGTCTGAACAGAGTGAATCACTGTGTAGTTGTCAACGATACTCCTCACAACAGGGGTATGATCCAGATGGTTAAGGATTATGTTGCCTATGGTACTATAGATGCAGCTACTCTTGCGGAGATGATGACCAACCGTGGTAAGCTCGAAGGCGGAGACAAGCTCACAAATGAGTATCTATCGCAAAATACGGATTATTCCACCATTGACGAATTTGCTGAAGCGGTATGTGCCGGAAAAGCTTCACTTAAGGATGTACCTGGATTGAAACCAGTCTTCAGGCTTCATCCACCGCGCAAAGGACATGCCGGGATCAAAAAGCCAGTCGAGCTTGGAGGCGTACTGGGAAATCACGGAGCGAATATAAAAGTCCTCCTGAACCAGATGAGGTAATTATCATGAGCAAGGGCAACACAAAGAAGTTCAGAGGTTCTCGCACCTGTGGTGGAGGTACTCATAAAAACAGGCGTGGTGCAGGTAATCGTGGTGGAAGAGGAAGAGCAGGGGTTTGCAAACACCATGCTATCAGAGCTATTCTCCTTGGTTATGCTCAGGGGAAACATGGTTTCACCCGTCCTCCAAAGACTCTTAAACCCGTATCTGTCGTAAATGTAGGCGAACTTGATGAGCTTGCAGATGAGTTAGTAATTGATGGTTTGGCCCAGCTTGAAGAAGGCCAATACCGTATTGATCTGACATGTCTTGATATCGATAAGGTACTTGGTACTGGCAGGGTCACCAAGAAGCTTGCTGTCACAGCCCATGAGTTTTCTGGCGTGGCAAGAGAAAAAATAGAAGCTGCAGGCGGTTCGTGCCTGGAGCCTTAAAAGTAATGCCTATTGGCATTACTTATTCCATTTTTGTAATATAAACGACTATAGGGTGCAACTTTATTTATGTGGACGTATATTTAGGTTTATTAATTAACCATAAGCATAAATTCTGTGTTTGCATTTCTCCAGCTTAAAGGGTGGAATGATGAGTTTCAAGGAGAGTTTAGACCCCATATTTAAAAAATTGCCTGCAGTTGCCAGTCCAGAAGGCCACGTACATTTCAAGAACAAGCTTATGTGGACGTTAGGCGTACTTGTGCTATACTTTGCACTTGCGAATGTGCCTTTATTTGGATTATCTGCAGATTCGATAGATTTGTTCGAACAATATCGTGCCTTCTTTGCAGGGGCATCGAATTCATTGATCTTACTTGGTATAGGTCCCATCGTCACCGCATCAATAGTTCTCCAGCTACTTGTAGGTGCAGATGTGATCAAACTGGATCTTTCCAATCCTTCTGACCAGGCTTTTTTCCAGGGTGCACAGAAATTCATGGTATTTGTGATGATCGTACTGGAAGCTCTGCCTCAGATCATGGGTGGATACATCCAGCCAGATCTGAATCTTGCTTCTTCCCTGGGTGTTAGTGGAACCATAATTACTATACTTATATTTATTCAGATATGTATCGGCGGAGTGCTGGTGCTATTCATGGATGAAGTAGTGTCTAAATGGGGTATTGGTTCGGGTGTAGGTCTTTTCATTGTGGCAGGTGTTTCACAGCAGATAGTTACCGGCCTCTTTAACTGGCAAGCCGATTCCTCTGGTCTTCCTATAGGTTTTCTGCCTAAGTGGATCTATATTTTTCAAAATGAGGAATTGACTTCTCTCTTTACAACAGGAGAGGGGCTCCTATTTGTACTCGTAAGTGG
>NZ_JBFYLB010000147.1:0-8317 GCF_041305605.1 Methanomethylovorans sp.
AGATGATCAGCTATGTTCTCGGATATTATCCGCTCACAATAGACGCAGCGCAGGTTTATTGTGTTGTCTTCTTCATATACCCGGAATTTGGATGTGATGGGTTCCGAACTGTTAGATATGCAGTTTGGATTGATACATTGTACCACTCCTTCCACGTAATCCGGGATTTCCACCCTGTTCTTTTTGAGGACTTTAAAATTCCTTATTATATTAATGGTTGCAGTGGGTGCTATCAGTGATATCTTGTCAAGTTCTTTTATTTTCAGTTCCCTATTTTCGATCTTTACCACATCTTTCTTCCCGTACTTGCTGGGAGAATTAATGATGACACTTACCACACTTTCAAATTGTCCGGGCAGTTTGAGGATATGCAGGACATTAAGGGCCTGACCTGCATTTATGTGATCAATGACCGTGCCATTTTCGATAGGCCGAACCCTAAGTCCCGGTTCCAGCTCAAAGTCCGTGTGCTCCGGATTCATTCCATCCCTCCCATTACAAGTGCCAGAAGTGCCATCCTTACGGGCACTCCATAAAAAGCCTGCTTGAAATAACAGGCATGTGGAGTTTTGTCTACAAGCGGGTCTATCTCATTGACCCTAGGCAACGGATGCATGATCTTCAGATGACTTTTAACATTCTCAAGCAGTTCCGGTGTAATTTGCAGACTGCTGGCTACCCGGAGGTATTCCGCAGGATCAGGGAACCTCTCCTTCTGTATCCTGGTCACATATAATACATCCACTTCAGTGATGGCCTCGTCTATGGAATCCGTTTCTCTCACCTTCATGCCTCTTGCTTCCAGATCTTTTATTATCTCGTAGGGCATGCGCAGTTCATCCGGTGAAACAAGGGTTATATCAGCTCCATAATGGGCAAGCGCATAACATAGGGAATGTACGGTCCTTCCATATTTCAGATCCCCTGCCAGTGCAATCTTTAAACCTTCGAGTTTGCTCTCACGCTTGATGGTGTAAAGGTCCAGTAATGTTTGAGTAGGGTGATGCCCTGCACCATCTCCTGCATTGATCACAGGGACATTGGAGAACTCTGAAGCCATGCGTGCAGCACCTTCCTTTGGGTGTCGTAATATAATGGCGTCTGCGTAGCTCTGTACCACACGAATGGTATCTGCCAGTGTCTCTCCCTTTGATATAGAGCTCGCATCCACTGATCCCATACTCAGTACTTCTCCCCCCAGTCGTATCATTGCAGTTTCAAAAGACATGCGTGTTCTGGTACTGGGTTCAAAGAACAGTACAGCAAGCACCTTTCCAGTAAGCATGTCAGAGCGTTCTTTCATGACAGCTATGGATTCCAGCTTTTCTGCTGTTTCCAGTATATGATCGATCATCTCTTTTGAGAAATCTTTCATTGATAAGATGTGCAGATCTTTGAAATACATTTATCGTAAGAGGTGCTGCATGGGATATAATATTTGCTGGCGGCTTCATTGATGATCCAAGCACCAGTTCATTTACTCTTATCTTTGTCCGTTATTATCTCTTTGACAAGGTGCTCCCATTCCTTCTCTTCAACATCTTCACATACATGCTTTGTATCCTGTGATTTTTTTCTCTGAGTTTCCTCTTCTATTTGAGTGAGATCCATTATGGCTCTCATGATGCCCGCAGTTTCATTGAACAGGTTTCTCGCTTCTTCATAACTGATATCATCGCGTTCAAGAGCTCTTTCATATTCACGTTCCTTTTCTTTTAGCAAAGAAAGGAAATGATCTATATTTTTTATATCTGCTTTTGAAAAGAGAGTTTTATTAACGATCTCCCAGATTATCTCATGAAGCTTGACCTTTTTGCCTTCGATCTCTACTTCCCTTGGTATATTTTCACCTACCCAGAAAAGAGGTCTATGCAGCCTGTTCAGCAACATGTTCCGCTCATTGTCTGTGATCTTGTCCTCACTTGCCAAAGCACTTCTCCCCTTATTGGGTTAGGATACATTCAATATTAAATCCCTCGATTAAGTTTATAGGGGTTCAGGTACGTGTAGTAGTAATTAATTATATTCAGAAGGTGATTAGATCATACCTATCATTCAGGTAGCCCTTGACCTGGTTGAAACAGACCGTGCCGTACAGATCGCAAAAGAAGCTATCGAAGGCGGTGTCGACTGGATAGAGATTGGGACTCCGTTGATCAAGAGTGAAGGAATGGAAGCAGTGCGAGCTCTAAAAAAAGCTTTTCCTAACGTGACAATACTTGCCGATATGAAGGTGACTGACACAGGTGCACTTGAAGTGGAAATGGCTTCAAAGGCAGGTGCTGATGTTGTCATGGTACTGGCAGGTGCTGATGATTCTACGATCATTGAATCTGTGAAGGCTGCAAAAAAGTATGGTGCTAAAATAATGGCAGACCTTATCTCTGTACCAGATCCTGTTTCAAGGTCTGAAGAACTTGAAAAGATGGGTGTCGATTATATCAATGTGCATGCTGGTATCGATCAGCAGATGGTGGGGAGAGACCCTCTGGATATCGTATCTGAAATTGTAAAGGTCGTGTCCATTCCTGTTGCAGCAGCGGGTGGCCTGGATGCAGCAGGTTGTGCCAAAGCAGTGCAGGCAGGCGCAAGTATTGTCATTGTAGGTGGCAACATCATCAGGTCTGCGAATGTATATGCTTCTTCCAGAAAGATAAGGGAAAGCGTGGATTCCCCTTCGGTTGTAATAGTTTCTAAACCTTCTCAGGACTCAGAGGTCCGTAAACTGTTGCTGGAAGTTTCCACCCCTAATATCTCGGATGCCATGCACCGTAAAGGTGTCATGAAGGACATCCGTCCCATGATAAAAGGTAAAAAAATGGTAGGTACTGCTGTAACGGTACAGACATTTGGTGGCGATTGGGCAAAGCCCGTTGAGGCTATAGACATGGCGAAAGAAGGAGATGTTATTGTTATTTATAATGGCAGGAGGGATGTAGCTCCATGGGGTGGTCTGGCTACTCTCAGTTGTCTAAATAAGGGCATTACGGGAGTTGTTATAGATGGGGCTGTAAGGGACATTGATGATATCAGTACCATAGGCTTGCCAGTATTCGCAAGTAGCTATGTGCCAAATGCCGGTGAACCTAAAGGGTTCGGTGAAATTAATACCGAGATAACCTGCGGGTCACAGATAGTCAAGCCAGGAGATTATATTGTAGGCGATGATAATGGGGTTGTAGTAGTACCAAAGGAAAACGCCTATGAGATCGCAAGGAGAGCTAAAGAAGTGGAAAAAACTGAAAAACGTCTTTTTGAGGAGATAAAAAGAGGTTCAACGCTTTCCGAAGTGATGAAGCTCAAAAAATGGGAGAAACAGTGATATGATCGAACTCCTCAAAGTTCTTGTATGCCTGCCTTTTTTAGTATATTCTTGTTATTCTGACATAAAGACACGCCGGGTATCCAATAAGGTTTGGCCTATTATGCTGGGTGCCGCTTCGCCTCTCATACTCTATGAGATGATCACTTCAGGCTTACCCTATATTTTCAGGACTTTAATTTCGTTTGTAGTGATATTCGTTTTTGTGTACATTCTCTTCATGTTGCATGCTTTCGGGGGAGCAGATGCCAAAGTGCTCATGGTCATTTCTATCATCCTGCCTATTTTTCCCAAATTGTCAGTGAATTCTTTACAACTTCCTTTTTGGGGAGCTCCTCTTTTGGACTTGTTCACATTCAGTGTTTTTAGTAATTCGGTGTTGCTTACCATCATAGTACCTTTTGGTCTATTACTCTACAATATAGTAACTGTGAATCCAAAAGAGCTTGTCAAAAAGCCGTTCTATGCTCTTATAGGTTACAGGCAGCTGATCAACAACCTGCAAGAGGGTCATATCAGACTGATAGAAAAGTATGAGGAAACACCTGACGGTGTGATCCCAAAATTTACGCGCACCGGCACTTCCATAGATGCCGATACCATCCTGAAGCTGAAAGAACTCCATAGAAAAGGCTTGATAGGAGAACATGTGTGGATCACTCCAGGTCTTCCTTTTATGATACCCATAACCGCAGGTTTTTTAGCCGCTGTTGTTTTCGGTGATCTTATATTCTATCTGTCTTTCAATTACCTTGTGCCTCTGATCTGACCGGCAATGTTTAGTAACTGGTTTCATATATGTTTTTATGGAGGTATATCAATTGGGAGAACAGGATACTAAAGAGGAAAAGCAAGATAAGGATAAAGAAGAGGTCGCAAAGATCAGTCCTATCCACCCGGGTGACAGGCGAGGGCATGGAAAACGTCATCTGCTGGATACATGTGAGTGAGATTCTCCTATTTCCAACAGGCTATTTTTTATGAAGCAGTATCTCTGACCAGATCTCTTCTATATATTTGTCAGATGCTTCGGCGCCGAGTTGTTCTTTTGTCAGTCTGATGAATTTTTCTCTAAGGCTGATTATGCACTGGATCACTTTTTCTTTCTTTTCACCTTCATTTCCAGCGTCCTTTTTCTCTGCTTCACTAGTATGTTTTGGGGTGCCATTCAGATGATCCCGTATTTCTGTCAGGAACATATCTCCATATTTCTGGAGTTTGTATTCTCCGACACCTGTAATTTCCAGTAATTCTTTTTCATTAAAGGGCATCTGGGTTGCCATCTGTTTCAGGCTCGTATCTGCAAATATGATGTATGGTGGAACTTTTTCACTGCTGGCAATCTTTTTTCGTAGTTCCTTTAGTCTGGAGAACAATTCAGTATCCACTCTGCTATATTTTCCAGTTTGTTTTTTTGTCTCGTATCCGACATCTTTCTCTTTTAGCAGCAATGAATTATTTTTGACCACTTTTTCCAATTTCTCGGTTACTATCAGCTTATTCGGTGTGACTAGAAACTCTTTGTTTTCCGTTGACATCTGACTAACTTCTACGATCCTGTTTTCTGCAGTGACCTGTTGGCTGCCTTCATCAAGTTTGAGCAAAGGGTATCTGGAACCTTCGAGTTTCAATATTCCCTGATGGACCAGTTCTCTTGCAATATCTACCCACCTGTCCTTTGGAAGATAAGTTCCCATCCCGTGACTACTCAGGCGATGATGTCCTTTTTCGGTTATCTTTTTGCTATTTGACCCGGTCAGTATCTCCGTCACATGCGTGATACCATATCGCTGGCCGACTTCCTGCACGCATTTGATGAGCAACTTTGCTTCTTCTGTAGCATCCGTTCTTTTCACAGGCTGCAGGCATACATCACATCCACCACAGTTCTCCTCATCAAGTTCTTCACCAAAATAGTGTAGCAGCATTTTTCTTCGGCATATTGTGCTCTGGCAATAGTCCATTACCTCTTTAAGTTTTGATCTGGCTGCTTCTCTTTCTTCGTTCTTTGCCATCTGGTCAATGAAGTAATCTATCTTGTATTTGTCACCACGGCTGAAAAATAGTATACATTCACATTCAAGGCCATCCCTGCCACCTCTGCCAGTTTCCTGATAATAACTTTCAAGATTACGCGGAAGGTCGTAGTGGATCACAAAACGCACATTGGGTTTATCTATCCCCATTCCAAAAGCTATGGTGGCAACGATGATCTCCGCGTCATCCTTTATGAAAATATCCTGGTTCCTGCTCCTTGCAGCATCAGAAAGCCCGGCGTGGTAAGGCAGGGCATTGAACCCACTTTTACGTAATTTTCCAGTTAGTTCATCTACGGTCTTGCGGCTCTGGCAATATATTATCCCGCTTTTGTCTTTTCTGTCCCGCAGGAATTGCACGATCTGTTCATAGGTATCTTTCTTTGGTCTGACCTGATAAAGCAGATTTTTACGGTTGAAGCTGGCTACGTATGTATTACAATCCTTAATGTGTAGCTGGGATATTGTATCTTCCCGCACCTTGGGGGTGGCGGTAGCCGTGAGCGCTATGACAGGGATGTGCGGGTACTTTCTTTTAAGGATGCTTAGTTTCCTGTACTCAGGTCTGAAATCATGTCCCCATTCTGAGATACAGTGGCTTTCATCTATGGCGAACAGGTTCACTTTTATTCTGTCGAACAGGGACAATGTACTGGACAAAGTTAGCCTTTCAGGAGCAACATACAGTAATTTGATGATGTTCTTTTCAAGTTCCTGTTTTATCCGGTTGCTTTCCTTGTAACTTAATGTACTGTTCAGATATGCTGCTTCAACGCCATTGGCCCGAAGTGTGTCCACCTGATCCTTCATAAGAGAAATGAGTGGTGACACTACCACAGTGACACCGTTCATCAGAAGTGCCGGTAACTGGTAACAGAGTGATTTTCCTCCTCCGGTGGGCATCAACACGAAAACATCTTTTCCCGCAAGGACATCTTTTATAATATCTTCCTGCAGGGGTCTGAATGTATTGTATCCGAAGTACTTGCTTAATGTTCGGCGCATCGCTTTACAGTTAACAGTGACTGTATATAACTATAGTTGATGACGATCTTTATAATTGAAGCTAACTCCACAAGAATTTAAATACCACATCGACAGCATTAAATCATATATATGTAATAATCCGGTCAGATCACTGACATATCCTATTACTATCATCAATGTGATATATGGAGCAATCCCATGGTTAAAGTTGACAGATTCATTCCTCAGAGTATAGAGAAAATACAGAAACAGATCTCTGGCCCTGCCATTATAGCTCTTTCAGGTGGTGTTGACAGCTCTGTCTGTGCTGTACTTGCACACCGTGCAATAGGTGAGTTGCTATTTCCTATTTACATAGATACAGGGCTCATGCGTAAAGGAGAGACTAAGAGGATAAAGGAAATATTCTCTGATATGAACTTACAGGTCGTAGATGCCAGGGAGCGTTTCCTGGGAGCGCTTAAAGGTATAGATGACCCGGAACTGAAGCGTAAAGCTGTCGGTGAAACATTCATCAGGGTATTTGAAGAAGAGGCGCGGTTGCTTAAAGCAGAGTTCCTTATTCAGGGAACAATATATCCTGACAGGATAGAATCCGAGGGTGGCATTAAATCCCACCACAATGTAGGTGGTCTTCCTTCAGTGATGGATTTTAAATCTATTGTAGAACCTCTGGAGGACCTGTATAAGGATGAGGTGCGGGAAGTTGCCAGAGCACTTGGTCTGCCGCATGAGATCTCCGAAAGAATGCCATTTCCAGGTCCGGGACTTTCTGTGCGTATAGTAGGTGAGGTTACTGAGGAAAAAGTGGAGGCTGTAAGGGAAGCGAATGCCATAGTTGAAGAAGAACTCCTTGAACGTTTTTGTCCATGGCAGACCTTTGCGGCTATAGTAGGAAAGGGCACCGGTGTTAAGGGTGACCAGCGGGTACATGGCTGGATAGTTGCAGTACGTGCTGTCGGTTCCCGTGATGGTATGACCGCAGAAGCCATGGAACTGCCCTGGGATGTGCTAAAGCGTATTGAGTCGCGCATTACAGGCGAGATATCTTCCGTCGCCAGAGTTGTGTATGATCTATCCCCGAAACCCCCTGCAACCATCGAGTTCGAGTAAATGTCACTAAATACAAGAGTTCTTGAGATACGTCAGAGGCAGCGGATCAAGCCGACTCCTCTGGACATGCCATCTGCCGTGTGGACAGGTAAGGACCATGTGGATGGGAATGTAGAGAATACCCTTACCATGATCTTCCGTACTTCCGGTTGCTGGTGGGGTAAGGTGGGAGGCTGTACCATGTGTGGTTACGTGTATGACAGCGCTCATACTTCTCCTTCTGCGGACGATCTTGTTTCCCAGTTCCGGAAGGCCATGGTCAAGGCTTCAAAATTTGACAGGTTCATGGTCAAGATATTTACATCCGGTAGTTTCCTTGATGAGAAGGAAGTGCCCGCAGATGCCCGCTCAAAGATATTGTCTCTTCTGGAAGAAGAAGTCCGTGTCTTTAAAGTAGTGGTGGAATCCCGTCCAGAGTTCCTGACAGACGAATCTATGAAGTTCTGCCTTGCTCATCTTAAAGACACTTTGTTCGAGGTTGCCATCGGTCTTGAGACCAGTTCGGACCTCATCAGAAAACACTCCATTAATAAAGGTTTTACTTTCAGGGATTTTACCAGGGCTGCCGAAGTTGCAAAAGCAAACAGTGTAGCAGTAAAGACATATCTTATGCTCAAACCTCCGTTCATCTCAGAAAAACAGGCTTTGGAGGATATCGTCACCTCTGTGAAGGAAGCTTCGGCATATTCCAGTGTGATCTCCATCAATCTATGTAATGTGCAGAAAGGTACACTGATCGAGTATCTATGGGAGCGGGGAGAATATCGTCCTCCATGGCTGTGGAGCATTGTGGAGATCCTTAAAAGGACAAAACAGGAATTCCCACATCTTACCATCACTTCCGACCCTGTAGGTGCAG
>NZ_JBFYLB010000148.1:0-15072 GCF_041305605.1 Methanomethylovorans sp.
TCCATTGTGCCTTCGTTCTGGTTAGGTCCCATTGTTACCATTGCCGGATTGGTGATAAGCACCGTCCTGCCATCACTGCCTGTGGTGTTGGTTGCAACCCCGCCCAAGCCTCTCAGCACTACGCTGGCATCCCTAACAGGATTGCCATCAGTGTCCGTAGCTGAGAGCGTCACCCTTACATAGAAAGGGTCCTGTGCAGTGGCTGAATCCACTATGACCGCATTGCCATCGGTCATGATTATAGCAGTAGTGGCCGAGGCACCTGCACTATCAATATAGACCGACATGTTCTTGGTAGGTGGTGGAATAATAGCGACAAGGGCTGCAAGTGCCACCATCCCCACGACCAGCATGACAACAATATTTATAGGCAGTTCCATAGCATCATCGCTGCGTAACAAAATTGTAGCATTCTTTTTGTTTTTCATTCTTGTCACCAGATTGGTTGCATATTAAAAAAGGATACAAAGTATATAAGTTCTACTATATTATTCAGAAGTTAAAATTCCGGAACTATACATATTCGTTAAATTGATGTACAAGGAACAAGCTCTAATTCCCGATGAAAAATATCGTGATCATAGACTATGGGCTTGGTAACCTGCGCAGTGTGTACAAAGGGCTTGAACACGCAGGTGCCTCTGTTTCCATCTCCAGTGACCCCGAAAAGATGCTTGCAGCGGACGGGGTCATCCTGCCTGGGGTGGGTGCTTTCATGGATGCCATGAAGAACATCGAAGGTCTTAAGGGTGCCATTACGCAATATGTGAATTCCGATAAGCCCATGCTGGGCATTTGTCTGGGAGAGCAGATACTTATGGACCAGTCCGAGGAAGGAAGGTTAACTGACGGCCTGGGACTTGTAAAGGGGGATGTAGTCAGATTCCCACATTCTGAACTCAAGGTGCCCCACATGGGATGGAACTCTATACAGATCACACAACAGCATCCCCTGTTCGAAGGTATTCCCAACGGATCGTATGTTTATTTTGTACATTCCTACTACGTGGATACTGCACAGAAGAACACACTGGCAGCATGCGAATACGGGAAAAAGTTTGCAGCTGCAGTGGTCAATGATTCCGGGAACGTTATGGGAACGCAGTTCCACCCGGAGAAGAGCGGGGACATTGGTCTGAAGATGCTTCGCAATTTTGTAAAAATGTGTTGAGGTAAAAACATGGATATCGAAGGATATGCAAAAAGGGGGCTACGTGCCAATGACCCGGAACTTGAGGATAAGCTCACAGCCAGGATCCTCGAAGTAAAGAAGACCACACCCCAGCACGCCCGCAGGCTTGCGCAGGCAACCATCGTGGAAGCCCGCAACACACTTAATGTGAAAGGTGACATCCTGGAACCTACCGTATCCGGTGTCACTATGGGTGAATTCGGTGTAGGTTCGAGGGGTACGGGCGATTTCTACACTCATGAGAAGATAGCAGAGGTCATAGGGAAGACCGGAGCCGTAGTGGATAGTGCACAGCTTGATGATTCCGGCGTGGTCCTGGGTAATGGTTCCGATAAGTACATAATAGTCACAATAGACGGCATACACTCAAGACTTAGCGATTTTTCATTCCTCGCCGGTTTCCATGTGGCAAGAGCCTCACTTCGGGATGTATATGTAATGGGAGCTCGGCCCGTTGCTCTGCTCTCAGATATCCATGTAGCGGATGACGGGGATGTGGCAAAGATATTTGACCATATTGCAGGCATCACCACAGTATCTGAACTTACGGGTATTCCCCTTATTACAGGCAGTACGCTCCGTATAGGAGGAGACATGATGATCGGGGAACGCATGACCGGTGGTGTGGGTGCCGTGGGAACGACATCAGACCTTACAGCCCGCAACCAGACACGGGTCGGCGATGTGATCCTCATGACCGAGGGTGCAGGCGGAGGAACTGTTTCCACTACTGCCCTCTACTACAACATGCACCATGTTGTGAATGAGACCATGAACGTAAAGTTCCTGGAAGCATGTGAAGCCCTCATAGCTTCTGGCCTGTTGCCACATATTCATGCCATGACGGATGTCACTAACGGTGGAATCCGTGGTGATGCAAAAGAAATATCAAAGACCGCAGGTGTGAAACTGATCTTCGAAGAAGAGAAAATGAGAGCCCTTGTAAACCCAGTGGTACTTGACATGCTCGAATCCCTGAAGATAGATTATCTGGGAGTCTCACTTGATGCCCTGCTCATCATAGCCCCACAGGAATATGCTCAGGACATCATGCATGTTGTAAAAGAAGCAGGCGTTGCTATTGACATCATAGGGCGTGTGGAGAAAGGGTCCGGTGCAGAGATAAGGATAGCCGGAGAGATAAGGGATTTCACACCCCGTTTCAGGGAATCTGCATACACCCCTATCAAAAAAATGATAGGAGAAGAAGAGCCCCGGGACTTCCTTGAAATGAAACATGCAATTGACAGGGCAGCGGAGAATGCCATCGAGAAAAAGCGCAGGATAGTGGAAATGATAAAAAGAGGATCTGCTTAAATAAAAAAAGCAGATCACTTTTCTGATAGGCCGTATTTTTCATCGATCTTTTTTACGATCAGGACCGTTCCATCCTTTCCCATGATCTCGACCTTATCCCCTTTTTCTATAGTGTCTTCAGAACGTGCCTTCCATATCTCGCTTTTATGCCTCACATATCCGAATTCACCGGGTACGAAGGGATCATCGGCAACAGCAATATCTCCTACAAGCTCGCCGAACTTTGGCTTAGAATGGCGCACCACAGCGATCTTATACAGGACGAACAGCAGGAAAATACCAATAACTATAGTTGGAGCCACCACCGAAAGGATGATCGTCTGCTGGAATTCAGCAGGCGTATAGTTCCTGGGGAAATCTGTAGGTGCAAGCAGTATACTTCCTGCAACTATGCACACAAGCCCTGCAATCCCGAAAACTCCGAAACCCGGCGACTGGAACTCAAGTATTATCAATGCCACACCTACCAGTATGAGGAATATCGATGCAATATTTACATCGAAACCCGTGCCTATAAGCCCCAATGATATAGCTATGATACCAAAGATCTCTCCGCCAAACCCTGGGTGGGACAGACCTAATATTAAGGCATACACCCCAAGCAACAATAACAAGGAGGATATGATAGGATCAGAAATGATATTCATGAAAGAAAGTCTGAGGGACGGTTCATAGAACACTATATCTGCCTCGCTGGTCTTAAGTTCCCGACCTTTGACCTCCTGCCCGTCCACCTGCTCCAGCAGGTCATTGAGATCTGACGCGATGTATTCTATTACTCCGTATTCCAGGGCCTTCTCGGGATTTAAATTGAGGTTCTCAGTAATGAATTGGCCTGCAGCGGTTTCATTGCGCCCGTATTTACGGGCATTTTCCTGTGCCATGGCAACCAGAGCATTCACTATCTTGGAGTCGTTTATAGGTTCAGAGCCCGAAGGTGTCATCGTGACCGGCTGGGCTGAGCCTATGACAGTAAAAGGAGCCATAGCTGCCACATCCGTACTTATGAGAAGAAGAGTACCTGCAGACCATGCCTTTGTACCCTCCGGATACACGTAACCAATTACAGGCACATCCGTGTTAGCTATTTGTTCCATCATGTCAAGAGTAGCATCAACCACTCCGCCCGGTGTGTTAAGTGTGATGACCAGAGCCTGATAATCGCCTTCTTCGGCGAACGCTATAGCATCTGCTAAAATATCATCTGAAGCAGGAGTAATGGCATCTTCTATCTGTACTACCAGTACCTGTTCAGCAGCGCCGACATGGGGTATGCAGAACAAAAAAAATAAGAAAAGGAAAAAAGAGATCCCAAATCTGGATATCATCCCGATCTTTCCATCAGCTCTTGTTCTTGTCACTAAATGCCTTCGACATAGCCGCCATCCCGCCAATTTCCATAGAACTGGAAATCACGATAAGGTTCTTCTCTCTTGCCACCTCGGCTATGGTCTGCAATTCACGCAGTTTAAGTCCCGCGGGCATATTCTGGTATAACTGTGCAGCTTGTTGCATCTTCTCGGCAGCTATGTACTCGCCTTCTGCGAGGATGATACGCGCACGTTTCTCACGCTCTGCCTCAGCCTGCTTTGCAATGGCACGCAGCATGGTATCATCTATTTTTACATCCCTGAGAGTAACGCCTGTGACCTTGATACCCCATGGATCGGTAGATACATCAAGCATTTCCTGGATGCTTCTATTGATCTCCTCCCTTTTGGAAAGCAGTTCATCCAGTTCGATCTGACCGATCACATCACGCAATGTGGTCTGGGACAGAGTGGAAGTAGCGTACTTGTAGTTTTCTACTTCATTGACGGCAGAAGAGGGTTCCACAACCTTGTAATAGACCACTGCATCCACATCCACTGTAACATTATCCTTGGTTATGACATTCTGCTTGGGTACATCGATGGTCACCACACGCAGATCAATTTTCACCACCGTGTCTATGATGGGAATTATAAGGAACAGACCTGGGCCTTTAATACCGCTTAGTCGTCCTAAGCGGAAAATAACTACACGTTCATATTCATTAACTATCTTGATCGCTTTTGATAAAATAAAAATTGCTACAATAAGTAATGGAAAAAGAAAATCGAATAACGCCATAGTGCCTCCCTTTCAAGCAGTGAAATAGTTACCTGCCTAATAGTTGCTCGTTTATAAGTAAAGGGTCATCACATGTTAAAAACTTAATGGTTGTCGTTCATGATTACAAAAGAAAGGAGTTTGGGTCCGAAGCGCTTGTTTGAGGGGATGTACACGAAAGCATGAAAGCAAACAATTTCCTGGATTTCAGACCCAACAAGTTATAAGATGATTTTATGGTTTATTAACCTGATTGATTTTGTTGTGTGAAATTGCAAACTCATACAAATAGTATCAAGTGTGGCTTGATATCGATTTTTGTGCATACTTTGCACAGCTGGAGACCAAAGACATAAATCCCACATATTCCATTTAAAGCATGATAAAATGAGCGAAAGATGTCCAGAGTGCGAGGGAAAGGGATACATTGTCACCTCCTCGAAGAAATGCCCGGAATGTAAAGGTAGCGGGAAATCCAAATCAGTAGATTTCATGAAACTCTCCGAAAAAGACGTTTCAAGTTTCCTCAGCAGTGGTTCAGCATGTACAAAATGCGGGGGAACCGGAGATATCGAAGAAAAAGATGCTTGCAAGACTTGTAAAGGAAAAGGTGTCCTGTACTCTTGTAAGACATGCGGTTCATCCATAGACAGACTTGTGGATGGAGAGGAAGTATGTGAAAGCTGCAGCAAGAAACAGGTAGTCTATAAGCTTGATGATTCCTGTACCATCGACGAGATAGAGATCGGAAAACTGTACCATTGCGTTGTTAACAGCAACGTTGCCTTTGGAACTTTCGTCGATATTAACTCAAACCTGCGGGGACTGATCCATTCGAGCAATATAAAAGAAACACCAAAGCTCGGAGACAGTCTCGTGGTAAGCGTGAAGGAAATAAGGAACAATAATAAATTGGACCTTCTTCCAAGGACCATCAATACCTACCAGACCGTGGAGATAGAAAAGGAACTACCAGACTTCAACTCATCAAAACTCTCCGAAAACGTAGGCAAGGCCGTCAGAGTGCATGGCGAAGTGATACAGGTAAAGCAAACAGCAGGTCCGACTATATTTACCATTGATGATGAGACCGGCCAAATATCTGCCGCAGCCTTTGAAAGTGCTGGAGAAAGAGCATATCCGCACATAGATGCTGACATGATAGTATCTGTTACGGGAGAAGTGCAGCTTAGGGGAGAGAACGTTCAGCTTGAAGTTCGTAGCATGAAACGGTTGACCGGAGACAAGGAAACCGTTATAAGAAAGCGTATAGAAGATGCTATTGACAGCAGGGCAGAACCCCATGAGATCAATTTCCTGGTAAAGAGCGACGTGCTGGAGAAGCTCAGGCCAGCCATGAAACAGGTTGCAAAAGAGATACGTAAAGCCGTCATCAAGTCCAAGCCCATCCTTCTGAGACACCATGCTGATGCCGATGGTATGACAGCAGCTGTTGCCATTGAGAGGGCCATACTCCCGCTCATAAAAGAAGTGAATGGCTCAGATGGAGAATATTATTTCTACAAAAGGGCTCCTTCAAAGGCTCCGTTCTACGAACTGACCGATGTGACCAGGGACGTCTCCTTTGCTCTGGAAGATACCGTCAGGCACGGGCAGAAAATGCCCCTGGTGGTAAGCGTGGACAATGGTTCTACCCTGGAAGATCTGCCTTCTTTCAGGATAGCTAAGGTATACAATATAGACATGGTTGTCGTAGACCACCACCATCCGGATAAGGAAGTTGACGAATTCCTCAAAGCTCATGTCAATCCGGCACATGTGGGAGGGGATTACAGCATCACTGCAGGTATGCTCTGTACTGAAGTTGCCCGTATGATAAACCCGGAGATTGAGAAAGAGATCCTGCACCTTCCTGCCGTTGCAGGTGTTGGAGACCGTGCTGATTCAGAAGAAGCAAGAGATTACATAAAACTGGTGTCCGACAGGTACTCATTGCAGGATCTGAAGGATATGGCACTTGCATTGGACTATGCAGCCTACTGGCTCAAATTCAGCAGTGGTAGGGGGATAGTTGACGATATACTGGATATGGGAGACCATAATACGCATCAAAAACTTGTCAGCCTGTTCTGTGAACAGGCCAATGGCATGATCAACGAGCAGCTTGAAGCATGCCTGGCACATGTAAAAGCCCAGAAACTTCCAAACGGTGCTATACTTAACGTTCTGGATGTTGAGAACTTCGCTCATAAATTCACATTCCCTCCACCCGGGAAAACTTCCGGTGAAGTGCACGACAGACTTTGTCGGAAATACGAAGGTCAGCCAGTTGTCACTCTGGGATATGGCCCTGACTTTGCTGTGATCAGATCCAAGTACGTCAAAATGAACATACCAAGAATGGTCAGAGAACTGCATGATGAGATCGAAGGCGGTGGCGTCAACGGAGGAGGACACCTTGTGGTGGGCAGCATAAAGTTCGTAGAAGGAATGCGCACCCAGGTACTGGCAAAACTTGCCGAAAAGATAGGATCAGTGGAAGTGGAATAAAAACCCTTCCAACTGCGTTCATTTTTAAATATTTACTGTCGCATTGATCAGTCCACACGGACTATGCGCACCAGTGCCCTTACCGGCACATCGGAAATGACTTCAGCACCTTTCTTGTCCACAAGGACCGCTATTGTAACAGGTTTGCAATCTTCTTCCCGGAGGCGTTGGATCACTGCCATCATAGTGGAACCACTCGTAATAACATCATCGACAATGACACATTTCTTACCCCTCACATCACTGAAGTTCCCGCTGAAATCACCCTTTAGGTTCCGATCATCAGCCGGATCATAATGCACATGGAATACTGCAAGGTCAGTACCCAGCTCTTCTGCCATAAGGCTTGCTAGCGGCACACCGCTAAGCCCGATGCCCACAATGAGATCGACATCATCGTCTGTCTGCTCCAATGTCTCCAATACCATATCACAGAGCACTTTTGAAATGTTACGCAACCTGTAAGCGTTCTTGCCTATGTTGGTCCAGTTCACAGAAATATCCTTAGGTGCAGGAGTACTTACATCTTTCTTTGCACGGGTGAGAAGCCAGGTCACAGTATCCCTGGAAACGTTAAGCTCATCTGCTATTTGTCTTGAGGTAAGCCCGTTGGACTGTAACTCCACTGCTTTCTGAATCAGATTCTCTATATTCTTCATGTGATCCCTGCCTGTGATCTTCTTAACGGGTATTACTATAAAGATGTCATTACTGCATATACAAGTATTGTTATAATTTTCTTTTGCGTCCTTTTTTCATGGGAGAGCCACATATAGGGCATACATCTCCCGAATCGAACTTCCGTTTACATCCAATGCAAACTTTCTGCCATATAAGTACGTCCTTTATTTTCTTCTGGACGACCGGCTCTACTTTTATGCCCAGGATGCTGGCAACGTTCTGCACTGCGTAATCATCCGTAAGGAGCACTGCTTCTTTCCTGAAGTCATAGGCTTTGGCAAGTACTTCAATATCAGTTCTGGATAGCTCCTCATGGTCCTTTGATATCCCGGAAACCTCTGCAACCCTGTCAAGCGCCTCCTGCGAAGGTAATTCCACCCCCAGGCCCTGTTCTCTTGCAAGGTCAAAGCGAAGCCTTGACTCACTGCTTTTGAGCTCATTCACCACTGAAGGAACGGTGATGGTACAAATAGCATCAACTGGTTTTCCCATGATGAAGACAGCAGAGTCCGCTATATAAAGAGGCATGCAGCTGCATTAGAACTTCCAGATAGATTAAACCTTTGAGCGGGAAACTTTATTTTAAGTAGGATGCAGCAATAAGAACAGAAATAGAATAGAAGATCATATATCAGGCCATTACAGAGGATGGGAACATGGACACGGAAAAAGCAAGGGAAGTAATTGTTGGATTTATAAGAGAAAAAGTAAGGGAAGCAAATGCAGAAGGAGTTGTCCTTGGTATCAGCGGGGGGATCGATTCCGCACTTGCAGCATATTTAGCTGTGGAGGCCCTTGGCAAGGATAAAGTACTGGGTATACACCTTCCTGAACTTAATCTCACACCTGCGGAAGATGTGCTTGATGCAACCGAAGTGGCTCACAGATTAGGCATACAGTTCAAGACCATAGATATTTCAGGGATGCTCACGGCTTACCTTGAGAACATGCCGGATGGGGACAAAGCCACAGCCCACGCCAAAGGGAACCTTAAGGCCCGTATCCGGATGTCAGTGCTTTATTACCATGCCAACTTGCTCAACGGGATAGTCGTAGGTACAGGCAACAAAACAGAATTGCTGCTGGGTTATTTCACAAAGCATGGCGATGGGGGAGTAGACATCCTACCCATTGGGGATATGTATAAGACAGATGTGTGGGAGCTTGCCGCCTCGATGGGAATTCCTGAAGCCATCATCACCAAAGCACCTTCTGCCGGGCTTTGGAGTGGCCAGACCGATGAAAAAGAACTGGGCATTACCTATAAAGAAGTGGACAGGTTCCTTTCACTGCTGCTTGAGGGAGAGACAACCGATGTCGCAAAGAACACTGTGGGTATTACAAAGGAACAGGCAGATTCAGTGATGCACAGGATCAAAACGAATGCGCACAAACTGAAAACACCACAGATAGCAGACCTTGGAAATCTGAGATAAGATCACCTGGAAGGGAAGATTTTTACTGAAGGATCCTGGAGTCTGACAAGGGGTTTAGCCAGATGCCTACGGGCACATGGGGGCACCTCGTACATACCTGACTCAATGTCCCTTTTTAGTTCCACCTGCACTAAAGCTGCTGCTTTGGTACCACATTTCCTGCATCTGTATCCTTGCCCCCGACCTGCAGACTCCATCCTTTTTCCGCAGGAAGGACATTCGGGATTATGGGAAACTACCAAAGGTGCAAGAGATACTATCTCTATCTTTTCGATATTCAGAGCTTTGTTCATGAAACTTCCGTAAACCTTAACAAAATCACCTTGAACGAGCTTGCGTACCAATGATCTGAAATCCTTCGTTGGCTCAAAGGCCGTGCATTCGAGAGAAGTACCACTGCCATCAGAGATAGAAAAAATGGTATGTCCACCTGGTATCGTAAATAGATCACCTGATACGAAACCTGATACTATGTAAGAATGCATCTCCTCCATCTCAGGTATACTGTCAACAGGTATCAAATGCATGTCAGTTCCCTGGTTGGTGCAGTATACACATGACATTTTCAGGGGTTCTGAACCTATCATTTCTGCTGTTCTTTTCACTACGTTCGGATTCCTGCCCCTGATACCATAGAGCACCGGGTCCGGAGAATGGGGTACACAGACTACAAGTCCATTAGATACATCAACAGTGTCCCATGTCTCGGGATAAGTGACACTGTCGGCAATGAAGAAACTATTTTTATCTACATTTCTGGGTGTACCCCATTTCTCTCTTTGCCTGTAGGCCAGATACTCAAAAGTATGGTCCCATCCCGGATTAAGTATAGAACCACAGGCAGCTAACGCGCCTATGAGGCCTCGTCCATTCTTGAACCCTTTGGACTGCAGGCCGGTTTTTGCAATAAGGGACTTTGCCTCTTCAATTGAAAGAACCTCCCGTACAGCGCGCTGGAAAAAAGTGCCCAGGACCTCCCTGAAACTTTCATATTCAGCGTCCTGTATGAAGACTACTCCCGGATTTGTCATTTCACATTCCATTGCTGACATTGTTGATATCCTGGAAATAACATGCTCCATTACCTTATCCGGACAAGAGGTTGCTATTTTTATGCCTACGCATGCATTGCCTCTGGTTTTGTAAGGAATAGTGGGATTGAGGCGAACAAGCACGGGGAGTTCCACTATCGTGCCATACTGCCTCAGTTCTTCCATGAGCAGGGCTCCTAGATATGTTGTGCACATACCTTCCCTTGAATCCGTATCATCTATGCCTATTATCATGGTCGTGGCCTTGGTTATTTGGGTTACTGATGAGTTGCATACAATTAAGTTTTCTGCAGGGAAGCGAATAAAGGACAAAAGGATAATAGCAAAAGAATATATAGATGCGCAAACAATCATTTGTTAGTCATGACAAAAGACATCCTCATGCATCAAATCGTAGATGTACTGAGACAGGCAAACTTCATTGTCTCAAAGCGTTGTAACATCCGCCCGAGGAGTTTTGATCTTGCTGCACGGAAAGATAATACCTTGCTTTTTTGCAAAGTACTGTTCAATATAGACGGGCTGAACGAAGAAACCGCCCATGAAATGAAAGCACTTGCAAGATATCTGGGTGGCTCAGCAATTCTTGTGGGAGCAAAAACCCGGGATCAGATGCTTGAAGACAGCGTAGTATATATGAGATATGAGATACCTGCGGTTAATGTGCAGACACTTTTTGATTACTTTGTGGAGAATGTACCTCCACTTGTATCTGCAGCACCTGGTGGGTTGTATGTGTCCATAGATGGTGACGTCCTGAAAGAAGCACGTACGAGACAGGCAATGTCCCTGGGCAGCCTGGCCTCTGAATTGGGAGTTTCCAGAAGAACCATCAGTAAATACGAAGAAGGCGGAATGGATGCATCCATAGATGTAGTATTACACCTCGAAGAATTACTGGATGTTGCGCTCGCAAAGGCCATAGATATCCTGCAGGCTTTTGAAAAGAAGCTTCAAGAACCGCCAATGCCACTTGAGGAAAAAAAATATCCCGAAGAAGATAACGTTCTTGATCTGCTGCATTCTCTGGGTTACCAGGTGGTTTCAACATCGCAAGCACCCTTCAAAGCTATATCCAAAGATAACCACGATACAATGCTTACAGGAGTCAGTACTTACAGCAGTGCGATGATAAAAAGAGCTGATCTGATGAGCAGCATCTCCAGTGTGACACAGACACGGTCTGTCTTTATAATAAAAGGTCCAAGCAAGTCGGATACTGTGGAAAATACAGTGCTTATTGAGGAAAAAGAGCTGGACAGGATAGCCGGACCTGAGGAGTTCGTAAGCCTTATTGATGAGAAGACAAAGTGCAAAAAACATTGATATTTTTTAACTCGGTTGTGGACCAAATCCAAAAATCTAATTATATGAAGGTACTTTAAGAGCCTATAATGACCACCAACATAGGAGTTTTAGTATCAGGCAGAGGTTCCAATCTTCAGTCCATCATTGATCATGTGGAGAGCGGCTATTTAAAGGACGTAAAGCTCAGCGTGGTCATCAGTGATGTGAAAGATGCTTATGCCCTCACACGTGCAAAAATGCATGGGATAGATGCTGTTTTTATAGATCCGCGCGCTCACGGAAACAAACTGGATTTTGAAAAAGAAATAATTGAAACATTGCAGCGATATGACGTGGATCTTGTGCTGCTTGCAGGATATATGAGGATCTTAGGGAGTGAAGTGATCCGGACTTATAAAGATCGGATTATGAATATACATCCTGCACTGCTTCCTTCTTTTAAAGGTCTGCATGGTCCTTGGCAGGCACTTGAATATGGCGTCAAAGTCGCAGGATGTACTGTGCATTTCGTTGATGAGGGAATGGATAGCGGGCCCATAATACTCCAGAGTTGCGTACCTGTGAAAGATAATGATACAGAGAGCACTCTTGCCTCGCGGATACTGGAGCAGGAACACAGGATATTCCCCGAAGCAGTAAAACTGTTCACTGAGGGTAAACTTAAAGTGGATGGCAGGATTGTACTACGCAGATAGAACTAACCTTAAAAAAACTTGTAATTGGATGATACCATGTCCTATATTTCAGAGATAGACCCCGAGATCGCTGAAGCACTGAAGCTTGAAGCGAACCGCCAGGACTACAAACTCAACCTGATAGCATCTGAGAACTATACGAGTCGTGCGGTCATGGAAGCACAGGGCTCGATAATGACGAACAAATATGCAGAAGGTTATCCGGGTAAGAGATATTATGGTGGTTGTGAATTCGTAGATATTGCCGAGAACCTTGCAAGAGATAGAGCAAAGGCCATATTCGGTGCAGAGCATGTGAACGTGCAACCCCACTCCGGTTCAGGTGCCAATATGGGGGTATACTTCTCCGTAATCAAACCAGGAGACACCATAATGTCCATGGACCTTTCACACGGAGGCCATCTTTCCCACGGAAGCCCGGTTAATTTCGCCGGCCAGCTTTACAAGATAGTGCCTTATGGAGTATCCAGGGAAACAGAGGCATTGGACTATGATGCACTTATGGAGATAGCAAAACAGACAAAACCCAAGATGATCGTGTGTGGCGCATCTGCTTATTCCCGTACCCTTGACTTCAAGCGTTTCAGAGAGATTGCTGATGAAGTTGGTGCATATCTGCTGGCTGATATTGCCCATATTGCCGGACTTGTGGCAGCTGGAGTACACCCAAGCCCTGTACCGTATGCTGATTTCGTCACAACAACCACTCACAAAACCATGCGTGGACCAAGAGGCGGAATGGTCATGTGCAAGGAAGAATATGCTAAAGCACTTGACAAGGCCATATTCCCGGGAATACAGGGAGGACCTCTCATGCATGTGATAGCTGCAAAAGCCGTGGCCTTCAAGGAAGCACAGAGCAAGCAGTTCAGACAGGACCAGGACCAGACCGTCAAGAATGCGAAGATGCTCGCTGAGAGCCTCATTGAGAGGGATTTCAATATAGTGTCAGGAGGTACGGATAACCACGTAATGCTCCTGAATCTCAATAAGTTCGACATCACTGGAAAAGATGCAGAGGCATCTATGAGCAAGGCTGGTATCATCCTCAACAAGAACACCATACCTTTTGAGACCAGAAGCCCGTTCATTACCAGCGGTATCAGGATAGGCACCCCTGCATCAACCACCCGTGGCATGAAAGAAATGGAAATGGTAGACATTGCCGGTTTCATAGAGAATGTGATCCTTAACATTGGCAATGAACAAGCTCTAATGGAAACCAGCTCTGATGTGGAACAGCTCTGCAGCAGATTCCCCATATACAGGTAAAGAGGTGGATGCCGTGGTGGACGTGGAATATAGTACGAGGATTATCGATGGGCGCAGCCTTGCAAAGAAGGTGGAGGAAGAAGTAAAGAAGGGCGTAGAGGCACTTAAAGCCGAAAGGGGCGTAATTCCGGGCCTCGCTACCATTCTGGTTGGAGAAGACCCTGCTTCAAAAATGTATGTACGCCTTAAGCACAAAGCATGTGAAAGGACAGGGATACATGCAGAAGACCACGACCTTCCAGCCTCGATCTCACAGGAAGAGCTTATAGCCCACATAAAGCAGCTCAACCTGAGAGAAGACATTAACGGAATCCTGCTACAATTACCTCTTCCACGACACCTTAACGACAAGGAAGCCATGCTGGCCATAGACCCTAAAAAGGATGCAGATGGTTTTCATCCGTACAACATGGGAAATCTCCTCATAGGTAATGAGGGCCTTGTACCATGCACTCCAAAAGGAGTAATCCGGGCAATGGAAGAGCATGGTGTCCAGATACAGGGAAAACATGCTGTGGTTGTCGGACACAGCAACGTTGTAGGAAAACCCATGGCTGCAATGCTGATAAACCGCAACGCCACTGTTTCAGTATGCCATGTCTTCACCAGAAACCTGAAACAATATACTCTGGATGCAGACATACTTGTAGTTGGTACAGGCGTTAAACACCTTATCAAGGCCGATATGGTAAAAGAGGGTGTTGTCGTTTTTGATGTAGGGATCACCGAAGAGGATGGAAAGGTATACGGTGATGTGGACTTTGAGAACGTGATCAAGAAAGCCTCACTCATAACCCCGGTACCCGGAGGTGTGGGGCCTATGACGATCTCCATACTCATGCAGCATGTACTAATGGCAGCTAAAGACACCTCTAAAAACTAATATAAAGAGAAATAAATAGGAGAATCAATATTAAATATTCATTGACCTCATACTTTTTCAGGTAGAAAATGTTTGTTGATGCAGATATCTGCGGCTTGAAAGTTGGTGACGAACACCCTGTAAGGATAATGGGAGTTTTAAACCTCAGCCATGAGTCATTTTATAAGTCATCTGTGGTGAACATAGACTCCATACTGGACAAGGCACACAGTATGGTGGACAGTGGTGCCACTATCCTGGATATAGGAGCACGTTCCACATGGATGCTTGCAAAGCCTGTGATAAGCAGGGAAGAGGAAATGCAAAGGCTTGGGCCTGCACTGAATATTCTTAAAGATAACGTAGATGTCCTCATTTCTGTGGATACGATGTTTGCTGACATCGCCGAAAGGGCTCTTGAACTGGGAGCCGATATGATCAATGATGTTTCCGGTTTCAAATCCGATGAGGAGATGCTGGATGCAGTGGTGGACCATAATTGCCCTGTAGTGGCTATGGCTACTGATAAGGTCCCTGGTGATCCGATAGGAATGAATGCCATAATGGACTCCCTGGCCGGCATCATTAGGCAGGCACATGACAAAGGCATGGACACCAGCAAGCTCATCCTTGATCCTGCCATTGGCAAATGGGT
>NZ_JBFYLB010000149.1:0-10434 GCF_041305605.1 Methanomethylovorans sp.
CTCCACTTCCTTCTTCTGGCCTGTCTGTTCCCATGGAAATTTACTCATAGAGTCTCAACTTCAGATGTTATTGAGTTCAAACTAATTAGAGTAAATTATACATGTATTTATATAAAACTTATTGGTTAAATCCACCGACATTTAAGAAAAGTGCAACTATCTGAACAAAAAGTATGAATGGAGAACAAGAACATTGATCACATGAACAGTAAATTAGAAGCAGGCGCACATGAAATTTGAGGGAATGGACGAGAGATAAAGGATGAAATTTGTGCTAGAAATTCATGTTGTTGTTACTCTGTGCGCCTATTCTGTGCATACGTTATCAAAATATATAAGGGTTTTGTAGTCCATTGTAAGTAAACGGAGGATATCCAGGAGATAAAAATTAGTAATTATAATGATGATGACACTGAATCTAGAGTAGATACAAAAACTAAAATAAAATATAAAAACAGTGAATCTGTTCAAATACAACACATATACTGCACAGATCACAATCTGAATACTTTTGCGTCTGAGACGGAGGAATGTACCAGACCATCAATATCAACTTTGCTTTCTTCAGACAGCAGAGAATCACATTCAGCTTTGGTCTCAGGTTTTTCCGGCACAGCCGAACAACATGTTACCGGCCTGATGGATACATCATAAGAACCTATCTTCCTTGCAATATCTATAATATCCGACTTATCCAGAGCAATCAATGGATGGTAGAGCGGTATGGCAAGGCCATAAAGTTCGGCATACATGTTTGCAGAAGTCTGGGAAGCTACCTGCCCCAGGGAAGAGCCAGTGATGATCCCTGTAGCACCTTCACGCCTCATGATCTCATAAGCAACCCGGTACATGGTCCTTTTGCACAGTACACAGGTCTTGTTGCGGGAGCATTGCTCTACAAAAGCCTTCAGAGAGCATCCGTGAGGAATCTCATATATTTTAAACGGATGACCAGGAGCCCATTGCTGCAGCACCCTTATACTATCCAGTGCACGCTGCCTGGTAGAATCGTCAGCATAGGGTTCATTGCTGCAGTATATAGGAATTATCTCAACCCCTCTTTTCATCATGAGCCATACAGCCACAGGAGAATCAATGCCACCTGACACAAGGGCGACCATTTTTCCCTGAGTTCCCAGCGGCAGACCACCCACACCCCTGGAATTCTCTGTGAACACATACGCTTCCTTCTGGCGTACCTCTACAAAGATCTCCTTGTCCGGAGTGGTAAGATCCACCGCAGGAGTTTTGCCTTCTAAAAGCAAGCGCTGCCAGACAGCATCTCCGCATTTCAGTCCTACATCCTGGGAAGAAAAATCATGATTGCCGGTCCTGCGGGCCCTTATGGCAAAAGAATCGCCCTCCACAATAAATTCCGCACCGATATCCGCACATTTCCTGGATACTGCCTCAAGGCTTGCATCAACAGCTGTTGCAAATGATGCAGACACCACACCAAAAACATCAGCTGCAGCACTGGCAGCTTTTTCATCAGAAGTGCGGATAAATATTCTTCCCCATTCCCGGCTCAGGCCTGAATACTCCACACCGCGCTGATCAAGCATAGCTGAGATATTGCGCATAAGGATCTTCTCATAGTGGTTCCTGACACCAGGACTTTTCAGTGCCAATTCCCCATATCTAACAATTACTATGTTGTTCATCATCCCACTGTCCTCTGATGAGTCTGATATAACGTACCTGTGAAAAATGTCATTGCGTCCAAATGCCCGAATACTCAACGTCTTATGACAAAGTCTGCAAATTCACCGGAAGGTTGTTTCCATTCGGTCCCCAGAGAATCCACACGTGCCATCGGAGGGCCTACTCTTAGCCTTTGTACAAACAATTCCACTGACTCCTTAGGTCCTTCGGCCAGCACCTGTACACAACCATCGGGAAGGTTACGCGCATAACCTGCAATTCCAAGTTCCTCTGCAGTATTCTTTGTGAACTGCCGGAAAAAAACTCCCTGCACCCTTCCACATACATGGATCTCGACAAGTACGCGTCCAATATCCATGGAAGGGTATTCAGGAACCATCTTATATGAACTTTGGCCTCAAAGATAGCATCTTTGAAAGAGGCAGCCCCCTGTAGGGCAAACCAGCGATCTCTGCCTTTATACGAGCATCCAGTTCTTCGGGTGACATTTCCACAGTCTTGGGGCGGTTGGATTGGGACTCAGACCTGACAGTCACATTTATCCTGCCAGTCTCGACTTCCTTATCCCCTATGACAACTACATAAGGCACCCATTCGCGTCCTGCTTCACGTATACGCTTGCCCACAGTATCTTCCCTGTCATCGATATCCACACGGCAATGCAACTTATCCGAGATCTGTTTTGCAAACTCTAAATGCTTTTCAGATACAGGAAGAACCCTTACCTGAGTTGGAGAAAGCCATACAGGAAGCATGGGGACCTCCCCACGTTCAGCTCTCATGGCCTCTTTTTCCAGCAGACCGTAGATGCAGCGCTCAATAGCACCACTTGGGGAGCAGTGCAATATGGTTGGACGCTGCTCCACACCTGCAGCATCCACGTATTTAATATCATAACGCTCAGCGTTCTCCACATCTATCTGCACAGTAGAAAGAGCACTTGCCTTTGCCAGCGCATCCACAAAGTTGAACTCGAACTTGAGCACGAAATAGAAGAACCTTGTATCCCACATCTCCACGAGCACCGGTTTGTTCACAGTGCGGGCAAGGTTAGTGATGAAATCCTTGTTCTCTTCGTAGAAATCCCTCGTGAACCGGATGGCAACCTCGAAATCTTCTAACTTGATACCGACCTGGTCCAGAATACGGATACACATATTGTACTGTTCGTCGAACTGAGCAACAGCCTGCCCCATGTCATGGCAGAGGGTGTGCATATCAGGCATGGTGAACGCCCTCAGACGACGCAGACCCACAAGTTCGCCCCTCTGCTCCTTACGGAAACTGTAGCGTGTAAGTTCGATCATCTTCAGCGGGAGGCTCTTGTAGGACATGGTCATGTCATGATTGATCAGGAATTGACCGAAACATGCAGCAAACCTCAGGAAAAGCTGCCTTTTATCGGATTCTATGGAGTACTGTCTTGCAGGGAACCTGTCAAGATACTTCTTAAGAGTGGGATGGTTCATATCATACATCAACGGAGTCTCCACCTCCATGGCCCCTACCTTTAGTGATTCCTCAACTACGTAGTTTTCCAGTAAGGACTTGATAAGCCTGCCCTTGGGATAAAAACGCATGTTACCGGAATCAGAACCCGGCTCATAATCAGCTATCTCAAGCCTGCGCATAAGCTCAACGTGAGGAGGTGCTCTTTCTACCTCTCTTTTCTTGGATATCTCATAATCCACGAACTTGCTCAGGTTTTCATGGCCTTTGAAGTCAAAACCATCCATTTCATGAAGCTGACCATCCGGCGTAAGGATACGCCAATATGATTTGGCAGTGCTCTCAGCTTTCAGGGCTTCGGAAACGACCTCCGGCTTTCCCTCAAGGGCACAGACAACATTGACACCATCTTTATTCTCAGGAGATATTGACCTGGAAAGTTCAGAAAGAGGATGACCTTTGCAGCTGATCTTAAATGCTTTGTACCAGCCAAATGGAGCTCTCTTTACAGTGTACTTACCCGAGAGTTCCTTTTCCATGGCAGTAAGCACATAAACTGCAACTTTGGGGGAAGAGAGATTTGGACTTAGGTGAGCATAAGGATAAAGCATAATGTTGTCAGCCTTTACCTGGCCTGTAACCTTCTCTATCTCCGAGACCGCTTTCAATACCACCTCATCAGGATTCGCCTCGTCTGCCTTTTCTACAGCTATGAAAACTGTGAGTGCATCCTCCAGCCTGCCAGACTTCATCGGGTCTTCGATCTTCTCTGCCACCGGGGTGCTTTTCTTGACCTCATATTCGATATAATCGGAATGGATGAGCAATAACTGCATGATTTCACCTGCGAAATTACCTGTAGACTTAGATTTAACAATCCTTATAAACCTTTTTAACAAAAAAGAATTCGAAGCTGCTCAATCAGATTCTTGCGGATATACTAGCAGGAAGGAAGATCTTCATTTTTCTCTTCACCATATACAGGAGTTCCCATATGAACCCTATAAGCAGATATGAGACAGGCAAGAATGATAGGTGCCAAAAAGAACCCGGAGATACCCCCTACAAAAGCACCGCCCAGAAAAGAAAGCATTATTAGCAGAGGATGCACACGTGAATGCATACTTGCAAGGTAAGGACGCAGGATGAACTCTGGTGGCACATAGATGACAATGGAAGCCACTATAAAAAAGATTACCGCTGCCTCAAGTCCCATCTGGAAATAGCGAAGCACCGCAAGAGCAACAAGTACTATATAGCCAGCGAATAAGGGAATAATGGATGCAACAAAGATGAGAGTAGCAAGGGCTAGAATATGGGAGAAGCCAAAGATATAAAAGACCACAAGAGAAGTGACACTTACAAATAATGCAGCATAGGCATTGCCAATGAACACGCCCTTAAGTATCAGATCCAGATGTCTTACATACTCTGCAACCCACGGCCTGTTGTCTACCGGCATGAAGGCAACCATACTTTTGTAAACCTTGTACCCGTCCGCCAGAAAAAAATAGCAGACTAATACGGATATGATCAAATTGAGAATGAACATTACAATGGTCTTCGCATAGGATAGTAAACCAAATCCACTCAGTAGAGGGAGAATGGAAGTGGATGTATCCCATATAAGTTGACGGATCTGCTCATTGTATTCCGGCGGTACATCTATGGACACAACAAAATCAAACAGATTGTTAATGAATACAGATTGGTTATCGAAGATCCAGCCGACAAACCTTACTATCTCAAATACACCTGAGCCTATGATCAAGACCACTGGAAGCACAATGATAAGAGTTGCAATCAGTGCGCCTAGTCTATGATAGCGATGTAACTTGAGATATATAGGCCGGGCTATATATGCCAGGACCAGACCCAGCACTATGCCATCCGCAAGGGGCAGAAAAATAGATGCAAGTACCAGTGAAAGCAGTATAATGATCAAACCAACAGCTATCTTTAATCTGGAAGATATCAGCACAGAAATACCATCTAATTGACCTAACTGCATGTATACACATCTTGCACTTTTTATTTTGAGACAGTAATATAAGTAGTATAAAAGTATTAAAGCTTCACCCACATATCAATGGTCCTGCTTTAGCCACGGCAAATTACGGGGAGCATATTTAAGGACCACACATGGTTCTATACACTTGCCACATCTGATACAAGCATCACTGATATACAGGCCGCGCATATCATCGACTTCAATGGCACCCACCGGACAAACTCCCTTACAGATACCGCATCTGGTACACATGCACACTCTCATAAGCTGCAGTACGACCTGCCTGAATACTTCAGTGGCTTTCTCCCTGCTGTCAGAAGTGACCAGCAGGTTACCCGAAGAGAAGAACTTAACAGTTGCATCATTGTTCCTTACAAGCAGCATTCCCATGTTCTCAGCAGCTTTCATTTCACCTACAATATGCAACACATCTGCCGCATCCTGTAGAGAAATACCCCCTACGTTTGCCTCGATGGTAAAACCTCCACTTGTACATGGAGAAACACCGCTTACAGACTCCACACTAAAGCTTTCACTTATTACTGGAACATCATATGCTATCCCAAGATCTTCTGCAAGCTTGAGCATTTTAGGAGGTAGTTCTTTCCAGCGCCAAAAGCCATGTTCCACGAATGATTCCGGCAGCCCCTTTTTGCTGGCCCATTCCAGCAGGTATGCATGCCAGCGTGCATGCAAGTCGGGGTGCAACCGGGAAAAAAGCTGATATTCCGCAGACAGGGAGGCAGGACATAGATAACATCCCACTCTTTCGAATCCCAGATCATATAGAGGATTATACTCAAGCTTCTTCCCATATATGTACAGCCATACCTCAATTGCCCGCCAGTCGCGGATGGGGAAAATATTTAGCTGCGTGGGAACAAAGGGATTTTTCTCACTTGCAGAAATAGAAGCCCTCGAAAACGATTCGTATCTTCTCTTGCCGTCGACGGTAAGGCATATTTCCCCTTCACTCACTGATTCATCAATCAGCCTGTTAGCAGGTGCCAGCTTGCATACTTTACAGCACCAGCGCATGTCCTTTGCAGGTGGACCGAACCTTTCAAGGTTTTCCCAGAAAGCATCCCCTGCAGCTGATTCCTTTAGCTCTATACTACGACTGGCACAGAACTGCCGAGCAAATTCCACCGTCTCAGGGAACTCAATGCCCGTATTGAGGAAAAAAGCCCTGACTTCCCTGCCTTTGAGAACATTGATACTCAGATCAAGTACCACCAGGCTATCCTTCCCTCCACTGAAGGACACATGAACAGGCAGATCCCTGTATTCCTTGCGGCTGGCGATACCCTTAATCACATTGGAGGCATCCTTTGATATTTTCTCCATGTGGCTTGCATTCGCCTTTATTACGTCATGTATGGAAGATATACGCCGGTTCAGGGAAACTGTGCTCCCGTCAAGCTTCCTGACCCTTAATATGGCATCCTCCGAAATGCTAAAGTGCTCATGATCACAAAGAGATACACCAAAGCCTATGAGATTTCTGCATTTGATAAGGACAGTATCCCCTTTTTTTATGTCGTGTGTGAATTGCAGAAACTGATCAGATTTTATCTTCTTGCCGCTGAGGTGACTGGAAGCCTTCCTTAGTTCAACCGTCTTATTTGCAGTATTTGCTGCCAGGATCTTTGCACCATCGATAGAAAGGTCAAAAACATAACCCAACGTTTTCATATCAAAACGCAGTACACCAAAATGCAAGCCGTCAACTATCACTTCATCTGTTCTGTCATCACCTGTGGCCTTGTTCAGCAATACGATCCGATCACCGATGGGGTCACAACCGAAAGCTGTTAACAGGAGATCTTTGAGCACTTCTTTCTCATGGGGTGAACAGAACCTTATGTCCCCGGGAGGTGACAGATTAACATGAGTGCCTTCTGACTGACAGATGTCACAGGTGGATTTTAACAGAGGTACATTACAACGCTGACACCAGAAAATATAATGCTTCAGATCGACACCATGCTGTTTCCAGGACCTTGAAGCTCTGCTTTGGAATTGTGATCCGGGATGTTTTCCGGCAGAAGAATTTCCAGTGGATGAAAAATATCTGTTTTGTGGTTTCATTGTAGTATATGTTAAAAAAAATTGACCGATCTTAGACGGTCATTGCTTGTTAAGGTAGTCGTTGATGGTCTGAGCAGCGAGCTTTCCAGCACCCATCGCACTTATTACAGTTGCAGCACCCGTGACCACATCACCACCTGCGCATACGCCCGGAAGAGAGCTCATGGATGAATCGTCCACCGTGATAGTGCCTTTAGAAGTGGATTTAAGACCCCCGGAACCTGAGAATATGAGAGGGTTAGGAGATGTGCCTATGGCGATTATCACTGTATCGGCTTGGACCTCATGTTCTGAACCGCTTACATGCACAGGTTTTCTGCGGCCTGAGGCATCCGGTTCACCAAGGTCCATCCTGATGCACTCCACACCCTTGACATTCATTTTATCGTCACCCAGAATGCGGACAGGATTGGTGAGCAGCCTGAAGATAATTCCTTCTTCCTTAGCATTCTCCACTTCTTCTCTGCGTGCCGGCAGTTCATCCTCGCTACGGCGGTAGACAATGCTGACCTCATCCGCACCCAGCCTGAGGGCACACCGTGCAGCATCCATTGCCACATTTCCGCCACCTACCACTATAACCTTCTTACCGCGCTTTATTGGCGTATCATAATCAGGGAAACGGAAAGCCTTCATAAGGTTCACACGGGTCAGGAACTCATTGGCAGAATAAACACCGTTGAGGTTCTCTCCATCGATACCCATGAAATTGGGAAGGCCTGCGCCTGTGCCCAGAAATACCGCATCGAACTCTTCCCTCAGTTCATCCAGCGTCTTGATCTTTCCGATGACATAATCCACCTTTATGTCCACTCCGAGCTGCTTGATATATTCCACTTCCTGGCGCACTATCGCCTTGGGCAGACGGAACTCGGGAATTCCATAGGTAAGTACTCCTCCCGGCTCATGGAGTGATTCGAAAATGGTCACAGAATTCCCCGCCTTTGCAAGGTCAGCGGCAGCTGTGAGTCCTGCAGGGCCTGAACCCACCACAGCCACACGTTTACCGGTAGATTTCACTTTCTGCGGTGCTTTGATACCTTTAGCGCTTTCATGGTCTGCAGCAAAACGTTCAAGGCGACCTATAGCTATGGGTTGTCCTTTCTTTGCGAGCACACAGTATTCTTCGCACTGCACTTCCTGCGGACAAACACGCCCGCAAACTGCAGGCAGAGCGTTGGTAAGTTTGATGGTACTGATAGCCGCATCGAAATCACGTTCAGCAATGAAAGAGATGAAAGTCGGAATATCGATATTTACAGGGCATCCCTGCACACATTTGGGATCCTTGCATTGAAGGCAGCGTGCAGCTTCGGCAACAGCCTGCTCCTCGGTATAGCCCAGTGCGACTTCATTGAAGTTCCTGCGCCTTACTCCGGGGTCCTGCAATGGCATGGACTGTCTTAGTGCCATCACTGCCCACCTCCACAGGTGCATTCGTGTTTCTTAAGGGAACTACTCTCTTCTTCCCTGTAAACTGCCAAGCGGCTCATAAGCAGATTGAAATCTACCTTATGGGCATCGAACTCAGGTCCGTCAACGCAGGCGAATTTAGTTTCACCGCCCACTGAAACCCGACAGCCTCCACACATGCCCGTACCGTCGATCATTATGGGATTTAAGCTTACAAGGGTCTGGACACCGAAGGGCTTTGTGACACCGGCCACCGCCCGCATCATTATGGGTGGACCAATGGCCACTACCCGATCCACATGCTCATCGCTTTGCAGCAGTTTCTGGAGCACATCAGTAACAAAACCATGATGACCTTTGGTACCGTCATCCGTACATATTAGCAATTGATCACTTTCTGTGCGCATTTCTTCTTCGAGAATCAGCAAGTTTTCACTTCTGGCACCTATGATAGAGATCACTTTATTGCCTGCGGCCTTGTAGGCTTTTGCCTGTGGATAGACCGGAGCCACACCCACGCCCCCCCCCACAAGTACAACCGTACCCAGCTTTTCTATCTCGGATGGAGTGCCCAACGGCCCTACGAAGTCCTGAAGCTCATCCTGAGCTTTCAGAGTGGCCAGCTGTTTGGTCGTTTTGCCCATCTCCTGGAAAATAATGGTTACAGAACCTTCCACAACATTATAATCCGCAACTGTGAGAGGGATTCTTTCACTTTGCTCATCAATTCTGATTATCACGAACTGCCCGGGCTTTGCAGCTCTTGCCACATCAGGTGCAAGCACCTTCATCAAGTGTACCTGGTGCACCATATCCCGTTTCTCAATTATCCTGTATGACATTTGATCACATTCGAACTGGATTGGAGGATTATGTGCATAGGATAATATTAATAGTACTTAAGAATTCAGTTATGCGTATTTATTTAAAATATGCGGCAATTTAAATATATTCCTATATATTAAAATAAGTAAATAGTATTGCATACATAATCATTGCTTAAGACTATTCGGGACAAGAATCAAAGAGGACCCACACGTGCATGTATCTATTGTTCTTCCCACATACAACGAAAAAGAGAACTTACCTCTGGTGATACAAAAACTTTTAGATGTATTTGACAACCATCACGTAAAGGGAAATATAATAGTTGTGGACGACAATTCCCCTGATGACACAGGAAAACTGGCAGATCGGATTGCTGAGAAGGAGCATAGAGTGCAGGTCATACACCGGGAAGGAAAGATGGGACTTGGGACTGCATATATAGCTGGTTTCAGGCATGCACTTGAAAATAATATGGCAGATCTTGTATTCTCCATGGACTGTGATCTTTCACATGATCCTGCATATATTCCCGATTTTATCGATATGCATCTAAAGGGATATGATGTAGTGGTAGGCTCCAGGTATATAGCTGGGGGTGGAGTAGAGAACTGGGGAATGCACAGACGTATCATGAGCAAAGGTGCAAACCTGCTATCAAGCACTATACTGGGAGTCAGGGTCAAAGACATGACCACCGGTTACAGGTGTTATACCTGTCAGGTGCTGAAAGAGATAGAGATGAATTCCATTACATCGAATGGATATTCATTCCTTGAGGAAGTGCTATTTCTGTGCAATAAAAAAGGTTTTGCCATCGGAGAAACACCCATAGTATTCATTGACAGAACACTTGGGAGCTCAAAACTATCTAAAAATGAAATGTGGAAATTTTTCCTGACACTTATGAGATTAAAAATAAAACGTTGATGCTTTCGGAAAAAATGAAACTGAAAGCATCAGATCTTCGGTGAAGTGAA
>NZ_JBFYLB010000150.1:0-3207 GCF_041305605.1 Methanomethylovorans sp.
TGAGTTTGGTTTTAAGTGTGATTATAGCTGTTCCTTGCCTTCTTTATCTTGAACCCATTTTAAAGGTATTCGGAGCAACTGCTGGAGTTCTGCCTTATGCCAGAGATTACCTTAAGTATATCATTTTAGGCGGTATTTTCTTTGTTTTTGGAGTGGCTGTTCAGAATATTATCAGATCTGAAGGAAACTCCCGTCTTGCAATGAATTCTATGCTTGTAGGAGGAGGCCTCAATATATTCATTGATCCAATTTTCATGTTTGGTTATGGGATGGGCGTCGAAGGAGCTGCAATTGCAACCGTACTGTCACAAGCCGTAGTTTCGATCTGGCTCCTGCTATATTATCTAAAAGGAAAAGGAGCTATTCATTTCAGGCCACAAACTTTGAAACCAGATCCTAAAATCATTAGGGAAATCGGGGCTATTGGTACTGGGTCCTTTATAATGGAATGCTCAAACAGTGTCATGATGATTTTCGTGTATAATGTGCTTGCAATTTATGGAGGAGATGTCGCAATTGCCGTTATTGGTGTAGTAATGAAGATCAATTCTTTTATCTTCCTGCCTCTTCTGGGTATGGGCTTTGGTTTACAACCGATTGTCGGATTTAACTACGGAGCACAGAAATATGATAGAATAGTAGAAGCTGTGAAAATGTCCCTAGTGATGGTAACAATCTTTGGGCTGGTTGGCTTGTTAATAATTTATATCTTCGCAGAAAAACTTCTTATTATTTTCAGTGCAGATCCAGCATATCTGGAAATGGGGAAAAATGCTTTAATAATCATGGTTCTGGGTACGCCTTTGATAGGTCTGAACGTAGTTGCATCAATCTTCTTCCAGGCATTAGGGAGAGCCAAACCCGCTTTTATTCTTTCCATTAGCAGGCAGCTACTGTTCCTTATTCCCGCAGTTGTGCTGCTTCCCCGTTTTTATGGCCTGAATGGAGCTTGGGTAGCTTTTCCTGTGTCGGACTTACTGGCATTTATGCTCTCTGGGTTTATGCTTTTCAGGGCATATAGGGTATTCGAGAAAAGTAAAAAGTCCCTAGGGTGAAATACGGGATCCAGAATTCCCTACTATATATCCTCCTTTTTTATCCCTTGCTTCAATTCAAGACCATTCAGACTACATTCAATGGGAAAATATTAATATGAGTAGCGCGTTTTCACGCTTTCTAAATTTCAAATGACTACTTAATGAAGAGCTTGTATGACATCCATTGGAATAATCAATTTTCATAAATTAAAGTTTTTCACGGCATTGTGGCAGCAGATAACCTTGTATTTCGATGTGGATGGAAATGGTAACCGAAGATCAACTGCGTTCTGAAAGCATCGGTAAGCTCTTCAGAAGGTTTGTATTTCCGGCCATCATGGGTATTGTGGTAGCTGGTGTACAGACCATAATCGATGGATATTTTATAGGTAACGGAGTGGGCAGTCAGGGACTTGCCGGTGTCACTCTGGCTTTTCCTGCCGTGATGTTCATTGTTGCTGTAGCCGTGATGATTGGTATGGGTTCTTCCAGTCTTGTGGCTCTTGAGCTTGGCAGGTCTAACAGGGATAAGGCAGGGAAGATAGTAGCCAATGTTTTTCCTCTTGTGTTTGTCGTGGCCGCTGTCATGACAATATTGGGCGTTGTATTCGGTAACTCGCTTTTAAGTTTGTTCGATGCACCTGCAGTTGTACAGGATATGGCAAACGATTACCTGCGTGTGATATTCATAGGCTCTGTGTTCTTCCTGCTTACCATCACTCTGGATCCGCTTGTCAGGAACGATGGTTATCCGATGATCGCCATGAACATAATGGTAATTTCCGTATTGGTTAACCTTGTTCTTGACTATGTCTTTGTCATGAGGATGGGCATGGGAGTTACCGGGGCAGCCATTGCAACGGTAATAGCTTTTGCGTTGAGTGCGGTTCGTTTGACGCTGCATTTCTTCAGCAGCAAAGCGGGTCTGAGGGTAAACCTCGGAAATATGAAGTTTGAACTGCGGACCGTGCACAGGATCATGGAAAGCGGGCTGCCTTCCTTTGCCATGCAGTTGTCGGTGTCTATACTGTTCTTTGCGCACAATTTCGTGCTGCTGCGATATGGTTCTGATGCAGAGGTATCGGCCTACGGGATAATGGGTTATTCGTTCTCCATATTCTACATGCTGTTCGAGGGTATAGCTGTGGGAGTACAGCCGATCATAGGATTCAATTACGGTGCGGGTCTGTATGACCGGGTGTGCAGGACTCTGAAGCTTGCCATGACTGCGTGTGTAGCAGTAGGTGCATTGGGATTTCTGATATTCTTCCTGTTCCCTGAAAAAGTGGTGCAGTTCTTCACTCCCGGCGATCCGGTCCTCCTTGAGGTCACTGTGGGAGGTATGAGGATATTTGTGCTGTCATTGCTGGTGCAGGGTGTAGTGGTCGTGAATGCCACATACTACCAGTCCATAAACCGGGTCAGGTCTGCCCTGTTCATTCACCTGGGCAAGATCTTTGTGTTCCTGCTGCCGCTTTTGTTCACCTTGCCCCTGGTCTTCGGGCTTAAAGGCGTGTGGTTCGCAACCCCGGTAGCCGATTACCTGATGTTCTTCATAGTGATGGTAATGCTTGCGGAAGAACTGAAGGAGTTACGAGGGGAAAAGTGTCTGAATCCATAATTCATGGAATATGAATACTTCTTTTACACTTTTTCATAGCACACTTCTTTTTCCCGTAGGACATTGTCTCTGAAGTGTCTGCTCAAATCTTCAGGTGTACGCAGGTCTATTTTTCTGTTCCCCAAAATTGATGATAATTCCTCTTCCATCTCCAACAGCTTAAAAAATCCTGGTGTGTATCCCGTCTCAAATTCTACCAGCACGTCTATGTCGCTGTTCTTCCTGAAATCATCCCGAAGCACGGAACCAAAAAAAGACAGTGATTTGATGTGATGTGCTATACAGAATTCAATGATCCTGTTTTCGGGCACTTCAATATGGGATTTCTGCAACATCATCTATTAGTTTTGTTTTGTTCTATTTAAACACTTCTTGTAGAGTACTTTCCATATAAACCATTTTACTCAACTCCGCAATATTAATATGTGAAGTCTCTATTTACAACATATTCTTTTTGTGCGGGGGTTGCCCAGCCAGGTCAAAGGCGCAGGGCTTAGGACCCTGTTTCGTAGGAATTCGTGGGTTCGAATCCCACCCCCCGCATGCGAA
>NZ_JBFYLB010000151.1:0-16730 GCF_041305605.1 Methanomethylovorans sp.
TCTGTTATCCTTGAATGTTGAAGCTCCTGGAACAGGCTTATGGACAATATCCTGGAACATTTGCCTTAATGCCCGGACCGTCACATACATTTTACTTTGAAAGGTGATGAGCCATCGGGGAATTTGACTATAAAAAAGTCCTGGAAAAACAATATACCTTCTTTTTCCTACCCTGTGTTTATGCATAATTCTTGTATGGAACTCTGGATCAGATAAAGTAAGCATTTTATATCCATCCGTCAACTATCCTTCTTGATCCCATGATGAGCCAGTTCAATTGTCTCAAATGCAATTGTATTGCTGTCAGCCTTAAGATCGGGGCCGCTCCATTTAACCGGGTATGCAGCTGAAAAATTCCAGCGCCATTTATCTTCCCCGGTAGCATCTATTAAAATAATAGCTCCCGACTTTCTTTCGAATTTTCCGTTGATCACATCCTGATACCACTGCCACATCTGGTCGAGTTCGGTGATCCCCCGCTTGAATATGATGTGCTGATACTTTGTCCTTTTAGGAAGCTGATGCACAAAATCGTTGACACCTCCTTCCTCATACGATTCGATCTCAGTTTCTATCTGGAGCCCCGTAACCTCTGACATCTGGGCAAATGTGATCCCATCGATCTCTACACGAAACCGAAAAGACATGAATGGATCAGGTTTTCCTGCAGTACCCACCATTTTCCCCCCTTATATCTAAAAAATTCAATATAACTTATTCAACCTCAAGGATACTCCGTTGTTTCTCTTCACTCAAGCGCCGATTGATCCTGGAAATCTCATCACACCATTTATGTCGATCCCTGTGTTCCATATTGATTATCTCTTCAAGGGACCAGTGGAAGTGGTATGCAATAAAGGCTACCTCCTCGTATATCCTTTCTAGGGGGTAGCCCCTCATTCCCCCAAATACTCACTCCCAATATCGAATTGCTCTCCGCATTTCGGACATGTGGTCCTTAATTTAGCTGTTCCGTCTTCGTTAATTCTGCTATAGAAGTCCTGCAGGTAGGCAAGGTCCGAAGCAAAAAGGTTCTCTATCGTATTCGTGCTGATATTCTCCAGATTTCCAAGTTTTGTGATCACCCTTGAAAGCAGGATCACAGTAAGATAAGCTGGATTTGACTGTACCTTCGGATCCTTTAAAGGAAGTATCTCATCTGCAGCAGTGGCCAGGCGCATGATACCATTTCTATGCAGAGTTCCATCCTTGTCCACATATCCCCGGGGTAAGGTAAATTCAAATTCTGTCTGGAATGTCACTGACCTGCCTCCGCATTATCAGGAAACTCTCTTAAAGCCTTCATGCACTATTTCCAGCGTCTCGATGGCAACTTCATTACCCTTGGCACTGAAGTCCACCGGGTCATATTTGCTTGGCCATGCTCTTACAATGTTCCACCGGGCCTTATCGCTTCCAGCCTCGTCGATAAGTGTAATGGACATATTTCTCCTTGCCTCCTGCGCACCTGCATCTATGACCTGCTGCCTCCAATTGTAAAGATCCATGGAATCTGTGATCCCCCATTTTAGGGTGATGTTCCCGTATTTGGTTAAACCTGATAGTTTACGAAATACGGGTATTTCGTCCCCTTCTCTATATTCAACGGGGTCGGTGGTGGTATCTGCAAAAGTGCACTCGCTAAAACCCGCCTGTGTAATTCCATCGATCTCAACCCTGAACCTGAACTGTCTGTATGGGTCCTGTCTTACCATTATTAATTCCTCCGATGATCATTCTGTCTTTCAGGAATGCAACTGCCGTTTATTCCGTAGCCGCACTTCCTCCTGCCCACTGGGCTATACGGAATATCACGAATTCTGCAGGTTTTACAGGAGCTATGCCGATCACACAGATCAACCTGCCATTATCAATATCGTCCTGGGTCATGGTCGTCCTGTCGCATTTTACAAAGAACGCCTCTTCGGGTTTTGTACCCATCAAAGCTCCATCCTTCCAGACCGTTGTCAGGAATTGGGTGATGGTCGCCCTTACCCTTGCCCAGAGCCTTTCGTTGTTCGGCTCGAAAACTACCCATTGAGTACCTTTTTCAATGGACTCTTCAATGTAGATGAAAAGACGGCGGACATTGATGTATTTCCAGAGAGGATCAAGAACGATATTCCTGGCGCCCCACACGAGAATTCCCCTATCCGTGAAATTACGGATCACATTGATCCCTCTGGGGTTCAGGATGCCCTGTTCTTCTTTGCTGAGACTGAATTCAAGCCCCACTGCTCCCCTTACCACCTCATTTGCAGGAGCCTTATGCACTCCGCGCTCGGTATCGCTGCGGGCATAGATCCCGGCAACATGCCCGCCCGGTGGGATCTGCTTGATCTGCCGGCTCAGGGGATCGTACACCTTTAACCATGGATAGTAGATAGCCCCGTACTTGGATTGTCTGCCGGCTGTACTTGTAATTGTCAGACCTGAAACATTGGACTTGTCTTTCCCAACCTCAAGGATAGCAAATCTGTCTTTGAGAGTTTCACATTGGGTGAGAAGATCGCTTATGAATGTCTGCCTTTCCGTTTCCGAAGAAAACTGATGCAGATCCGGAGCACATAGGACAGATATTTCGTCAATATCACCTAAGGCAGTAAGCCCGTTTTTTGTTCCCGGCACTGCTGCAGGATCTCCAAGGAAGTCGCGCCTGCTTAATGGTACTGGTGGTGTGGTTTCTTCTGCATCAAGCCCATTTGCCAGAGCCTCGAAAAAAACACTGGTTCCCGTGTTTGAAGGCCTGCCTGAACCTTCCAGGACCACGAGATTTGAAAGATCGTTCAGTGGATCTCCTAGCTTTTTTATGAAAAAGTCCGGTGATGTTACATCTTCAGAAAGGTTGTCAAAAGTCTCCACATAGTCCGCTCTTTCAAGCAGTTCCCTTAATTTCCTGTCTTTTTCCGTGTCGGGAACATTAAACTTTTCCGGGAAACTCACTTTTTTCCAGTACGCTATTGTCAGCTTAAAAGATCGTTTTCCGGCAGGCTCATCATTTTCAGGGTCGATCGAAGAGTTCCCGATCCTTACAGCAACCCTGTTGCCCCAGGCCCCTTCTCCAACGGCCTTGAAAGTCACTTCTCCCTTGGTCAAAGCAGCAGATTTTGCTCCTGCGGTATCTTCATCTCCCCGTCGGACAACCCGTGCAATGTAGCAGCGTTTACCTCCATTGGTGAAAAAACCTTCCACTGAATATGGAAGGTAGGAATCTTCGGTATAACCGCCGTATACCCTCATGAACTGGGTCCAGCTTGTGACCAGTTTAGGCGGGATCGTGGGACCGCGTTCGGTAAGTCCAAGGAAACCCACTGTACTTGTGCTCACACCCTCGATCGGCCTGGCACCAATCTCAAACTCTTCTATATAGACTCCCGGTGTTAAATACTCTGGAATGATGTTCTCCTCCTTATCTATTTATAGTGTTATTGAAATATTTTTTCTGACCTGCAACTAATCAAAATGTTATCATGAAAACAAAAACAATTATGAATTATAGTTCGAAATTCCTATTCCAGAATATCTGGATCAGGTACTTCATCAGGGAAGAGAGATAAACCCCGCTGAAACTGTTTGGAACTCTTTTGCAGCAACGTTAATTGTTCTGGTATTCCCATTTTTTTTACTCTCAATGATTACCTCCTCTTCATTTTCAATGCCCCTCAAATACAAGACAAAACATCCTTTCTCATCGCTTATGGTTTCCATATCTCTGCCTATTACCCTCAACTGCACACCTTTTACTGGTGCATTTGCTGCATCTCTGACAACACCCCTTATAAGTGTCGCATTTTGGGGGAAAGGGTAAACAGTTCTCGGTGTAAGAACGACCTCACTTACCGGATTCTTCATATCTGGAAAAGATGAAATATCAACAGTTAGTTCCTGTGGGAAATAAAGATCAGAGTCAATGCTCACAGTATGGTTCCCAGCTTTAAGGTCTGTGAAAAGATAATATCCGCTGGGATTTGTTATGGCTTTTTTCTTTATTTCCTTTATTTCTACCCGAATGCTGCCAATAGGTTTGCTTTTTGTAAAATCGTCGATCAGCTTGACTGCAAAAGAAATCCTGGTCGTTAGCATATCTGCCGGATATGCAACATACTGACCGGTCTCATAAGGTGTGGAAAAAACCATGTCATCATCCTTCTTTCTTCTTCACCGTTTGCATGTAATCCATCTCTTTGGATATCACTCTCTGAACACTCATCTCACGGGCTGAATCGATCCTTACCGGAGTTACCACGTAGCAAACAGAAGACTTGAAGGGCCTGCCCGCAAAGGTGGTCCAGATCTTGGTAAGGTCGTCCAGACTGGGGAGCGTCAGTGTTATGTGTAATTCATCGCTTTTGTCAAGGTTTCCCTTCAAAAGCGATCCACTCAGAACAGAATTATCGTGCAGAACCTGCAGAGCTCTCCCCAAGACTCTATGTTCTTCCAATGCCTTTTCAGTTTTATCTTGTTCCCCGGAAGATACATGAGATGTCAGCATGTAATATAATTCAAGGATTTGTGGCGGGAACGTGACCTTTGTGGGATCTGTCACCTGTATCTCCTGGTTCTTTAAATGGGCATTTTCAAGTACCTGGTATAAGAACAGAGACAGGCGAACATTATCTTTGGCATCGATCTCTCCGGGAGAAGCCAGTATTATCGAATCTGTCGGGATCAGATCTTCCATTTTATCCCTTAATAATCCAATCAACGTTTCTCCGACATCGGCTATCGCTCTGTAATCAGACATGATCCTGTTCTCCTGATTGCTTGATCCACCCGGAATACTCTCCGAAATCAGCTTCAGTAAAAAGCTTCCCGATCTTTTGTAGTTCCCTTTTTGTAGCTTTGATCAGATGTTCCATTTTCACGATGTCTGAACCCTCTGCAGCCAGAAAAGAAGCGGCAAGAGCTATATTTTTTATATTTCCCCCAGTGAACTTGAACTTTGACAGGAAACCGAAGTCCACATCATCTCCAAGGGGAGTTTCAGCCGGAAATGTGGTCATCCAGATAATTTCCCTGGACCTTTCATCGGGAAGTGGAAATTCTATAGTGAAATGTAGCCTGCGCAGGAATGCATCATCTATATTTTTCCGGAAATTGCTTGCAAGGATTACCGTGCCTGCATGTTCCTCCATTTTCTGCAGCAGATAAGCGATCTCAATGTTGGCATAACGGTCATGAGCATCCTTTATTTCTGATCTCTTTCCAAAAAGCGCATCCGCCTCATCAAAAAAGAGGATTACATTGCTTGTTTTTGCTTCATCGAAAATCTTTTCAAGGTTTTTTTCTGTCTCCCCGATATACTTGCTGACCACATTTGACAGATCGATCTTATATAGCTCCAGATCCACCGCATTTGCAACGATCTGTGCAGCCATGGTCTTCCCAGTCCCGGATGGCCCTGAAAAAAGAACATTCAATCCCTTTCCTAGGGATAGTTTCTTTTCAAAACCCCAGTCGGAGTATACTTTTCCCCTGTACCTGATGAAGCCACAAACTTCTTTTAACTGCTCTTTTATATCTTTTGGAAGAACGAGATCTTCCCATATATAATGTGGATCGATCTTTAGGGCAAGGGAGTTTAATTTCTGATTGGACTGGAGCCGGCACCCCTCATAAAGGTCTTTCATTGATAAGATGGGACTTGAAGGGGCCTTTAACTTCGCGAAAGTATATGCTGTGCTGGCAGCATCCTTTATTTGACCACCATTGAACTCGAACTTACTTGCAAGAACATTCAAATCGACTTCGTCGGCCACGTCGTAACCTTGTAAACAAGCTCCCCATAACTGTTTACGCAGCGGATATGAAGGTAAGGGAAAGGAAAAATGTATAAACCCATTGTTCATGAGATCTTCTTTCAATCCTTCATTGAGCAGCAGTGGTCTCTTTACAGATAAGAACACCCCGTTGGGAAAAGCTTTCAAATCCTGGATAAGAGATTTGATATGGATCCCGAATTCTCTGGAAGTCAGAGATAACTCATCTTCAAACAAAGCATCGAAGTCCTCGAGATACAATGCTGAATTTTGCAGAAGGGCTTCTCTTAATAGGAGTTTTGTAATTTTGGGAAATTGGGATGGACCGTCTTTGAGCAGGGCTTTTGTATCAGCTACAAGCATATCTGTACCTACTTCCCTGCAGGCAGCCTTTGATGTACTCTTTTTTCCATTGCCCTTTACTCCTGAGAACAAAAATTTCAAGGAAGATCTGCTCTGGATATACCAGTTTATCATGTCCTTTAAACTGCTTTTGAGATCGCCTGAAAGGATCAGGTCATCAAAAGAGCACTCAGGCTTAACTAAGTTTGAAAAATTTCTAACTTCTATAGCAGGCTCGTCAAATCCCAGTAAAAAACCGATTATTCTCTCATCAACGTTGATGAGGCTGGATATAAGAGATAACTGGTCATGCTGTCTATTTCCTGTGAGACAGATCAGATCGTATTTAAGCAGGGATGAAGCTGGAGAGAAATATGTTCTGGACCTTAATTTTGCTTCGATCGTCGGGCAGAGCAGATTCATGATCAGATCGACGCTGGGCCGTTTTCGGGTCACGTCATTCTGAAGATAGGCGTATATTCTTTCGTATTTCAGATCCAGCTCCGGTGCAAGGCAGATCAAAAGCACATCGGTTTCGAATGGGTCCAGGCCGAACAGTTCAATGAGTTTTTGAAGTCGCAGTTGTGTCCCTTTCTTCAGGCTTTCGTCAATTTTAGCATTACGATCTTTTCGCACTGCTTCAAGTTCTTCCTTTATTTCATTCGGCAACGGTTCAAAAATGCCCAGAAAACGCGGTAATTTATAAATAGTTTGTATTTCAGCCTCTGAGATACAGAGACCCATGAATTCATCCATAGGAGCGGGATCAGCTGTCAGCACTCTTTCAAGGTGGATCCTAATAAGCTGGTCGATCCTTGAAAGCTCATCCAGCAGATGCTCAAGGTTGTCGGCATAAGGTATCATGATAATGTACCTTTATCCTGTCTCACAACATTCTCTGCAGAACTTCATGATAAGCATTTATCAAAATTTCAATATCCTGCAGTTTACCCTGCGACTTGAACCTCTCTACTTCAAGCAGGAACTGGGCAGTATTTTCAACTGGCAGATTATTCTGTGCAAACTTCGCTGCCAGCACTTTAAGCTCTTTTCTGGAAGAATATCTCTTTTGCCTTTTTCCGTCAACGAAATTGAATATCAGTCCGCAGTTACTATGACCTATGGTCCCTGTAGATGGATTTAAAGATGTTTTAATATAATCTTTAAATATAGCACCCTCTATGAACTTCCCACATTCACACAAGATCAACTAACCACCCCATCTTTCAAAATATGAACAGTTAACACTAATTAGAAGGAGTTATCATCGCCCGATCGCTCGCCCCTTATGTTAAAGATCTGAGTCCCCACTCTATTAATGCGAAAGTTTTGTACTGGATTCTATATAAACATTTTTCCCATGCGCCTTTTTTATTTCATGGGATTTATTAAACTAGATTTTTTATTTAAAAGAAGCTGTACATAAAGACTTAATTACAGCTGAAAACCGTTTATTTGAAATTAACCGTGTTGTTACTACATCTATAAGATCATGCTTTAGTGGATCAGGATGATGTATTTTAATCGGAAGTATCTAAAACTCAAATTCACGGGTTAATCAGAATCTTCATATCTTTATTACACTTGTTTTTTGACCATATACATCATGTTTCGATCGATATGATCCTTCAAATAACTCAGAAATAGTTGTTCAGAACCTTTTTGCACTTTCCCTATAATTAAGTATTAAATGATCCATTTGGACGTACTCTTCTTTGTGTTAGCTCTATTTGCAGAGATCACTGGAACGATGGCGGGATTCGGCTCATCTACTATCTTTCTTCCCATAGCTCTGTTCTTCTTCGACTTCAAGACTGCACTGATACTTGTAGCAATATTCCACGCCTCGGGGAACATGGGCAGGATCACTTTCTTCAGGTACGGTTTAGACAAGGATCTGCTGATCAGGTTTGGCTTGCCAAGTGTGATCTTTACAATGATAGGTGCAATGCTGATAAATTTCATATCCCAGCCAGTCTTGATATTTATTCTTGGTGTCTTCCTCGGACTTTATGGAGTACTCTTTCTGTATAAGCCTGATCTCTCTTTGAGACCAACATTAAAAAACAATATCATTGGTGGTATTCTGTCAGGTTTCTTCGCAGGCATGATCGGCACAGGCGGGGCGTTAAGAGGAGCATTTCTCTCATCTTTCAAACTTGAAAGATCCATCTACATCTCGACAATGGCAGCAATTTCTCTTGCTGTCGATATCACCAGGATCCCTATCTATCTTGAAAGCGGATACTTACCGGCTACCCATTATTATTTTGTACCATTACTTTTCCTGACCGCAATGATGGGGTCATATCTTGGCAAAAGGATCGTATACAGGATCCCTCAAGAACAGTTCAGAATGTTTGTGCTGCTCTTTATAATTTTGATCGGCTCAAAGTTCATTTATGAGGGACTTGATAGTTTATTGTAGATCTATTATTTCTTCCACTTGCATTGTTGCAACGCACTTCTTCCCCAGATATTCTGCCCCCCAGTGCAGAAGTGTTTTCAGGACAGGAAGAACGGTCCTTCCAAAATCGGTCATTGAATATTCGACCTTCGGGGGGATCTCAGGGTACATTTTTCTTGCTATCAATCCATCATCTTCAAGTTCTCTCAGCTGTTTTGTAAGCATCTTTGGAGATACCTCGGGAATGAGCTGCTGGATCTTGTTATAACGTAGAGTACCATTGGCCAGCAGGCAGAGTATCATTGGTTTCCACTTGCCTCCGATAACGTTCAACGTCGCCTCGATAGGACAATTACAATGGCTTTTGCTGCTTTGAACACATTCTATACTTTGCATTATATCACATCGGGAAGTTACTATCCTGAATGATTGTATGGTATATAAATATAGTTAGAATAAATAGGATAGAAGAATGCCCTCGAAGGGTAGTTCTTTTCAACATAATTAAGAGGCGATCACATGAAGGCAATAGGTATTATCGGAAGCCCACGCATGAACGGAAACACAGCTACACTTGTCAAACAAACCCTTGAGTCAGCAGCAGAGGCAGGAGCCGAAACCGAGATATTCTACCTCAATGAACTGGAGTTTAAAGGCTGCCAGGGATGCGGCTATTGCAAGATACACGATAAATGCAAGTTGCAGGATGATCTTACCAAGGTTTTGAACTCGATCACAAAAGCAGATTCAATTGTCCTGGGTTCTCCCATATATTTCAGTCAGTTCACAGGCCAGATGCGATTATTCCTGGACAGGTGCTATTCGCTTATCAATCCGGATTTCTCTCCTCGTGTGGCACCCGGGAAAAAAGCTGTACTGGTTGGTTCCCATGGGGCCCCTGACGCTGCTATATATGCAGCGGTATTTAAAGAGTTCGCAGGGAACATTAAGAGTTTCATGGGTGTAGAAACGATCGATACGATCATAGCCGCAGGATACAGCGAGCCTGGTTCAGTGAAAAGCAATGCTGAGCTAATGGGCAGAGCAAAAGCAGCAGGTTTGAAGCTGACAAATTGAACAGTTCTTATTGTGGAAAAGAAGCGGAGAATCACGATAAACCCCTGACATTTAACCCGAGTCTTAAAGACTATATGCGATCAGCCGGAATCAGAGGTTTGTCGAAATTCTCTCAGATCATTTTTACCTGCAGGGGGTAGCAATATGACAGTCAATCAAAAACCACCGATATTCTGTGAAAAGTATTGTATCATCTGTAAAGGAGCAAGAGCTGGTAATGGCATCTGTAAAGTTATACAGAATCTGGAACTGAAGATATGCGGCAAAAATGGCTGCATCTGGGGCAAAGCAAGGACAAAATTCTATGGGGTCACGCCGGACCAGAAAATACCGGAAAGATCCGGAAAAAAGTGATTGGCAAAATTTCAAGACATCTACAGAATATTGATTTGATGTGAGTGTCCACACTTTTTATATTTCTGGAGGTGTTCCCAGGCCTCGTCCTCTTCAGGAGTATCCCAGATCTTAGTTAAAGAGTCCTGTGATGCTACAGCACATCCCAACTTTTCCTTGATATATTCCAGCGGACGGACTTCTATGTTATCATCATACACAAGAATAGCTGCCTGATCATGCTCTTTCATATGGATTTCCCTGAATGCGCTGGGAATTGTTATCTATCCTTTTGCTGTCACTGTCACACTTTTGATCTCTACAAGTCCCATAGTATAATCTCCTTGTTTTTCTTACATCTAAGATAGATAAGAGAACTGTATTTAACTTGCGAAGTTCAAAAATCTCCAAGACCGTACAATTACTCTTTTTCACATTGGGTTTGTTGGAGTGATGCTGTGCGGGATTCTGGTTAAAGCTCAAAAAGGGCATTACAGGAGAGAAAAAAGAAAAACAAGTAACTGAAGCAAATGGTGGAGTTAGTGTATGGAATTCAATACAAGTCCAAATGATCTAACGTTAGTTAATCAAAAGATGTTCAAATCACAGAGAGATATCAAAATAAAGAAGATTAATAAGCACTCCAATACATGATTAAAAAATTACCGGCGCTCTACGGAGCCGAAAAAAGTATATGGGAATTGATAAATATAAAAAATCAAGCACTTTAGAATTCTGGGGAGGAAACATTATGAGAAAAATCATTGTTCTATCTTTTATAACACTTGACAGTGTTATGCAGGCTCCGGGCGGGCCTGAGGAAGATACCTCGGGCGGTTTCAAATATGGCGGGTGGGCAGTTCCTTACTTTGATGACTTCCTTGGCAAGGTAATGACCGAGCAAATGAGCAGGCCATTTGACCTTTTGCTTGGCAGAAAGACATATGAAATATTTGCCGGATACTGGCCGAACCATAATGACGAGGGAGAAGCACTCAATAAAGCAAAGAAGTATGTAGTCTCTCATTCTCCGATGCAGCTTGAGTGGAGTAATTCAATTCAATTGAAAGACAATGTTGTAGAGGAAATAAAAAAACTTAAGGCACAAGAAGGTCCGCAGTTGCATGTTCATGGCAGCGGGAACCTCATTCAAACGCTATTGAAACACGATCTTGTTGATGAGCTCTGGCTCAAAATATTTCCTATCACACTTGGAACAGGCAAGCGCTTGTTTGCCGAAGGCACTATTCCTGCTGCTTTTACTTTGCACGACCTGAAACACTCCCCGAACGGAGTAATCATAGCTTCCTACAAACGTGCAGGAGAAATTAAAACAGGTTCATTTTGAGAAAAAAAGCAAAGGGCTTTGTAGAATCATGTTCTTTCAAGCGAACATTATTCCACTGATAACCCTTTGCATGTGGACTGTTTCTGCCTATATCTTTTTCCACTCTTCAAGATGAGTAGAGCCTGCCTGATACACATCAATAAACATCAATAAGTTACTAAATCCCTGTGATTGAATCCCCTGGAATAATCCAGGTAGTATGCCTCCACGAGTCCCACTTTATAAAAAATACAATAGAACTATCTAAAGTTCGTTATGTTTTGTATGATTAAGCACTTCATTTAATCTATTGTACTTTTTCAGGCAACGGACATAATTCGCTACAAGATAAAAATTAGTAAGTTCATCTGAATCAAGTCCTTGAAATGCAGTTATTTCATCGGATAATTCTTTACTTCCTTCTACATAAACAAATCCTGTTCCACTTTCCATTCCAATCATTATAGGAACATTTTTGTAAATACCCTCTTGTTTTTGATATAAGTCGTTCGCACGACCTTCGTTTTTTATGAAAAATACAATTGGATCTAAATCATTTCCATAAGGAATTCTCTTTGCAAATGGCTCATTCATTGTAATATTATTAACAACCACTGACTTACACTTTTCTGATTTATCTTCTTCTGCAGGATAGTTTAATTTTATATATTCAACGATCTCAGCTACGGTTTTTCGATTAGGTCTGAGCATGGGGCTATATTCTTTGTATGTATCAATCCATTCTTTAACTACACTGTCATCAATAACTAAGTCAGTTTTACTGTCGTTAATATCAATTACAATTTTATTTTGCATTAATACTATCCCCAATGTTTCATCGCTACCTTATTCACAATCATACAGCCTTTTTTCTCATTCTCTCGCTGCTTTTAAACAATCCTTAGTTAGGCTTTTTAGAAATCCTGTTATTTCAAAAAACCGTAGACTAACACAGATTCATGGGGATATACCCCTCTGTGTTTGACTATCAATCAGTTAATAGTCTTTGTTGAATAAGAAAGAGCGATTACTCGCCCTCCCTCTTCTAAGAACCGTACATGAAAGTTTCCCTTCATACGGCTCAAGCATTCTATAACCTTTTCTGTATCAGGCAGCAGTCTTTTTTTTTCAAATGGAATGCCCATTCCGGGAACTCAGTTTGTTTCGTCTTTCACGGAAATAGTCCCTATCAAGAACTGGATTCATTTGCAGCTTTAAAGGAATGTGTCTGTATATTCTGGTATTGGATGGAAGCTGTAAACCATTGATTTCTGTTCTGAAATTCCATCTTCTTGAAGAGCTTCTCTTCCAGTATTTATTGACAATCCAATCTTTGGATTTGTTTGGATGTCTTCTTTTAGCCCATCTCCATAGCATTTCCCAGATTCGATGATCAAGTATCTGGAATACCTCAGAGGAGACCACTGAGTTATGGTAATTGGTCCAACCTCTTACAATGGGGTTCAGTTTGGCAATTAGGACATCTTGAGACCATGCCATTCCTTTCCTTATGGTTTGACTGATTGTTTCAGTAAACCTTTTGATGGACTTTTTGGAAGGTTTGATTAGAAGCTTGCCGTTGTATTTGCGGAAATTCCAGCCGAGGAAGTCAAAGCCTTCATTAATGTTTGTGATAAGGGTTTTATCATCAGATACTTCAAGACCTCGTTCTTTAAGAAAATCAATAATCATGTCCCTGATTTCTTGAGCAGTTTCCTCTGAATTAGCAGTAACTATGAAATCATCAGCGTATCGGGTGAAGTTAACCTTTGAGGACTTACCACATTTAGGGTAATTAGTCATAAGTAGCTTCTCAATACCGTCTAATGTCATATTTGCCAGAATTGGGGAAATAGGCCCACCTTGTGGCGTACCTGCTTTGGTTGGATTCAGATGACGTTTGTAAATAAAACCTGCTTTAAGAAATTGAGATACTATTGATTTGTCAATCGGAATATTGGTCAACAACCACTGATGATTTATGTTATCAAAGCATCCTTTGATATCGCCTTCCAAGACCCATTGGGCTGAATTCTTCTTGCTTAGACACAGGAAGATTTGTTGACATGCGTCCTTGGTACTTCGATGCTTTCTAAAACCAAAGGATCGGAGGTCAGACGTTGTTTCGGCTATGGGTTCAAGAGCTAATGCATATAAAAATTGAATAGCTCTGTCATACATTGTAGGGATACCTAAGGGACGTTTCTTGTTCTTACCTGGCTTATTAATGAAGACTCGTTTCAGGGGTTTAGCTTTGTATCCTTTACCAGTGAGACTAAGGACAGCCTTCATTTTGGAACTCGGAGTTATCCATATTTCTTCATCAATTCCAGATGTCCTTTTTCCTTTGTTTTGAGTAACTCGCCTTACTGCCAGAAGTTTGGCAGAATAGGAATGAGTTAGAAGATGCTGCAATCTTTTGACGAGGTTCCATTTGTTTTGTAGGACCGCTTTTGCAATCCTGGTTTGCAACTTATTAACACTCTTCTCTACCTTGTGCCAGTCAATAGTTTTCCATTTCTGGCGAAGTTGAGCGTCTGTAAGCTTCTTATCCTGAGAGGATATCATTGAATGACTTACATTCAGAAGTTTGCCTCCTTTCATACAATAGAACACCATGTAAGCAAGTCTGCACCCTTTCGGGTTAGGGCAAAGTTTGAACCCCTATTCATTCCATTACAGAGTGACATTCGCTTTTTGCTTAATCCTCTGCCCTCTATGCCATAAATTCCCTTCACAGGGTCTCTACCTTATTTTTTTTAAGGAGCATAAAGGGTTTACCAAGTTCCATACCATGAATAATGTGAATACCTTAGAAGCCATCTATAAACCGAGAATCATTTGTCCATTTGCTATAATGTCCGCAGACCCATTACAGCCTGATTCTGTACCTTTTGGTTTAAGCGTGGCAGCCTGTTTTCGCTTATTTTATTTCACGATTTTTACGATGGTTCACTTTACGTTCTTCGTAGTATTCTTATCCTAACCAATTATCAATGTCAGGCTCCTTGATTTCTTGATATTGTCCTGTGAGCTCCACACATAAATGTTACCATTTATGCATGTCACAGTAGGATTACCTCAAATGGAAGAGGTAGCGTAGTGGCGCAATTCGTAGTATAGTTTCTTGTCGCACCTACAGAATATAAGTAAGGATATGATTAAAAAACCTGCTTAGCCAAATAAGGGACAGTTTCCAAAAGGCTGTTTAAAAACGGTTTTTGATTATATTCAACGGTAGGTCTCGACTATGAAGGGTTTCATTGGAGTATTGGTGTTGTCTGGTGGGTTTTATGGATATGGTGGAGTTGATGGGTTTGAGGTTCTTGTGGCGGTCACGGAATGGGTAATATCCAAAGAAAAACCAATTGGTATGGAAGCATGAACCGAAATTTGAAGATTCTCTACAAAGGTTTGATCAGGACCGTCAACTCTAGGTACTTAAAGTCAAAACAGAATGAAAAACATTGATCATTATTGAGAGTATAAAAAAGTTTATGGTGCTCCGGTCGGGATTCGAACCCGAGTCTTCGGCTCGAAAGGCCGGAATGATTGGCCGGACTACACTACCGGAGCACATTGAATAGCGCTGGTTGAGCGACTCCAAAATAGTACATAACCTTATTAAACCTTTCGGCCAGCATCACTCAGTTGCACTGGCCTCTTGTTTGTCAACGTCTTCCTGTGGAAGGTTTATTACCCATGCGGTAAGCCTTTCGCAAGACTCCGGCTGGCATGCGTCTCTGCAGCCTGCACAAGGAGAGAACATCTCTCCTGACAGCAACAGCTGAAAACAGGGTTCTTCCTTATGGGCAGTCTTGAGCAAGAAAGTTCTTGCTCCGTTGTCCACCGCAGATTCACGAGTGATCAAACCATCCTTTAAAAGTTTTGCTATGACCCTCGAACACTTGCGGCTGTCTATGTCCAGCTCTTTCCATAGCTGGTTCTGGAACACACCGTCTTCATGCTTGCTGATTACCTCTAGCGCTGTTTCTTCTATTCCCATGGCAACCCACACTTACTATTAGGATCCTGCCTTATAATCTTATTCTTCTGCAGGCGTAATAAGAATTATATTATTGCCGCGAAGGACCACAGAACCCAGAGACCTGAGCTTTTGGCCGTTAGATAGCTCCACAGTATCTACTAAGTGAAGGTTAAGGTAGTCATCCGCACTTTTGAGCAAACCCTCTAGAAGATGTAGATCTCCTTTCATTTCAACCTGGACCCTCGATCCAACCAGTTTGTGAACTCTCTTATTCGGGAACAAATGGAATCCTCACTTCTTAATTGATAAGATAAACCCGCCGATCATATAGGCAGGACATAGGATGTTAAAACTGTATTGTATCCTATTTAATTATAGCGATTACTTCTGAAATGAACTCAGATGTAACCCTGTATCTCAGTATTCTCCCTGCTATTATCAGCCGGGGATTCGGCCTTCGTTTCAGCTCTGTTAGGTCGTGGTATAGGACCGAACATAGCTTCATATTCTTTCAGATGATGGTTTAGCCACCTGGACAGCTCAAGAGCTGCAAGGGGTGAAAGAATTACCTCGGTCTCAAGCCTGCGCTGGATAACCTGTACTCCATCCTCATCTGCCCCTGGCCTGGGATTATCATTGTAAAAACCTATTCTGAAATCATACGGGCTATGGCCCCCCACGGCACCTATGGAATACACCTGCCTGCAATCCTCTGGCTTATAGAACTCTACCCTAAGTTTCTTCTGGTGTTTTCCTGTAATAACATCCGTGCTCATTTTCACTGCTCCTGTTACTGCAACGTATTGTGTTAACATCACTTAAATAAGTGGTGGGAACATAAGCATTGCCTGCTAAAAACAAAATGTTATTAAAGAATGCACCTAGGTTACAACTATGAAAAGCTCACAACTACCTGCCATGATTGCCGTGGCTGCATTTATCTTTACACTTGTCGCAGTCAGTATAATAGTTATCCAGCAATCATCGCAACATGAAAATGATCACAATATAAGCTCTATACAAGCTCGAATAATCATGATGAACGATAGCAATACCTCTACTTACTATAACACTTATTTCCATGTGCAGGATTGGAGGGTTAACAGAACGACCATTGTTAACGGAAAGATACCGAATATGTACGGCACACCTATAACACCGGAAGAAGACGTATGGAAGGTAGAGGTAATGGAAAGAACCTGCGCATGCGCCGGCATAAAGCCTATCTATGTGATCGAAGGTTATGTTTCCACAGATACCGGGGAAATCTTCAATATCTCAACAAAAAAAGTCTCAGAGACCTCATATGATGCATCCACATGCGCATCCACAGCATGTCATTAAGCAGGCACTATTGGTTGCTCTTACTCTTTTTTTATTAATAACAGCTGTGAATGTAGGTATCTGTGCTCAAAATACTACATCTGCCATTGCAGTTGACTATTTTTATGAGGAGGGCTGCCTGAAATGCCAGCAGGCATTACCCGCAATAGAAGA
>NZ_JBFYLB010000152.1:0-2808 GCF_041305605.1 Methanomethylovorans sp.
CAGAAAAGGAACTTGTGTTCCTTCTGGTTGAGAATGGTTTTGAGATAGAGTTCTTCAGGAACGAAGAGTTTACGACAAGAACAGGTAACAGGGTGAATGGGTTCGTGGTCGTGGGGAGGAAGGGCAAGATGATTTAATGAAAATCATGGGGATTATATCAACCAGCATACTATCTAATCTCTTTTTTTTCTTTGTAATCCTTTAAATCTTCCTCTGCCACAAATCCTTTAATCCCAGCACACCCCTTAATATAATAGCAAGTTCCAATTAAATGCTCAGGGAGTTCCATGTTAAGACAACGTTTTGTTCTGGATACCACAGCCCTTACTGACATGCAGGCAAGGGAGTCCATGGGAATAGATAAACTGTGTGAAGGCATGAAGAGTATGCTGGAGCTGATAGCAAGTGCACGGCTTAAGCTTGGCATCAGTTGCTATGTGCCTTTCCCTTCAGTATATAATGAACTGCACGAATTCGCTAAGAACAATGCGTGTGAAGCGGATGTTATAGCCAAGATAGATACATGGCTTGTGAAAAAAGCTCCCGACAGATATAATGTAATGATCAATTCCCGCATCTTCCACGAATATGTTTCCTATATGCGGGAACGCATCAACAAAGGCATGGTAGTTGCAGAAGAGGCCATCTGGGAAGGTTCTACCAAATGTCTTTTTCTCACTACAAAAGCAGAGAACACGCAGCAGATAGAGTTCGAAATAGAAAAAGGTGTTATCGGCTCAATAATCGGGAAGTTCAGGAACAAGTACCGTTCAGCGCTGAGGTATGGAATTCTTGACAGTGCTCCTGACATCGATGTTCTCATACTTGCCAAGGAACTGGATGCAGCAGTGGTTGCAAGTGATTTCGGCATACAGAAATGGGCTGAAGAGCTGGGAGTGCGGTTCGTGCCTGCACACACATTCCCCATGATATTGCAGGAATACCTGGCACATGCCGGAGATGCCAATCATCAGATAAAGGATATTATCCAGGACAATCCTTAGTAGTCGCTGAGACTATTATAGAACAGATCTTTTCAAAAAACGTAATGATACTGCCAGCCATTGATCTCAGCTGCTATAGGGCTGGCAGTATCATGATTTACTCAGTTGGCTTGATGTTGATATTGTATTCAAAACTTTCTGCACCGTAAGGCATTACGGACAAAGTCCAATTGCCAGGGGAAACCTGCACAGTGTATGTATCTGCATATTGCTTTGAATCTTCCCGGTATTCACTATCATCTTCCGGGTTCGTATAGGCATAAGGGTCGCCGCCTATGGCCACAGAACCTCCGCACACATTGTTTATCAGCGTATTTTTAGCTTCATTGCCGCTTGGGTCAATGATCTTCACTTCAAATGAAGGGTCTGCGAAATCGCTTATAGAATAGTACTCATATCTCGTTGTTTTCAGTTCAATAGTAGCAGTGCCATTAATATTGACTTTGAATGGTATCTCGTAAGGCTTCTCTGGTTGCACAGGCACATGGAAGTTAACATATATCTGGTCACTATCTTCATAAATGCTGGGGTCATCTATGTTAAGATCAATATTCCCGTAGAAATCACCTTTTGCATCTTCAGGAACAGATAATTTCACATTTACCGTAGCACTCTCCCCGGGCTGTATGCTTGAAGGAGACGTGATCTCTATGGAATCTTTATCAAAAGCCTGCTCAGACGTGTATCCTCCATAGAAATCCATGGATTCTGCCATCTTCGGGTTGATCGAGATCTCAGAAGTTCCTGTGTTTTTCAATATCATCTTATAATCGTACTTTTTGCCAGCTTCGACCCAGTCATATATGTACGAAGTACTGATCTGGATATCCGGGATGTCCCACACATCTACGATCAACGCCATACTGTTGGAACTGTTTTGTTCGCTGTTGAAAACAAGCATGCAATCGTAACTGCCCACTTCAATTCCTTGCGGAATAGCTATAGTGACATTAAAGGTTGCCTCTTTTCCGGCTTCAATAACAGCTGAAGATGGGTCAATTGATATCCAGCTTTCATCGATAGGATATTCCGAATAGCCGGGATTGTAAACAGAAACACTCAGTGTTTCAGTAGTGTTACCGTTATTGCTTGCAATTACTTCAAAGCTTTCACTGTCCCCTGTCTTTAACTGGAGGTTAGTGTAATATGGATCAAGTGTTACACTCTCTGATCCTGCAACATTTTCTGCGGTACCTATTAATGTACCATCAAATGGAGAGATAAGTTCTCCATATGCCATAGCTGTGGCTCCCATTAAAAAGATAAGGATTGCAGCTAGCATCCCATATACAATCAACTGTTGTCTTCTCATTCATTTCACCAAATTAAAATTTCAATGTATTTAATAGGTTTACACATATTAAAAAGTTATGAATATGCTTAATTGATTTTGAATGCATTGAAGGTACTATCTTGTACTATATATTCATAGACTCAGCTAAGAGAGTCATGTAAACTCTATGATTTCCTGAAATCATCGAAATTACAAAATTATCTGTTTACGTATCATGTTCCCACTAAGAAAGCTATCAAAGCCCCAAACATTGCCATTTTGAAGAGTTTTGATGACTTGGCAGGATCCTTTTCCTTTAATATAGCAGCAACGGCTGCAAAAAAAAGTATGTCAGCTATAAGGACAACTGCCAGATAATGCACAGTTAACAGGGATTGCAGATAAGGCAGAGGACTAGCGAGCACAGCTACAAAACCAATTGCAGAAGCCATATAAGATGCTTTTTCAGGTCCGATACTGATGGCCAGAGTGCTTGCTCCATCCCGTTTATCCCCTTCTATATCCTCAATA
>NZ_JBFYLB010000153.1:0-4557 GCF_041305605.1 Methanomethylovorans sp.
GTTATCCTGAAAGTGTAGTTTGCCGGCATTAGCTCCTTTGATACCGTTCCATGTTCAGTCGTTCCAAGTGTCTTCCATCCAGCAGCATAGTATTGAACTGTAGCAGCATTCGTATCAATTATCACATTGTTGCTGTCATATAGTGAAACTACTGCATTTTGCGTTCTGAAGTCCACCGTATTATCGATCGCAATATCCTGTTTCATGGTTTTTGATATATTGCCATATGTGATACGGAATGTGTAATTTGCCGGCATTAGTTCCTTTGAAGCTGTTCCATGATCTGTAGTTACTAATGTCTTCCATCCTGCTGCATAGTACTGTATTGTTGCTGCATTCGTATCTATCATGTTGTTATTGCTGTCGTATAGTGAAAATATTGTATTTGCTGTTCTGAAGTCCACTGTATTATCGATGGCAATATCCTGTTTCATGGTCTTTGATATATTGCCATAAGTGATACGGAAAGTGTAATTTGCCGGCATTAGTTCCTTTGAAGCTGTTCCATGCTCTGTAGTTCCTAATGTCTTCCACCCTGCTGCGTAGTATTGTACTGTTGCTGCATTGGTATCAATTACATTGTTATTGCTGTCGCATAGTGAAACTACTGTATTTGCTGTTCTGAAGTCCACTGTATTATCTATTGAAATATCCTGTTTCATGGTCTTTGATATATTACCATAAGTGATACGGAAACTGTAGTTTGCTGGCATTAGTTCCTTTGATATGGTTCCATGTTCGGTTTTTCCAAGTGTCTTCCATCCAACTGCATAGTACTGCACTGTTGCTGCATTCGTATCTACCACGTTGTTATTGCTGTCGTATACTGAAAATATGGTATTGACAGTTTGAAATTCTATCCTTTTATCTAGCCTGATGTCTTGTCTGATGCTTTTTGAGGAATTATGATAGGTCATACGGAAAGTATAGGTCCCATCATCCAATTTTTGTATAACCTTCCCATTGCTGTCCGTTGTTCCAAGATCCTTCCACCCGCCCTTGTAATAATGTGCCACTCCTCCTGCTATTGGATTTTCAGAACTGTTGATGAACAGGACAGTGGTTCCTTCTTCATCTTCTTCTTCAAGGACCTCCAGATTGATACCGCTATCATCAAGCTCTGTATCATCATCGGGTTCTGTACCGTTGTACAGGTAAGCATCTGTCAGATAGGCTGCTCCGGAAGAATTCTCTGAGTACGCTGTGGAAGATATGTTGGAAACATAATCAAATTCAGAAGAGTCAATGCTGGAGTTATCAGTAGTAGATGAGCCCATGATAGAATGGTCATCAGATCCTTCATTTAAAGTAGAATCATCTGTTATGTTATCATTCGTTGGTGAGGGACCAGAAGATGTAGTATTGGAGGATGTGGTATTGCCAGCAGCAATAATTACCTCTTCTTCAAGTATTACAGAGCCTTTGGTCGAGTCTACGACCTTTACGGTCACTTTCTTTCCCGAATCGATCTTTAGTGCATAGGTCTGCTGTGTAAGATTGACCTCGTATGTGCCTGCAGAATTCAAAACTTTTATAACTGAGCTATTGAACTCATATGTTTGCCCTTCAGATTCCAGTATAAGTACAATGTTCTCATCAAAATTAATTGGATTAGTTCCATTATTGATTATCCTGAATGAGGAACTGCTTATTGAAGTGATCTCAAAGTTAGCAAGATTGGGCTGTTCAGGCTCAACATAATGATCGTAAAGCACAGTTCCCAAAAAAACTGAACATATCAGAAGGCAGACTGATACTAAGGTGATTACGATAAGTGATGATCTCTTTATGGTGATCTTGTCTAAAGGTTTGAGCATAATATCCCCGGGCACACATTGGAAAGGATTAATTCAAAGAGTTATTATATATTTATTAATATATAATCTATTCTACAAATCAATCCTTGAAAGGATCGGGGCTGATACAGATATTTCTATCCTCAAGATGGGATCATGATCAAAAAAGATACAAGACAGAGTATCTCAATAATGGAGCGTTCAAGTTCTCTGTCCTTCAGGGTTTCGTATCCTCTGGCTTTGCTCTCGATCATGCATGTCTTTAAAGATCAGGGATTAAGAAAGCAAAAGAATAGAACTCATTATCTTTCGATGACCTTTTTTCCCCTTTCCATGGGTACTATGGACAGTTGTCCACCGGGCAATGACTGTTTAAGGGGATCTATCATAGCTATGCGGTCCATGGTTATGGCAATAGCTGCAACTTCAGAATGAGGTTGGCTGCCCACTGCAATGTTCCAGTCGGCAAGGTCGTATATTTCGGATGGGACCTTTTCTGCACCCACCACTATCATGAGCTGCTCACATTGCCTTATCTCATCCACAGCGTCGGGGAGATTTATGCCATACATGGAGAGATGGCAGACCTTTCCACCTTCATCTTTCCATTTCTTTACCTCATGCTTCCAGTTAACATCGTTGATTACGTAGAAGTCACCACCCCAGCGAGTGGCTACATCTTCGATGTTCTGCTTGATGCCAGGGTCATCAGAAGCCAGCAGCATGCCTTCGGCACCCAAGGCTCGGGCAGTCAGACCTACATGCGTGGTTATACGCTTATCCCTGAAGGCCCTGTGTCCAATACGTAAGATCACTATTCTTCTCATGATGTTTCCTGTATCTGTTATACCTCGCGGATATCTGTTACTCTTTCAATGAGCATGCCTTCCACGATCAATGGCGGATCCTGCCTGGCACTCTTGAGAGCTGCCTGCAGCTTTACTTCTTTTTCAGCATAGATGGTTATAACAGGTTCTCCCTGCTGTACGGATTCACCACGTTTCTTGTGGATATACACACCTGCGCCTTTGTCGTTGGGTGCACCAGCAAGCCTGGCTATCTGTACTATGCGCTTGTTGCGGAACTCTATTATATATCCATTGCTGGGAGCTTTTATCTGTGCACTGAACTCGCCTATTTTGATATCTTTGCTGGTTACGTCAGGATTGCCGCCCTGTATGGCTATGATCTCCTTGAGCTTTGCCAGAGCTTTGCCATTCCTGAGAGTTTCGAGTGCCAGATCGCGTCCCTGTCCCCGGGCTGCTGCCCCCCCCATTTCCAGGAGCATGCCTGCAAGTCCAACGCTCTTCTCAATAAGACTGTTAGGACCTTGCATGGTCTCCAGTACCTCTAGAGCTTCTCTTACTTCCAGGGCTGGACCGATGGTCCGCCCGATAGGTGATGAGCCGTAGGTGAGAGCACAGTCCACTTCCATTCCCAGGCGTTCCCCCAGGCTGATGAGGTCCCTGGCGAGCTTGCGTCCTGTTTTCATATCGGGTATCTTGGTACCGGAACCCATGGGTATATCGATAACAACTTTGTCCGCTCCCACAGCGCTCTTCTTTGCCATGATGGATGCAAGCAACTGGCAGTGGGGATCTATGGAGAGCGGGTATTCCACCTTGATAAGTTTATCATCGGCAGGGGCTATGTTGGTAGCTCCCCCCCATACAATGACCGCACCGACCTTCTGGGTCATTTCCTTGATCTGAGCGGCTGTGAACTCCACAGGTGCCAGTACCTGCATGAGGTCGGCAGTGCCTCCAGCCCCCGTTATTGCCCTGGAGCTGGTCTTTGGTATCAACAGGCCATTAGCTGCCACAATGGGCACTATGAGCAAAGTGATCTTGTTGCCTGGCACGCCTCCGATCGAATGCTTGTCCATGATGGGGTGCATGTCGAACTCTATCTTCTCTCCGGAATCCACCATGGCCCGGGTCAGCCACTCGGTCTCTTCCTCGCTCATGTCGTTGATGTAGGAAGCGGTAAGGAAAGCTGATACCTCCACATCAGTGAGATTCTCTTCCACAATGTCTTTTACAAGTTCATATATCTCTTCCTTAGTGAGCTTCTGCTTGTCCATAACCTTCCTGATGATGCGTGCGGACTTTGGCTTCTCGGCAGGTTCCACTTCCACTGTTTCTGTCCATTGCCTTTGAAGCTGTTCCTGCACCTCATGATAAAGGCCGATCATGCCCGGAGTTATCATATCCTCCGTGAAATCAACAATAGCAGTAACAGTGGTATGATCTCGTATCCTCACTCTGTCACCGGCATTCACGCCAAGCTCCTTGGCATCCGCACTGTTCAAGACTACCTTGTATTTCCCGACCTTGATATCAATGGGTTGTACTTTTAGCTGCATGTTCTTCCACCTTCTTAAATAATCAAATGCATGATTGGATAAATATGTTTAGGGATTAGGCTTTGAAAAGCCTGCTAGAGTTGATATGATCATTCTAATAGGAAATGCATTCCAGGACTTTTAGTCCTTGATATGCTATCATTTTCTGTCTGATCAATTAAAGAATACTTAAATATAAGCAAAAACATGCAACTATTAACCTGGACCAATTGAATGAATATGAAACAAAGCTAATCCTTACAAGGTCCTTGATCACATGTGGCAGACAGAAGTGACCCAGCATGGAAATGAAATGCGCTGTAATGGCCAGATAATTTCATGATCTTTTTGAGGTTTCGCAATGTTCGAAATAGAATTTGTCAAATTACAAAACGGTAAATTCCAGTTAGTTGATAT
>NZ_JBFYLB010000154.1:0-6072 GCF_041305605.1 Methanomethylovorans sp.
TCAAAGGTATGGCTACCGTACAGGTAGACGACGAAACGTTTTTCCTGAGGCAGGGAGAAAGCACTTTCATTAGAGCCGGTATGAGGCATAGGCTTGTTAATGAAGGAAAGTTACCTCTGGAGATCATAGAAGTGCAACTTGGAGAATGTGTAGATGAAGATGACATAGTACGCTTTGATGATGAGTATGGAAGAGTTAAAAAGAGAAAGGATGAAAAATGACGATAAAAAAAGCTGTAATACCTGCTGCCGGCCTTGGCACGAGATTCCTCCCAGTGACGAAATCTATGCCAAAGGAAATGCTTCCGATCATCGATAAACCCGTGATCCACTATGTAGTGGAGGAAGCGATCAATTCCGGTATCGATGATATCATATTCGTAACAGGAAGAAGCAAGAGGTCTATAGAGGATTATTTTGATGATTCGCCTGAACTGGAAATGCACCTGAAGAGCAAGGGAAAAACAGAGATGCTGAAAATGGTGCAAGATATATCTTCTCTTGTGGATATCCACTACATCAGGCAGAAAGAACCCAGGGGATTGGGAGATGCGATACTTACAGCAGAAAAGCACATTAGCGGAGAACCTTTTGCTGTGCTTCTGGGTGACGACATAATAGTTAACAGTACGCCATGCACAAAGCAGCTGATCGAAGTTTTCAAAAAATATGGCCGTTCCACCATTGCAGTGGAGGAAGTTCCCAGGGAAAAGGTTAGCAACTACGGTATAATCAAAGGGCGTGAACTTGATGAGCATCTCTACCTACTTGAAGACATTGTGGAAAAACCTACCCCTGAAGAAGCTCCTTCGAATACTGGTGCAATTGGTAGATACGTATTTACTCCGGAAATATTTGACTGCATAAAAGAAACGGCATGTGGTGTAGGTGGAGAGATACAGCTGACCGATGGTATCAAGCTACTTAGCGGATCCCAAAAGATCTATGCATACAAGTTCACAGGCAAGCGTTATGATACCGGTGACAAACTGGAATATGTTAAGGCCATAGTGGATTTTGCTTTAGAGAATGAGGAAATGAGAGAGGAGATACTGGAACATATGAGAATGCTCAATCCATGTGATTGAGAATAAAAACGATTTTACATTTCAATTTTTAAGTATGTACTGATCCCACCACTCGACTATTTCTTTTCCGGAGGTCAGCCATGCACCCTTCATTGAGCAATAGGATAGTGTTTTCTCATAAAAGTCCAGTCCTTCGCCTAACATGGATGTGTTTGGCCAACTTAGTACAAGTACTCCTGAATTTTCTGATACTTTGTCAATGAGATGTTTTGTGAATTTCCAGACCTCTTCAACATCATTGTCCATATTCTTTGGATTCGCAAAACCGTTAAACATAGTGCTCTCCCTGATACTTGAAAGCAATATCATGATGCCCATGTCCTTATTTTCGTTAAAGTAATTAGCTCTGAAAAGACGATACATGCTTTCGCTAAGGTCCATACATTCCGGATCGACAAAAGTAATGATATATTCAAAACCTGCCATATCCAATGTTTTGCATGTTTCGGGAAGAGTAAAACAGTGATGCGGGTTCACATATCCCACCACCTTATCCCTTAATACATCTTCTAATTTTTGTTTTCGCGAAAGCATGTATTCGGCATCACAGCACAAACCCTGACTACCAAGAAAACCAACTTCCCAGCCATTCTCACGAATATTCTTCAATTCACATGCAAGGTCTGAAATGTCATAGTTATAGCCTTTCTCCCCTTTGTGAAGGACCGAGAAGTAAAAACCAGAAGTTGCACCATATCTGTGTTCAAGCTCTATGACCTTCTCAAAGTTAAAGAGTGGATTGAACTTCCTGCTGAGACTTGAGAAAAGCATCCTGAAGCTATCTTTCAGTAATCCGGTCTTCATGTGCCTGTAAGTGGAATGAAAAATATCAGATAATGAAGGGAAGATCACATCAATATTATGAACAAGGCATACGGCTAAATTTATTCCTTCGGGGTATTTAGGATCGAGCTTATTGTTTATCGGGAACTCTGATAATTGTGGTGGGTTCATCATGTCACGTTGTTGAGGAGCCATCTTCATCAATCCCACATCTGATAAACTCCCCATTCGAGCTTTAGAGGAATTCTTTAAGCTCCGGGTTCAGAATAGAACCTTTTTTCCTTCTTTTGCAGACAACAATGCTGCCTCTGCCATCCTGACAGCCCGCATACCTATTGTACCATTGGACAGAGGAGATCTACGCGAACCAATGCACTCGATAAAATGATTAAGTTCTTCTTTTAAAGGCTCTGCATATGGAATAGGAATGGTATAGGAACCTTCGTTCTCCACACTGAAAATGATATTTTCCTGAAAATCCTGTTCAGCTATCCGCATATCGAATATCTGGAGTTCCTGAGGTTTAAGGTAATCTATTTTAGCTACTTTTTCAGATCCTACCACAACAAGATCACGGTGTTTGCCATAAGCAGGCATGATCCAGCTTTCGAAAGCATAGCCAGTAGCATCACCAAAATCCATGGTGATCATAGCAGTTTCTTCAATCTCATCCTGCAATGAGCACCTTGTGTCTGCAAGTATGCTGAGTGGCATCTCCTTATTAACAAGATAACAGAAAATATCCACTTCATGAATACCCAGAGCATATATCACACCCATATCCTTTCTGGGGGCACCGAAAGAAAAACGATTGCCAAGCATTATCCTTATGGAACCCAGCTCTCCCAGATCGATCCTCTGCTTAAGCTCTTTTACCGCAGGATGATGCCTGAATATATGGCCTACCATAAGGATCCGGCCCGTCCTTTCAGCGACCTCTACAAGCTCCTCAGCCTGGCAGATGTCCATGGTCATGGGTTTTTCAACAAGTACATCTTTTCCCGCTTCCATCAGCTCTTTGGCAAGATGAAAATGAGTAGGCGAAGGTGTGACTATGCTGACACCATTGATAGTAGGATCATTCAGAAGTTTTCGATAATCAGTGATATAGTCGATCCTGAATAGTTCCCCGAGCTCTTTTGCACGCTTCTCATTTATATCGCAGATGATCACTTTATCAATAAGACCTTCGGAATGAAGTTCACTATATGTACGCACATGGTTCTTACCCCAGTAACCAGTACCTATGACCGCAATACCCGTCATTTTACCCCCCGCTTGATATTGTCGGCAATATAATGGACCTGCTCATCCGTAAGTTTTGGATGCATTGGTATAGAAAGAATATTCTTTACACATTCATCTGTTACAGGAAGTGTCACCTTAGGGGCTTCCATACACGGCTGCCTGTGGACCGGCACAGGGTAGTAAACTCCCGTACTTACACCTTTGCTATGCAGATATTCACGCAGAGCATCCCTGTTGGATGTTTGCAGAGTATAAACATAATAAGCATGCTTTGCCCAATCCGCTTCTTTAGGGACGGTTACCGTATCTTCCAGCAGATCGTTGTACATAGAAGCTATTTGCCGCCTTCTTTCAACCCACTGCGGAAGGTGCTTCAATTGCTGTCTTCCAATTGCAGCCGGAATCTCGCTCATTCTGAGATTAAGACCCAATAATTCATGCAGATATTTATCGGTACGGCCATGATCCCTTAACATCGACATCTTATGAGCGATCTCTTTGTCATCTGTGACAACCATTCCGCCATCGCCTCCAACTGTCATATTCTTTGACGGGAAAAAACTGAATACAGCGAAATTACCAATAGAACCTGTGCTTTTTCCTTTGTATTCTGCACCGTGGGCCTGGCAGGCATCTTCAACAACATGTACCTCATGCTCTTTTGCGACCTGCATGATAGGATCCATATCAGCAGGGTGCCCATAAAGATGAACCGGGATTATAGCCTTTGTACTGGGAGTGATAGCCTCCTCAAGCTTTTCAGGGTCAAGATTGTAGTTCACAGGGTCTATGTCAACATATACCGGAGTGGCACCCAGGAACTTTGCCGGGCTTGCCGTAGCAATAAAGGTATGAGATGGAACTATTACCTCATCCCCTCTTGCGACCCCAAGAGCCATCATTGTTAAAAGCATGGCTGAGGTTCCGGAATTTACCCCAATTGCATATTTGGAGTTGCAATATGCAGCGAATTCTGCCTCAAAAGCTGTCAAATTCTTACCTTTCACATACTGACCGCTGTCAAGAACAGCATTAACAGCTTTTTTTATCTCGTCATCAATGTACATTTCACTTAAATTCACCTGCAAAATCTCAACTCCTTTTTACAGACAGCTTTGATCATTCATTTAACCATTCATAAGGTCTTGTGAAATAACCAACTTCACATTTCATTTCATCAATACTGCAAACCACATGTGCAGGATTACCATAGGCAAGTACATTTGGGGGTATATCTTTCGTGACTACAGATCCCATTCCAATCAAAGAGTTCTCCCCAATAGTTACTCTTGGGCCAATAGTTACATTACCACCTATCTTCACCCCACTTTTAAATGTGACATTCTTAGCACAATCCTCGAACCGTGGACAAGGAGGATGAAGGACATTCAATATCGTAGTTGAAGGACCTATCCACACATTATCTTCAATGATAACGAATTCCGGTATAAAACAATTGGAATGGATCCTTACATTGTTACCTATGTGATTTTCACGTTCGACCACAGAATGGGAACCTATGCTTACATTGTCACCTATGATGTTCCCTTCCCGGATGAGCACACCATGTCCTGTCTGGAACTTATCACCGATCTTGTTACCACCATATATGACAGAATGCGAGCGTATGGTAGCATTGTCTCCAATTATTGTTGCTGGACCTTCGGCAGGATATATACCTATCTCTACGAAAGCCTGTACATTTGAGTTTTTTCCAATTATCGCTTTATCGTTCTTCATAGCGGTCATTTATTGGTGATCTTCACTCTTTCGGTTGGCTCCCATATGTGGACATCCCTTAGCATATTGAAGAAACCAAGGAAAAGATAGCTCTGGTAGATAATAAATGAAGATAATACATTTGGCACTACACCACCTATAGATACGAGGGCAAATATCGCTAACACAAAAATAACTGAATATAAGATGCTAAAAGATGCCAAATAGAAGAACCAGGCAAGGAGAGATAAAAAGAATATTGTAGGTACCACAAAGAAAAGAAGTATTCTTAGGGGGAAAACAAAGGTTCCAAATTTTCCGAACTTCGGAGAAAGTGCATCCCTGTTGAAAAAAGTGGCTTCCAGAAGCCTTGTGGCTCGACGTATCTTTTGCCTGCGCTGTTCATAGAATTTGTCAGGTACGTATTCATAGAACTTAGCAGATGGTACGTATTGACACCTGTATCCTTTTTTTATTACTGACAATGCCATACTTGCATCATCTGCACCTCTGCGGGTGTTAAGGGAAGAAGAAGCTTCCTTTTTGAATGCAACCACCGGACCGTTGAAACAAAAAGTTGAATGTACCTTACTTTCCCAGGTGCATATCCTGCCATATATGGACCTGTAAGCCGATTCAGAATTGGAGAACACAGATTCCCCTTTAGCCACTGGTATCAGATCACCTGAAACTGCACCAACATCATCACTGCTAAGAAGTACTGAGAGGAGATTTGGAATTGTATTTTCATCAAAAAGTCCATCAGCTCCGGTTATAACCACGAGCTCATTGCTGGAATTCTCTATTCCCCGATTGATGGCCTTATTGACCCCGCTTCTTTCATGGGTAATTACCTTTCCTTTTATCGAATGCTGCTGTAAAGCAGTTTTTGCGACTTCCTCCGTTCTGTCCTGTGAGCCGTCATTCGAAACGATTATTTCAAGTTTCTCGACAGGATAAACAGAAGAAAGGTTGTTGATACGGTCAGTTATAACAGCCTCTTCATTATAAGCGGGGATTACTACACTGACCACAGGCAATGATTCAAGCTTTTTTACCTGCGGATCTTTTGTTGTAAAGGCTCCCATAAGATAGATAAGATAGACACTAGCTGGGATGATTGTCAAAAAAACAGCTATGGGTAGTAGGCTCATGTGCATCATTTTAGGAATTAATATGGAATCAAAGAAGCTACTCACAACGTATAGTCAGTTCTATAATATATAGATAATGCC
>NZ_JBFYLB010000155.1:0-2891 GCF_041305605.1 Methanomethylovorans sp.
TCCGAAAAAGGCTCTTGAAGCCATTCAGCTTGAAGGAGACAAGTACCTGGAGATATTCAGGAACTTCCCTGCAGGTGTCAATGATGTCATTGAGACGATAAGAGGATACAGATTCGAAAAATTACAGGAAAGCACATACAAGGTGAAAAGATACAAGCTGCTGGACAGACTAACCAAGAACCTGTTCCTGGTAGTGGTAGCCCTGATCTCTACCTACTTAATAGTCCTTGGAGAAACTAACACAATGATCCTGGGGACAATAGGATTTTTAGCATCTCTTTTTTTGAGCGTGCTTATGTTCCAGAAATAATGAACAAACGGATGTGTAGACTACAACAGATAATTGGCGAAATTTTAGTATCTGCTGATATAAGGTGAAAATAAAATATAATTGAGTGAAGTAATTTCACTCACTCCATTTTCCTAATACTCCTGTTAAGGTGTTATGGTCAGCCTCGGCCTCTGGTATGCATTTGCCCAGTCGGAACTGTAGAAGGCAATATAATTCCCGTTCTCGTCCTTCGCTTTAAGGAAGAAACCAGTGTTGTCGTATTCACCGCTTATATATCCTTGTACAAGCTCTGTGACATCGAACCCGTAGTATTTGTTATCAGGCACCGTGCTGGCAAAGACTGTGAAAGATGCATACGGTGTGTTTCCCTGGGAAACACCGTTCTTGTCGAACCAGCTTCCTCCTGCGTTTGTCCAGGATTTACCAGAAGCACTGTTTTTCCAGCTCACATACTTGGGATCCCATTCCACTGGCCTGTAAATTTCAACTACAGTGTTAGAAGTGCGGGTAGAGCCTGCAGGATAATACCAACAGAGTGATAGAGTTGCCTGGGATATAGTATCTGTTGGCTTGTAATCGCTCAGGTCAAACATCATTACGTCTCTATAACGGGTTGTGCTAAGTTTTCCAATGTCAATATAGTTGGAATTAGGAAGGACAGTGGTCGGAGTTGATTCACGCAGCCTGTTGTCATAGGTAGGTTTATATATGGCTGATTTTACCGGAGTCACAACTAGATGTAAGGTGTCGGTAGATGTCTGGCCACTACCATCAGTGACCGTAAGTGTCACATTATAGGTTCCTGCATACACGTATGTCGCTGTAGCTGTTACTCCGTTGGCCTCACTTATGCCAACTGGAGTATTGAAATTCCATCTGTAAGAGACTATTCTCCTGTCATCGGTGGATCCACTGCCATCAAAGATTACAGGAGAGCCTGCGGTTGCAGTCATATCTTCTCCTGCATTAGCTACAGGTGGGTAATCTACAGAACTTGGTACTGGGGTGATAGTTAACTTTGGTCTTTGCGAAGCATTTGCCCAGTCTGAACTGTAGAATGCAATGTAATTACCATTCTCATCCTTTGCCTTGAGCAAGAAACCAGTGTTATTAGACTCGCCACTTATGTATTCCTGTACAAGTTCTGTGACATCGAATTCATAGTATTTGTTGTCAGGCACCGTGCCAGCTGGGAAGGTTACTGATGCATAAGGTGTGATACCTTGAGATACACCGTTCTTATCATACCAGCTTCCTCCTGCGTTTGTCCAGGATTTACCGGAAGCACTATATCTCCAGCTCACATACTTTGGATCCCATTCCAGTGGCCTGTATATTTCAACTACTGTGTCAGAAGTGCGGGTAGCACTTGCTGGATAGTACCAGTAAAGCGAGAGAGTTGCCTTATCTATTGTATCTGTTGTCTCGTAACCACTAAGGTTGAACGCCATTACATCTCTGTAACGAGTCGTGCTAAGTTTTCCAATGTCAATATAGTTGGAACTGGAGAGCACAGTCGTTGGAGTCGACTCACGCAGCCTATTGTCATAAGCTGGCGTATAAGATACAGATGTTGGTGTGGTGTTCACGTGAAGTATAGTAAAACCACTTTCAGATGCGACATATGCGTAATTACCTACAGCATCAACATCCGTTACAATACCATTGTAACTTCCTGTAATTATTGGCCAAGAAAGGTAGGTGATATCTACTATCGAAATGCGTCTTCCCTCATCAAGTACATAAGCATAATTACCGGATATAGCAACATCTTTTGCAAAAACAGCACCATTGTAAATACCGCCTACAGGGGTTGGTAATTCTGGATTACTAATATCGACAAAGAAAAGACCAAGACCACTGGTTACGTAGGCGTAATTGCCTGATACAGCAACACCATAAACAGTACCATTTTCATTAGCACTCTTATAGCTGCCTACAAGGGTTGGTGCTGAAGGATTAGTGATATCTACGATCAAAAGCCCAGTTTCAGCAGCTATATAAGCATAATTGTCTGATACAGCAACATCATATGTGAAACTACTAGTCATGAAAGTGCCAGTTATTTTTGGTCCTGAAGGATCAGTGATATTCATTATCACAAGGCTATCGTTACCTACTAAGTAAGCATAATTGCCTGAAACATCAACACTTTCGGCATAACCACTATACTTACCTGCAACTTTCGGTCCTGAAGGATCAGTGATATTCATTATCACAAGGCTATCGTTACCTGCTAAATAAGCATAATTACCAGATACAGTAATAGCATTTGTATGTGGAGATTCAAAAGAACAACTTCCACTAACAGTTGCAAAATATGGATCAGTTATGTCAACGATAGAAAAACTCCCGTTTCCATCAGTGGGAGCAATAGTATCAGTGGCTACGTAGGCATAATTGCCTTCTACGGCAACAGCATTAGCAGGCACGTTATATTGACTAACCTGCTCCACACTCAGGGAATCGGCAGACCCAATCCCTGTTGTCATGATCATAAACAATACAAGTCCAAAACAAACTAATTTGTTTGATTTTATTTGCATTTATACCACCCACTCTGTAATTTAGAGCGGATTCTGAATTATATTATCAAAAA
>NZ_JBFYLB010000156.1:0-15446 GCF_041305605.1 Methanomethylovorans sp.
TTCCATGGTATACATGCCCGGATCGGCATTGCATATCCATGCTGCTGCCTTTACTGCACCTGAAGCAAATGCTTGTCTGGAATGTGCCTGGTGTTTTATCTCGATACGTTCACCGTCTCCGGCGAACAGCACCGTATGGTCGCCTACAATATCCCCACCACGCACGGCGTGAATGCCTATTTCTTTTTTACGTGGTGCAAGACCCTGACGGCCAAAGACATAATCTTTGCCACCCAGTACAGCACTGATGACATCTGCAGCTTTCATGGCAGTGCCACTTGGAGCATCTTTCTTCTTATTGTGATGTGCTTCGATGATCTCAATATCAAAATCTCCCAGATATTTAGAGGATTCTGCGAGTATCTTGAAAAACACATTTACACCTACTGAGAAGTTAGGAGAGATAATGCCTGCCACACCGTGCTTAGAGACAGCTGTTTCTATGATCTGTTTTTGCTCGGTGGAAAAGCCAGTGGTCCCGATGACAAGGTTCACACCTGCTGAAGCTGCATTGGGAGCGTTGACAACCGTTGCATTGGCAATGGTAAAATCGATCAGCACGTCAGTGGACGATTCCTTAAGGACATGCTCCATGTCTTTTACATCGGATATGAGAACACCAAGATTCCCTAACTGTGCAGTCTCTCCTGCATCCTTACCAATATTTACCAGATCAAATGCTGCGGAAAGCTCCATTCCATCAAATGCGACAATATTGGAAATGATGAGTTTACCCATCCTTCCGGATGCACCGGTAACTGCTGCTCTTATCATGATATGCACCCAAGATCCCTTAGAACTTCTTCAAGAACCATTTCATGCTCTCTGCTTAAGGGAGCAAGAGGAAGCCTTAATCTGCCATTTGCCAGACCTAACATATCCATAGCTCTCTTTACAGGAATTGGATTTGTTTCCGAGAACAGGACACGTGTAATCGGTGCGAGCTCATAGTGAAGCGCCTGGGCTGTTTTAAGGTCGTTATTTTTAACAGCGTTCACAAGATCCACCATTTTTTCAGGAACAACATTGGCAACCACTGAGATAACACCCACTGCTCCCATACACATAAGAGGCAATGTAAGGCCATCCTCACCTGAGAGGACCACAAAGTCCTCATCTACTGTATTCTCAATTATGCGGGAGACCTTCACCGGATTTCCGCTTGCCTCCTTTATGCCTATGATGTTCTCGATCTTGGCAAGCTCCATAATAACTTCCAGAGGCATATCCTGCCCTGTGCGTGAAGGTACATTGTACAGTATAACGGGGATATCCGCAGATCTGGCAATGCTGGAAAAGTGAGCGATGAGACCCGCATTATTAGGCTTATTGTAATACGGGGATATGATCAGCACTGCATTGGCACCTGCATCGTATGCATGCCTTGTCAGCTCCACTGCCTCGGTCGTATTGTTCGAACCGGTACCGGCAATAACAGTGGTTTTGGCACAGTCAACGGTCAGATCAATGAGGTCCATGTGCTCCTGAGTGGACATGGTCGCGGACTCACCGGTAGTTCCGCAAGCCACCACTCCTGCAACACCGCCTTTTTCCACATACTCGACAATGTTCCTGAAAGACGTGACATCTATCCTGTTATCGGCATTGAAAGGTGTTATAAGAGCAGGAAATACTCCTTCGAACATGGTACCCCTTTGACTGGAACTTATTCCATGCGTACGTGAGTCATCTTGCGTGTGACATAGCCTGCCACACGGTTCCTTATGACCTTACTTTCAATGGTTGTATACTTTGTCACAAGTTCCTTGTTTGCATCAAAATCCTTTGTAAAAACGTCACCGTGAGCGTCTATCAGGCGAAATGAAATGGTCTTAATGTTGTTCTGTCTTATATTTCCCATGTATGATTCTCCATTTATTATGAGTGTATTATCCTAATATGAATTCTCAAGAGTGGAATTTGTACCGCTTATAACTGCTCATGCATTTATAACTTTTGGAATGAAAGATACATCTACCTACATCCTGTATTCCACAAAAGCGATGTACCGGACAAATGTGTAAATTCACAACATCATATATCAGTCTTTCCAAGCAGCCTGTCAAGAGCATTGGCCTGCTTGAAAACAACCTCCCTTTGGCCCTTGCGGTTGACATAAAGACCAATGAACACAACCAATAGACCTAATTCCGGGTTTACGGGCGTTATAATGACGCCTATAAGCATCACAAAAGAAGAGATGATACCTTTCAAGGCTCCTTTTCTGTACGAAATGATCCTCGTGCGTCTGAAGATACGAATATCCCTCAATGTAAGGAACAACACAACAAAATAGGCCATAACGGAAATGTACACGTACATTAGGGTCTCCTTCCCTGGTAAATAAGCAGATGATATTATTTCAATACACCGGAAAAGAGAAACATCCCGGGATATTACTTTCACTGTGCATGGGTCAGGAAATTATAATCCCTTAATTATATATGAGAATATAAATGAGCAACGACCAACCACGCATAACACTGCATATTGACATGGATAGTTTTTACTCCTCAGTGGAAACAAGAGAAAAACCTGAACTTAGAGGGAGACCTGTAATAGTGGGCTCTGATCCTAAAAATGGTACAGGAAGAGGTGTAGTAAGCACTTGCTCTTATGAAGCCCGCAAGTATGGTATACATTCCGCAATGCCCATATCCAGAGCATATAAGTTGTGCCCTGATGCTGCATACCTCCCGGTTAACATGGAACTATATAAGAGGACATCTTCCAGGATAATGGAAATATTGAGAGAGTTCTCTTCCAGATTTCAGCAGGTCAGCGTGGATGAAGCGTATATGGAGCTTGGCCGAGACATCACTGATTATGATAAAGCCATTGATGTAGCAAAGATCATCAAGGAAAATATACTGCACCGGGAAGGCCTTACATGTTCCGTGGGGATCGCACCCAACAAAGTCATTGCAAAGATTGCATCCGATTTCAATAAGCCTGATGGCCTTACCGTTGTAAGGCCCGAGAAAGTGAAGCAATTTCTAGATCCGTTGCCTATATCTAAAATACCTGGAATCGGAAAGAAAACTGCGCCGCTATTGCATGAAATGGGACTGGATAATGTTGGACAGCTCGCTGCATACGATGTGCAGTTGCTCATAGCGCGTTTTGGGAAGTTCGGACTTACAATGCACTGGATGGCTAACGGGATAGATCAGAGGGAAGTTGAAGAAAGAGAAGGAGTAAAATCCATCAGCAAAGAAGACACCTTCGATGAAGATATAGCTGATCCTGATACCATAAAAAGGGTTTTCTATGCTCTGTCCGAAAAAGTACATACATCCCTTCTTAAAAATAAGTACCGTTTTCGTACCATAACTATCAGAGTAAGATATGAGAACTTCAGTACCTATACACGATCCAGGACCTTAAGTTGTGCCAGTACAGACCTTTACGTCATGAGACGAGAAGCTCTGCATCTGATGAAAGAATTTATAGGAACCGGAAAGTTCAGATTGCTTGGAGTTGGGGTTTCAAATCTTGAAAAGATAGATGAAAAGCAAACCTTGATCACAGATTTCTAAAACCTTTTTTTATAAAATGACTATATTCCTGTGGAATGCAGATCGACAACTCCGAACACGTACAGAAGAAATACCAACAATGGCTGATGCACGACATATATCGCCAGCGATTTTCTTCCCATGAACTCAAGAGCAGATATCAGCGGATTATGAGAGAGATCAAGGAGTTTATATTTACGGCGGTAATCAGGATACAACATGTTGCCTGTGAATATTCCAAGCATAGTAACACCAAACCAGGGAAATAATGGAAAATAATCAAGGGTTTGGAAATCTGGGGGCGTGAGGCCAAGCCACACCAGCCACGGGAAATCAACTGTGAAGTTCTCCATCAATTTACCTAGGAAAAGGACCATAAACCCTCCAATAAGATTGAGCAGGCGATATCCCAGTAAAGGGTATGACAATACGATAGCTATGCCAATAAAATGCAAAATACCGAATACTATGACCTCATCCGGAAAAAGCAGCCAGCTTCCTATTGTAAAGACCAGACCCCAGAAAAAGATGTGAAAGCCCCTTTTCAGATATTTTTTGAAACTAACCTGTGAACCGGATACCTTATTTCTGGAATGACTCAAAGTCAAGGAAACGCCTACAAGAAAAATAAACAGAATAGCGGCACTTCTGCCGATATAGAACACTGGCCCCGACCAGAGATCTATACGTAATACATCGAAGAACGTAAGATCATAAATGAAATGGAACAGCACCATGAGGATTATGGCGACCCCCCTTAGCGCGTCTATTTCCCAGAACCGGTTGTAAACGCTGCGCATTGCACGCTGCTCCCGGAAAGGCTCACTTCTTCTTTTCTTTTTTCTCTGCCTTGAAAACAGATGGCAGGTGTAGGGCATATGTGCCGTCTTCCTTGATCGCCATTACTATTTCCTTACGATGCAACAGAGAATCCAGATTAAGTTCGTACGAGCCGGGACCCAATATACGGACAGACTCCACCCTGTCACCATCCTCCTCCACGACACTGCGTTCCTCTTTTTCGATACCTATGATCTCATCTATCTCTTTTATGAGTTTCTCTGCCGGAGTCTCTTGCTTATGTGTTTCGTCAAGAACCTCATGATCAGCCCTTTCCGAGACAGACTCCTCTTCTTCCGGACCTTTGACGTAGAGGAATTTGTTCCACCCACATGAAGGACAGCCACTAAGGATGACTGCGGCTCCATCAACGAATATTTCTCCACATCTGGTGCACTTATGTGACATATTTCACCGTTTTTTTATTAGCACAGGGATATATTAAAACCCTTCCGACCATAATTCGTTTCATTGCTCCATATATCGCCCAATAAGAGGACCCAATCGTGTGCGTGTTTCATCAGGGATCATACTATGCACAGTGGCTATTGCACCATTGAGGGCATCCTTACAGGAGCAAGCCCTTTCAGAAGGAATGTTTTTTATGATGCCGGAAATAATATCCCGCACAGCAACCTCGTTCTTCATTGCATTCTCGATGATGACCTCGATAGTTACATCCTCATCTTTCCAGACATCATAATCCGTAACTGTGGCGATCATGGAATAGCAGATCTCAGCCTCCCTTGCAAGTTTTGCCTCGGGGATGGCAGTCATTCCGATAATATCGAATCCAAGTGTCTGGTATACCCGCGATTCAGCACGCGTGGAGAACTGAGGGCCTTCCATACATACGTAGGTACCGCCTTCTTTTACACTATAACCTTTTGAACTGGCAATATCAACTATCATCTTGGACATCTGAGGGCAGAAGGGGTCCGCAAAGCCCATGTGAACTACAATACCGTCCTCGAAGAAAGTACTCTTTCTAAGCCTTGTGCGGTCATACAGCTGGTCCGGCACGACTATATCCAGAGGAGCATATTCTTCCCTCAGGCTACCTACGGCAGATGCTGAGATTATGCGCTTTACTCCAAGTTTCTTCAGGGCAAAGATGTTAGCCCTGTAAGGCACTTCCGAAGGAGAATAACGATGCCCCAGACCATGCCTGGGAAGGAAACACACCTTAGTACCTCCATGTTCACCCACTGTGATGGAATCCGAAGGTTTACCGAATGGAGTATCCATATCCACTTCTTTTACCCTGTCAAGCAGATTGACATCATATACTCCACTTCCGCCTATTATAGCAATGTCCACATTGTCACACATGAATACCTCAACCCTTTTCTCATGCAAGTTTCCAGAACTTGTTTCCGTTCTCAGTGACACACTTAACAATGCCACGACGATTCATCTCATCCATGACCTCAGCCAGCCTTCCCGGCTGGGCTATTTCAAAAGCAAAAGAATCGAGAGAATGATACACATACATACCGTGTTTGATGGCTGATATGTCCCACATGTCCCTTTTCTCCTTGTTCATTAGCAGAGATATGAGATCTATCATGTCCTCGATAAAGTTCCAGGGGAAGATCACCCAGGCCCATTCTTCCAGCCGTTCGCCGATAAAGTCTGGTTCCATTTCGGAAGTATCCAGATATTGGAGAGTTGCAGTCCTTACAGACTTTGGGTCTTGAGTCAGTACATATTCTTTAGAGTGGAGCATACTCTTTCCGGTATCAGCTATGTCGTCCACTATAAGCACATTTTTATTTTTAACGGCTGAATCTGAAAGAGGATATTTTATCTGAGGCCCGCTGCCTGCTGTAACCGCGGTACCTGTGTAATGTTCTATCTTAAGGCTGGTAAGGTCATCCATACCAAGGAAATCACACAGTACTCTTCCGGCGAACCATCCACCTCTGGCAAGAGCGATGATAATATCTGGCTCATATCCGGAAGCCTTCACATCATTGGCGACCTTCCTGCAAAGATCATAAATATAATCCCAGTTAGTCACCACGCATTTGAACTTATCAGGTAATACCATAATCAGGACCTTCCAATATTAATATATTAAACTTCTATATGTCTTGCACCCTTCACATATATGTTTTCTCTTCACCTCCCATCGCAACATTTATCTGTAATGATACCGTTGAAGGGGAGTACGTCATTGCAGCTAAAACAGCTAAAATATGAAGCGGGGTAGGGTAGCCAGGAGATCCCGACGGGCTCATAACCCGTAGACCAATGGTTCGAATCCATTCCCCGCTACTAATTTTTTTTGACTTGTTCGTTTCTTTTGAAAAGGGTCATGTTTTTTCATTTGACATAATTTCAAGTATCGCCGTTAGCTTTACTGTTACAAAGAGTCGACAGTGAGCATAATGATAAATTCTGATCTCTATGTGATCTTATTTGGACTTGCGTCCGCGATCTGCTGGGGTGCGGGAGATTTTAGCGGAGGCATAGCGACAAAGCGTTCCAATGTGTACGGTGTAGTTCTTACTTCCCAGATCATAGGAACAGTACTTCTGGCAGTGGCAGCTCTACTGCTGGCCGAGGAAATGCCCGATATGTACAGCATTTTCTGGGGAAGCATTGCCGGAATATGCGGTTGTTTAGGCCTTCTTGCCCTGTATAAGGGACTTTCAATTGGAAAAATGGGAATTGTGGCTCCTGTTGCGGCAGTGGTCACGGCGATTGTGCCTATGGTTTTCAGTATATTTACTGAAGGCATGCCTCCAAGTTACCGTTTTGCAGGCTTCGCTATAGCTTTTGCGGGAGTCTGGCTCATATCAGGTAGCGAAAACACAACAGATACTGTCCTGAATGATTTTTCCCTTCCGATAATAGCCGGCATAGGATTCGGCTTCTTTCTTATCGCGATAGATCATGTCAGTAAACACGCTATTTTGTGGCCTCTTGTAGCCTCCAGACTGGCCTCCGTAGGAATGCTGATGGGTATTCATATACTAAAAAGACAATATGGATTGCCCACGCGTAATCTTCTGCCCTTGGTTCTTCTGGCAGGCATATTTGATACAGCTGGTAATACCTTCTTCGCATTAGCCTCTCAGGCAGGGAGGCTGGACATTGCAGCGGTCGTATCATCCCTATACCCCGGAGCTACGGTTATGCTTGCGTGGATAATATTGAAAGAGAGAATAAGACTAAGGCAATGGATAGGGATATTTGCGTCACTCGCAGCCATTATATTCATATCCGGTTGATATTGAGAAGGTCTTACAATATAATTAAATAAAGGCAACCCTTTAATACTGAAAAAGAATTGAACAGGGCGATCCTTAAATGGTAATGGAAAAACTTGGAAGCTCCTTACAGGATGCACTTAAGAAACTCGTCAAGTCCGGAAGGATAGACGAACACACGGTCAATGAAGTGGTAAAGGACATCCAGAGAGCAATGCTTCAGGCTGACGTTAATGTCAAGCTTGTCATGAAGATGTCAAATCACATCAAGGAACGTGCTATGAAGGAAGATGTACCTTCAGGCATGAACCCGCGGGAGCATGTGATAAGGATCGTTTATCAGGAACTTATAAGTATCATTGGCAAAGGTACAGACATTCCTCTGAAACCCCAAAAGATAATGATGATAGGGCTTCAGGGTAGTGGCAAGACCACCACCACCTCAAAACTTGCAAGGTATTTCCAGCGTAAGGGTCTGCGGCCAGCAGTAATATGCGCAGATACGTTCAGACCTGGAGCATATCAGCAGTTGCAGACTCTTTGTGGAAAACTTAATGTCACGTTTTACGGAGAAGAAGGTAATCCGGATGCAGTAGGCATTGTGGGAAGAGGCCTGAAAGAAGTGGAAAAATACGATGTCATCATAATAGACACTGCAGGACGTCACTCTCTTGAAAAGGACCTCATAGAGGAAATGGAGCAGATCCATGCCATTGCACATCCGGACTATAAACTGCTAGTACTTGATGGTGCAATTGGCCAGCAGGCAAGTGAACAGGCCAAAGCATTCAATGATTCCATAGGCATTTCAGGTGTTGTCATTTCCAAACTTGATGGTACAGCAAAGGGTGGTGGGGCCATATCTGCCGTTTCTGAGACTAATTCTTCCATCGCGTTCATCGGTGTGGGAGAAACACCCGAGGATCTGGAGAAGTTCGAACCTGACAGGTTCATATCCAAGCTGCTTGGAATGGGCGATATAAAGGGACTCATAGAGAAAGCCCAGGATAACTTAAAGGAAGAAGAACTTGACATGGAAGCCATGATGAGGGGACGCTTTACCCTCAAGGACATGTACAAACAACTGGAAACCCTCAACAAGATGGGGCCTATGAAACAGATCATGCAGATGCTGCCTCTGGGAGGTATGGGAGTAAAGGTCCCGGAGGAAGCCTACCAGGTGACCGGGGAGAAACTTACAAGATATCGCGTAGTTATGGACTCCATGACAGAAGAGGAAATGCTTAATCCTCGCCTTATAGGCAGTGCCAGGATAAAGCGGATATCCATGGGATCCGGATGCAGTCCCGATGATGTTAGGGAATTGTTGCGTTACTATAAAACAATGCAGAACACCATGAAAGGGTTGCGTGGCGGCAAATTCAACATGCAGAAAATGATGAAGAAATTCGGCATGTAAAACAAGAGGTACGTGAAGTCAATAATCCTCACATACCTTAAAGAAGTTTAAGAACAGGTCCTGACCCTTTTCCGTGTGGGCAACTTCAGGATGCCATTGCACCCCGTAAAGGGGTTTTTTCTCATGTTTCATAGCTTCTATTTCACAAATATCGGATCTTGCCAGCCAGACAAAACCTTCTGGCAGGGTTTTTACTTCATCGGCATGTGAAGCCCACACAGATGTCTTAGGAGCCATTCCTTGCAGGATGTTATCTTCATCAAGGACCTCGACCTCAACCTCGGCATATCCCCCGTATTTACCCGGACCAACCTCCCCACCAAATGTTTTGGCCATTACCTGATGCCCGAGACATATTCCAAGAATGGGAAGATCGATCTCCCGTATGTACTGTGCGCAATTGCCTGCTCTTTCCAAAGTCGGACCACCACTAAGCACTAGTCCGTCCGGTCCTTTTGAAAGGATGTCATCCACAGAAGATGTGTTGGATATTATACTCGTATCCATTTCCAGGTCCCGGATAGTACGATGGATGAGATGGCAGAATTGACCATAGTTATTAATAACAAGGATATTCATTGTTTTCATGGTATGGAACCACCCAGGTATTTATCGCAACTATGGCGAATCAATATAAATACATATGCTATTTTAGAACATCGCAGAAAAATGAAGCTTCCTATGCATAAATGCGCATAAATAAATACTTATAGGGTATAAATAATATATTGAGAATAAATTCAAATCTCACGAGGATGTTGTTTTGGATATAGTGTCTACCGGAATAGAAGGATTGGACGAGATCCTCGGTGGAGGGGTTCTTAGCCCCTCGACCACATTCATTGCAGGAACACCTGGAACAGGAAGGACCACTCTTGGAATGCAGAGCCTGTGTGCTGCAGCAAAAAAGGGAGAAAAAGTGCTGTACGTAGCAATTTCATCAAAACCTGAAGCATTGATACGACAGATCCTTGCACGGTTCAGTTTCTTTGAAGAGAATATAAACATCCGTACCTTTAATGTAAGTAGTGTGGAAAGGGACCCACTCACTATGCTTGTAGAAATGGGGAACATCATAAGTTCACTTAAACCTGACAGGATACTGATAGACCCCGTCACATCCATAGGATTCGGATTCCCGGAAGCAGAAAGGCGCAGGTTCATGTATTCCCTTAACGCCGCGATCAACGAATGGGATGCAGTGGTCTATTTTACCGGAACTCTGGAACCGGATAATGTAAAGAGCAACGTTATCAGCGACATAGTAGACAATATAATATACCTTTCTCAAAATTTTGACACACATAGTACCAGACGATATATCAAATTAATGAAAGTAAGTGGTATGCCCTCCATTCAGGGAGAACATACATTTGATATCGGAACTGATGGCATATCTATCTACCCGAAAGATATTGCACCAGTTAACTATTCCATACCTGCTTCTAATGAACGTGTATCTATAGGTATACCCCCACTTGATGAAATATTGGGAGGAGGATTATTCAAGGGGTCCGCAAACCTTATTGCAGGATCGACAGGTACTGGGAAAACCGTACTTGGACTCCAGTTCATTATGGAAGGAGCAGGAAAAGGGGAAGCTGGGGTCATTATGAACTTTGAAGAAACTCCAGAGGAACTATATTTGCATGCTGCCAATTTTGGGTGGGACCTAAGAGGGATGCAAGAAAAAGGGAAGATAAAGATCATCCATACATTGCCATCTTTACTGGACCCTAACAAACACATGATGCAAATAAAGAAAGCTATCGGGGAAATAGGAGCACAGAGGGTATTCCTTGATGCAGTAGAAGGTTTTGATTATGCTATTGCAGACCCCATAGAAAGAAAAGAGCACATAGCCGCTCTGACAAGAATGTGTGGGAACCAGGGCATTACATCACTTATGACCTGCCTTACCCCAGGAAATACAGAATGCCCGAAGATATTTGACATACAAATATCACCAGTCGCAGATAGTATCATAACATTACAACAGAACCTGATATCATCTGATCTGCAGAAGTCTCTCTCCATACTCAAGATGAGAGGCAGCAACCATGGAAAAAGTCCTGCAAAATATGACATCAATTCAAATGGTTTTCTGATAGAAGACCTCATTCGTGAGGAAAAAAGCAAGCATTAGCCTTTTCCCACTAGGCCGGATCTGAAAAGGACACCTGTTCTGGAAATAACTTTATATATCTTAACCGTGTTACTGTGTTACATACTAGCACAGACATGATAACATTAAGACGGAGATTACAAAGATGTCAGAAATCGGAAAGAGCATACGTATTGAAAGGATAATGGACCGGAACAGCAGGAACATGGTGATCATACCTATGGACCACGGCATATCCGATGGCCCCATAAAAGGTCTTATCAACATTGCAGATTCCATCAATAGAGTAGCTGAGGGAGGAGCAAATGCAGTGCTCATGCAGAAAGGTATGATAAAGCACGGGCACCGTGGCTACGGCCACGATGTGGGGTTGATAGTGCACATAAGCGCATCCACATCCCTCGGACCAGACCCGAACAATAAAGTACAGGTCTGCAGTGTGGAAGAGGTCATGAAGATGGGAGCTGATGCAGTATCTATACATGTGAACGTGGGCTCTGAGACAGAAGCTGACCAACTCCAGAAATTCGGAAAAGTGGCTGAAGACTGCAATAACTGGGGCATACCTTTACTTGCCATGATGTACCCCCGGGGCAAGAAGGTTACAAATCCACACGATCCTGAGATGGTGGCACATGCTGCAAGAGTAGGAGCAGAGCTTGGTGCTGACGTGGTAAAGACAGTATATACAGGAGATATGGATTCATTTAAGGATGTTGTGAAAGGATGTCCGGTACCAGTTGTCATTGCAGGAGGACCAAAGACAGAGACTGACGAGCAGTTCCTGGAAATGATAAGAGGTGCCATTGACGCTGGGGGTAGAGGAGTGGCCATTGGCAGGAATGTGTTCCAGCACGAAAATCCCACAAAAATTACAAGAGCAATAACAGAGATAGTGCATAAGAATCGTACTGTAGAAGAAGCTCTTGAAATACTTAAGTGAAACAACGTGAGAACATGAACAGTAAAAGTGTATGGATAAAGGCCGATGAAGGCAGGTGGGATGACAGGAAAGGCAGGATCACCACTGGATTGGAATCAGGTGTGGACTATGTACTGGTAGATGCCAATGATGTCGAGAAGGTAAGGGAACTGGGCGATATAAAAGTTGCTGCTTTTGCTCATGATGAAAGATCTGCTGCGGATATCATAGTGGTCGGAAAAGGAAGCGAAGGAGACGGAACAAAACCATTGCCCCCTGACTTCAGTGGCTCTTTCGATATAATAACAGCCACTCGCCTAAAAGGCAAGGGCCTGAAGGTAGCCGGGTATGTGGTCATCCGCAACAAACAATATGAAGAGTTCGCAGCAGAAATGGCCGGAGTCTGCGACTATATTATCACCATAGGCACCGACTGGAAGGTAATTCCCCTTGAAAACCTCATTGCAGGACTACATGATACGGATGTTCAGATCATATCAGGAGTCAAGACTTTTGAAGAAGCGAAGCTTTCCCTTGAGACCATGGAACATGGATCAGATGGCGTATTATTGGACACTGATGATCCCAGTGAGATAAAGAAAACAGTTGCAGTGGCAGAAAGATCAGGTATTGACAATCTGGATCTGGCAACTGCCGTGATCACAAAAGTAGAGCAGGTAGGCATGGGTGACCGGGTATGTGTGGACACATGCAATCTAATGACAAGCGGAGAAGGCATGCTTGTAGGCTCACAGTCCTGCGGGCTTTTCCTTGTGAACTCGGAAGCTGATGACAGCCCATACGTTGCATCAAGGCCTTTCAGGGTGAATGCCGGGGCAGTACACGCTTATGTACTGGTAGGAGAGAAGACGAAATACCTGTGTGAACTGGAAGCAGGTGACGAAGTAGCTATTGTTAATGCAGCCGGTGAGCAAAGAAAAGGTATCGTAGGCAGGGTAAAGATCGAGAGAAGGCCTCTTATGCTCGTGGAAGCCGACCTTAACGGAAAGACTGTCAAGACCATCGTGCAGAACGCAGAAACCATCAAGCTGGTGAGCAAAGGTGGACAGCCCATAGCTGTCACCGACCTGCAAGCCGGGAATGAGGTGCTGGTGAAATTTGAGGACATTGGCCGGCATTTCGGAATGAAGGTAGAGGAAACGATCATCGAAAAGTGACCAGAGGATACATGGTAAAGATAGGTGGCTTTGATCTGTCAAGAGAACCGGCAGTTGTGGCCGTGATAAGCCACTCTGCTACAGAACAGGCCAAAGCAGCACAGTTGCAAGGAGCAGACATACTGGAGATCAGACTGGACCTGCTGGGCATAAAGGATACAAAGTCGGCACTTGAATTGCTTACATCCTTAAAGGCTGAAGTAAACCTCCCATGTATTGCAACCAATAGATTACCAACTGACGGGGGCAGATGGGAAGGACCGGAAGAAGAAAGGATACAACTTCTTCTGGATGTGCTGCCAGTTGTGAATGCGGTGGATGTGGAACTTGCTGCTTCTATTGATTCACGGAAAAAACTTGTATCTAGAGCGCATGAGCTTAACAGGACAGTTATAGTTTCACATCATGATTTTACCGGTACCCCGCCAATGGAAGAAATTGGAGATATCCTTGAAATGGCATGGAAATCCAGAGGAGACATAGCCAAGTTTGCTGCGAAGGCTAATTCGCCTGCCGATACCATCAACCTGTTACGAGTCACTCATGAAGCTACGAAGCCCGTCTGCATGATATCTATGGGTGATATTGGAAAACACACGCGAGTCATAGCACCATTCTACGGATCAGTGCTTACTTATGGTGCAGTGGGCGAAGCCGTGGCTCCGGGACAGTTGAGCATAGCTGAACTGAAGCGAACAATGAAGGTACTGTTATGAAGAAAGTATTTGCAGTGCTGGGCGATCCCATCGAACACACATTATCGCCGATGATGCATAATGCAGCATTCAAAACTCTGGAAATGGACTGTATCTATCACGCCTTCAAAGTGAGCAAAGAAAATCTCAAAGATGCGATTAAAGGAGCACATGCCATGGGATTCGGGGGACTGAACCTTACTGTGCCCCTGAAGGAAGAGGCTATGAAGATTGTGAAACCAGATCTGCTGGCGGCAGCTATGGGAGCTGTCAATACCGTAGATTTCAAAGACGGTATCCAGGGATACAATACAGATGGGATCGGAGCGGAAAAGGCACTTGTTGACGCAGGCGTAAAAATAGAGGGAGCCAAGGTACTGATAGTCGGTGCCGGGGGTGCTGCCCGCGGAATTAGTTTCCAGCTTGCAAGTGACGGCGCAGAGGTGATCATTGCCAACCGCACACCTGAAAGAGCTATACAGCTTGCAGATGATGTAGCTATTGTAGGAAATGTGAGAGGATGCGGACTTGAGCAGCTGGATGATCTTATATCTAGCGCTGACGTGCTGATCAACTGCACAACCTTAGGGATGCATCCACATGTGGAAGATACTATAGCAACGGCAGAACAAATACATGCAGACCTCGTGGTCTTTGATATTGTATACAATCCCCTGAAAACGAAACTGCTTATGGAAGCGGAAAAGGCCGGAGCAAGGACTGTTTCCGGCGTAATGATGCTAGTGTACCAGGGTGCAGAAGCTTTCAGAATATGGACAGGCGTGAAGCCTCCCGTAGAAGTGATGAGGGAGGCTGTGATAGGAGCGCTGAGAACTTGAAAATACTCATCGTAGGTGGTACCGGTGAAATGGGACAGTGGTTCTCCACCTTTTTCAAGGAAAGAGGTTTTGATGTCAGCATCTGGGGTAAAAGTGGAAAGACAGAGGTGGCCGAAAGGCTGGGCGTTAGATTCGCTCATGATTTGCACGCAGAAGTAACTAAAAGTGATGTAGTAATTATTTCTGTACCCATTGACATCACAGAGCAGGTCATTACAGAAGTTGCACCTCTGATGAGAACAGGCAGCCTGCTCATGGACCTCACTTCCCTGAAAACCGGGCCCACCCGTGCTATGCAGAAATATGCCCCGGCTGACGTGGAGATCCTTGGGACGCACCCTATGTTCGGACCCACCATACCGAGCCTGCATGGACAGAGGTTCATCCTGACACCCACAAAGGACAGATGCCAGAAATGGTTTCCCCTTATAAGGGAAATGTTAGAGGAGAACGGGGCACATATAGTGATCGTTGACCCGGAAGAACATGACAGGTTCGTTTCTGTAGTCCAGGGGCTCACGCATTTTGCATATATAACCATAGGGGCAACACTGGAGAGGCTCGATTTCAATGTGAAGGAGTCACGCAGGTTCATGAGTCCGGTCTATGACATAATGCTGGACTTTGTGGGCAGGATATTGGGTCAAAACCCTTACCTCTATGCGATGATACAGATGGAGAACCCGGAAGT
>NZ_JBFYLB010000157.1:0-20412 GCF_041305605.1 Methanomethylovorans sp.
GCTTCCACGAGGTCCCTGCCCATCTCATACGACTTCCCTATAGCAGCTTCCATTGCCAACGGACCCTGGGCCATTGTGCAGCCCACGCCCCCGGTGACTTTACCTCCGCATATCTTCATGAACCCATTCATGACATCAAGCACAAAATTCACATCACGGCTACCGGCAGTAGTTAAAGAAAAACCATACTTTCCATCAAAGAGCTGCTCATGGGTAACAAGAGGACTTCTGTCAAGCAATGTCTTAAGCTGTGCAGTCACATTCGTCATGTAATTAGGACTGCTCCAGATGATACCATCCGCAGCCAGCAGTTTTTCCAGTATGCCATTGAAGTCATCTTTGATCGGGCATACGCCGGTCTTATGACAGGCGTTGCATGCCGTACAATATTTGATCTTCAACTTCGTAACATCGATGACCTCGGTCTCTGCACCCGCCGCTGCAACTCCGTCCAGAGCCGCATTTAAAAGCTTCAAAGTATTGCTATTCTTGCCCCTTGGGCTTGATTGTATTGCAATTATCTTCATAGTACCCATCCTTAAGTTACAAACCAGCATCTGAAATCTGTACGTACTGCTTGATAAATCCATAGCATAAGATGGCAATGCTGAAAGATCCGGTGATCTCACAACAATCAGGAACATAATGTCTCGTTCATTTTACGTTACCCCCATCTGCACATTATTGATTTGTTGACATCATTAAAAAAATACTCAGTTAAAGTAAAACAACATATTAATCTAATTAAAATTATATAAATACTGTCTTTGACTTATTAAGCAGAGACATATATTATTATAATAGAATATACATAATAAAATAAAAATATGCCTCCTCACAGGTCTCTCGGATTTATGAAACGGGTGATGTAAATGGGAATCAAGTTGAAAGAAGCAATTCACGTGGGTATGATATTGATCATTGCAATGCTCGCAGCCGGAATTTGTCCGGCCCAGGGCGCTAATGTAGAACTGGTCAGCCACCTTGGCGGGGACAATTACGATGTTGTAGTGGCTGGCAATTATACATATCTGGGACAGGGACAGGATCTGGTCGTCCTGAATGTCACTGATGACACAAAACCATTGGAAACAGGGAGAACAGTTACTCCATCAGTAGTATATGGCATTGCTTTATCAGGCAACTATGCCTATGCAGCCAATGGAAACAGTGGTCTTACTATCCTGGATATCACCAATGCCTCTTCACCGAAGATCACCGGGAGCAACGCTACTGGAGGCATTGCATATGGTGTTGAGGTCTCCGAAAACCATGCCTATGTGATCGGCAGTAACGGACTTTCTATTATGGATATAAGTAATTCATCATCTCCTGAACTTGTAGGCAGCTATGGCACTTATGAGATGAGTAGCATTAAAGTATCAGGAGATCACGCATACGCGATCAGCAAAGGTGACCTGGATGGTGAGGATTACTATAGCCTTCTCATCGTGAATGTAACTGATCCAGCAGCACCGACGCTTACAGGCAGTTATGATATAGGAGAGGGCGGAAGTGTTGCCGTAGCAGGGAACTATGCATACGTATCATCTGGTAGCGGCATTTTAATTGTGGACATCACAGATTCTACAGCACCGGTATTTGCAGGCACTTATGATTCAGGAGATCTGATATCTGATATTGCAGTATCAGGAGATCATGCCTACTTAACTGGCTACAGCCTATCGATCCTCGATATCGCCGATCCGGCAGCACCGGCGCTTGTAGGCAGTTATGATATTGGCGATGCGCAGGATGTTGCTGTAGCAGGAGATCATGCCTACGTGATCAATTCCATGGATGGTAGCAGTACGGGTCTTCTCATCGTAGATATCACAGATCCGGCAGCACCCATATCCACCGGCATTTACAGCACCACCCACAATGCATATGATATTGCTGCCTCCGGCAACTATGCCTATGTAGCCGATTATAATAATGGCCTCATCACTGTGAACCTCGCCGATCCTTCCACACCGAGACTTGAAGGAAGCATAGGCACTGAAGGTCATGCATATGATATAGCTATAGCAGGCAATTATGCCTACATTGCTAACAGTGGCCTTACGATCCTGAACATCACAGATCCGGCATTACCAGAGGTAGAGAGCAGTTATTATAATGCTTCCGGCGATGCGGCAGGTGTTGCTGTAGCGGGCAATTATGCCTATGTAGCAAGTGTTTTCGGTGGTCTTTTGATAGTAAATGTCACAGATCCGGCAGCACCAACCTTTGCAGGCAGTTATGTTACCGATGACGCACAGAGTGTTGACATATCAGGTAATTACGCCTATATAGCCAACGGTTTCAGTGGCCTTTTCATCCTTGATATCACTGATCCGGCAGCACCGACGTTTGTAGGTAGTTATGATACCAGCGGATATACAAATGATGTTGCTGTGGCTGGAAATTATGCCTGCATAGCTGATGGCAGCAATGGCCTCGTGATCCTGAATATTACAACACCCACATCACCAAAACTTGCCAGCACTTACGACACTGTTGGCTATGCAAATGATATTACCATATCAGAAGATCGTACATACGTAGCAGCCAGCGATAGCGGACTTGTGATCGCGGACATAAGCGATCCGACAGCACCAACGCTTATAGGTAATTATACCATTGAGAATGCCTTTGGTGTAGCTTTATCAGGTGAAAATGTACTTGTAGCCGATTACAACAATGGCCTTTATGTTCTTCACATGACAGAACCTCAGGACACGACACCCCCGGCATCTGTAACCAAACTCAAAGAAGGCAGTGTTGGCTCAAGCTGGATAAGATGGACATGGACAAATCCCACTGATGCAGACTTCAGTCATGCCATGATATACATTGACGGCACATTTGTCACAAATACATCCAGCAAATCGGTCAGCTTCTACAATGCAACAGGACTTCCCGATGGAGATACTTACACTGTCAGCATACTGACAGTTGACAGTTCCGGGAATATAAATTCTACCTGGGTAAATGACTCAGCAACAACAGTGAAGTTCCCGCAGATCTCCGGCCTCTCTGGAATAAACATTACTACAAGCTCGATCACATTGATATGGCAAGCTTCCAACGATACCACGAACGTGGAAATAAGCCAAAACGACATCATTCTCACTACTGTGAACGGATCAACATCGTACGTGGACAGTGATCTAAGCAATGGTACAACTTATAATTATACCTTGGTCCCGTCCAATAAAGATGGACTGGAAGGAAAAGCGGTAAGTATCAGCCTCAGTACATCATCTCCCAGCAGCAGTGGTGGAGGTGGAGGAAGCAGTACTACACAGAGTAGCACTAGTGGTGGAGGCGGCGGTGCAGGTAGTGTCGAGGACTATGAAAATGTAGCATTGAAAGACGTTGCAAATGCATACCTGATAATGGATGCCAGTGCCACATATGAGTTTACAAGGGAAGGCAATCCTATCGAGTCTATTAGTTTCTATTCACTTAAGAACTCCGGTGAGATAACATCTACTATAGAGGTGCTGAATAATAGATCAAAACTGGTGAACAGCAATCCTGAAGGTTTTGTATATAAATATATCAACATCTGGGTAGGAAAATCCGGCTTTGCCACGGAAGCAAATATCAAAGACCCAAGAATAAAGTTCAAAATAGCTAGTTCCTGGATACAGGATATGGGTGTAAGTCCAGCAGAGATAAGGCTGCAAAGATATAACGGAAATACATGGGATATATTACCGACCACCCTGGTAAGTAGTTCCGCAGATCACATGGTATTTGAATCCCAGACACCTGGCTTTTCACCATTTGCTATTACCGCCGGAGGGATACCTGGACCAATAACTGTTGATGAGGATAGTAAGTTACAGGCAACTAGTTCCAATGAATTTTTGAATGACCCTCTTGAGACAGGGAACGCTGGTCTTGATAAAACAAAACCTGAAAAGATCAGGACTTGGACATTGATATTGGTTTTCCTTGTAGCAGGGATATTTGCAACAGGATACGAATATCTGAAGAAGCAGCGAAATTGATAAGTTTTACCCCCTGTACTGCTGTACAGGGGATTTTCCAGTAAGATCCGTATATTGCCGATCTAATAGAACTTGTTTTGCTTTATTTTGCCCATAAGCATAGAATAACCGTCAAGAACACAATATTTGATATAAAGGTTAAAGATGGTATGAAGCTCCTGGATATCTACAGGAATAAAGAGAATATGTTCAATTCTCCCATTGAAATGGTCTTTGAGAAAATAGATAAAATGATAATACTTGTGTGAAGCCGGAGAATAGAAAAAACCTATTGAAAAGACGACAGCAGGTCCAATTGTTACGAACATTGGGGTTTAGCTTATCCACCTTATATTTTCACTTCAGGAACATAGAAATCGTTGATAGCAAAGAGATAAAACTGATTTTTCTATGCCTGCGATAGATATATTTATAGGGATGCTTTTAAGATAACCTATTATTAGTTTAAACAGAATTATATATAAATAAGTTCCAGATCCGGGTGTGATGGGTGGGACGAAAAATTCACAATGGAGATAGAATGCACCTTATAATAGCAGAAAAGCATATCGCAGCAAAGAGAATAGCAAACATACTTTCTGCAGGGAAGCTCAGCCAGGTGCGTGTGAACGGGGTGGACACATATCAGTTCCAGGCTGAGGACGGACAAAAAGTATTCATAGGCTTAAGCGGACACATCGTAAAACTGGATTTTCCCAGATCCTATAATAACTGGCAGAAGGTCGAATCAAAGGAACTGGTAGATGCTGATATAATTACCGTTTCGACGGAAGCACGGATAGTAGCCGCACTTAAAAAATTAGGTAAAGAAGCAACAAAGGTCACAATTGCAACTGACTACGACCGTGAAGGAGAACTCATTGGCGTGGAAGCCCTGAAGATCATCCGGGAGATCAATCCGGATGTACACTTTGACAGGGTACATTACAGTGCCATTACCCCAAAAGAGATCATAGATGCATTCGAGAATGTAGCTAAGATCGATTTCAATCTTGCAGATGCAGGACATTCCCGACAGGTCATCGATCTTGTATGGGGTGCTTCCCTTACACGTTTCATATCCCTTGCTGCAGGAAGGCTCGGTAAGCTATTCCTCTCAGTGGGAAGGGTCCAATCCCCTACATTAGCGCTTATAGTGGACAAGGAAAGAGAAAGAGAAGCCTTTGAGATCAAGCCATACTGGGAATTGTATGCACAGCTTAAGGACAAAAAGGGCAGCGATTTTACTGTACAGCATGTCAACAGGCGTTTCTGGGAAAAACAAGAAGTTGATGTGTTGGTTTCCAAATTGGGAAAAATCGCCGTCATCACAGAAGTTGTGACATCAACTAAACAGGATAAACCTCCAATTCCATTCAACACCACAGAGTTCATCACCGCAGCAAGCTCCCTGGGATTTACGCCTGCCAGCGCCATGCGTGTTGCAGAGGCCCTGTACATCCAGGGTTTCATTTCATATCCCAGAACTGACAATACCGTGTATCCGGCCACCCTGGATCTTAGGGAAATGATCGAGGTTTTTGCAAAAGGTACATTCAAGGAGTACGCAGACAAACTGCTTGCAAAAGAAACACTTGAACCCACCCGGGGAAAAAAAGAAACAACGGACCATCCTCCTATCTATCCGGCATCCCTTGCCAAGAGATCCGAACTGAACGAACAGGAATGGAAAATATATGAAATGGTGGTAAGACGTTTCTTTGCAACCTTTGCCGAACCTGCCGTATGGGAAACTATCAAAGCTAAGTTTGACATCAGTTCCGAGGAGTTCAGCGCCACAGGAGCCAGGCTTGTAGAAGCCGGCTGGAGATGGTACTATCCATATAATGCACCCGAGGACAGGTTGCTTCCGGCCTTTAAAGAGGGAGAGGAGCTGACTGTAAGGGCAATAGAGGTACAGGATAAGGAAACACAGCCACCGGGAAGGTACGGACAGGGACGGCTTATCCGCACTATGGAGGAGTTGGGCCTGGGTACAAAAGCAACAAGACACGAGATCATTAGCAAATTATATTCCCGGGCATATGTGCATGGTAATCCCTTACAGCCGACAAAAACCGCATACGCAGTAGTGGAAGCCCTTGAGAAGTATGCTCCCACTATATCAAAGCCAGAAATGACCGGAAGGCTTGAAGCGGACATGGACAGGATAGCAGAGGGTCAGATCCATGAAGATGAAGTGCTGCAGGAATCCAGAGAAATGCTGCACTCTGTATTCAATGATCTTGAGAACAATAAAGATAACATAACCGAATCCCTCAGGGCCGGCTTAAGGGAAGACAAGGTGATAGGCACATGTCCGAAATGCGGATCAGTGCTTATGGTCATGAGATCAAAAAGAGGCTCTAGATTCATAGGTTGTCAGGGTTATCCGGATTGTAGTTTCTCCCTGCCTCTGCCAAAGAGCGGACAGGTCCTGGTCACTGATAAGTTATGCGAGGAGCATGGATTGTACCACATCCGCATAATCACTGAAGGAAAAAAACCCTGGAACCTGGGATGCCCTCATTGCAATTTCAATGAATGGCAGCAATCCCAGCAGGCCAAAGGTGAAGAGCCACAAGAACAAAACAACGTGTCTGATGTATCTGCAGAGGACCGGGGGAAAAAAACAAAAAAGATAACTGACATAAAAGGAATAGGTAAAGTCACTGCCGAGAAGCTTGACAGCGTGGGTATTTCCAAAGTAGAGGACCTGGTAAGCAAGAATGCAGAGGAGCTGGCAAAGCTTACTAATATTTCGATCAACAAAATAAGAGAGTGGCAGGAAAATGTTGTTTGAAAGGTGTGCATCATGAAACTAAGGTTTTTGGGAGCTGGCAGGGAAGTAGGGCGGTCAGCCTTGCTTCTGGATGATACTATTATGCTTGATTATGGGATCAAAATGGCTGAACCACCTGAGTATCCCGTCAATGGAGTCAGACCACAGGTCATAATCCTATCTCATTGCCACATTGACCACAGCGGTCTTGTACCCAATCTCATGGACCTTGAGCCCGATGTGTTCATGACTCCGCCTACAGCTGATCTGTCCAATTTGTTGCTTCGGGACAGTCTGAAGATCGCAGAGTCCACAGGTGTGAACGCACCCTACGACTCCAGAGACCTCCACACGTTTATGTACAAAACAAAGACAGTAGATTATCGCATCAAATTCCAGACACATGGTTACGATGTCGAGTTCTACGATGCCGGTCATATCCCGGGAGCAGCGTGCATCCATGTGACCTCAAAGAGCAGGGAAAGCCTGCTATATACAGGTGACATCAACACTTCCGATACCCGTCTTGTATCTGGGGCAGTGGATTTTCCGGATGCTGATTATCTGGCGATAGAAAGTACTTACTTCTCAAAAGAGCATACATCCAGAAAAGAAACAGAGGCAGCTTTTATAAATTCCCTTAAGAACACTCTGGATATCGGGGGCAATGTGATAATCCCTGCTTTTGCCATAGGAAGGACCCAGGAGATCCTTATGTTGCTGGATGCTCATGGCATCAGACCTTACGTTGACGGCATGGGCAAGGAAGCTTATGAGATCATGATGAAGCATCCGTCATATCTGCGCAATCCCACACATCTGAAGAGGGCTTTTGACAACGCGATACCTGTGAAGAGTTCCAGACGGGGAGATGTACCCATGGAATCATCGGTTATAGTGACCACTTCAGGTATGCTCAATGGAGGACCTGCAATGTATTATCTGAACAAGCTGCACGACGATCCCAAGTCCAAGATGATGCTTACAGGCTACCAGGTAGAGGGAACGAACGGTAGAATGGCCCTTGACACTGGTATTATCGAAAATAACGGAGTACTGCAACAGCTAAGGATCAAACTCGAACATTATGATTTCTCAGCCCATGCAGGAGACAAGGAGCTTAAAGAAATTGTGAGAGACTTCTGTGACAGAGGTACCAAAGCTGTGTTCACTATGCACGGTGACAATACAGAAGGCTTTGCAGCCTGGATAGAAGAGGAACTGGGTGTTAAAGCATATGCTCCGGCCGTCGGAGAAGAATTCGACCTTCACTAACCTATTCTTTTTAGTTTTCGTGTGGATCTTTTAAGGCTTTCGATGGCTCCGCCATGTTCCGGATCTATTTCAAGGACGCGTAAAAAGCATTTTGTAGCCTCATCCAGCTGCTCAAGGCTGGCATAGGCCATACCTTTCTTGTACCAGATGACAGCAAATTTGTTGTCAAGTTCCAGTTCTCTATGCAGCTTGCTATAACAATCTATAGCCTCTTTGTGTTTACCAACATGAGCCAAAGATATGCCCTTGTTGAACAAGGCATTCTCATTTGACATGTCTATTTCCAGCACTTTGTCATAGCAGAATACAGCTTCATCATACCTTTCCAGGTTAAAAAGAGCTATGCCTTTATTGCACCATACATCCACATCAAGCTTGTTATGCTGAAGAGCCCTGTCAAAACACTCAAGGGCTTTATCATGCATGCCAAGATAGGAATATGCTATCCCCTTATTACCCCATATGAGGGAGATCAGATCATGATTCCAGAGAGATGGGTCTTCCGAATGTGATTCTAATATCCTGTCATAACAGGCTATCTTTTCTTCAGGGTCTTCGCTGAAGAAACCCTCCTTGAACCAGTAATCATCCAAGCTCTGTTCATCCATTGCCCTATCCTCTGATCATACAATGATCCAACCCAAACATTAATAATATACTATCCTGTCTAACGGAAACGTTAACAGGATGTTAATAATTTTGTGATTTTCGGACACGGATGGCTTCTGCAACCACCCCTTATATGATGAGAATTATTGTATATATACATGCTCATAGAATAACTGGGTGCGATGTTTTAAAACTGATAAGACCATAAAGTTAGATGTTTGAAATATCCAACTTTTTCCCGGGGAACATTATATGCCAGTGATGTCAATAATAGCTTGCAGGATACTCGAAGAAGAACTTTTTCATGTCCTGTCATTGGAAAATGCCTTTGATTACCTGTTCGTCACAGATACAAAGGAATCCCATGGGCTTGTCCGGCGTCTTAAGATAGGCAATACGCCTTATGCGCCTGTGCCTCCTGACAGGATATCGGAAATGCTGGAGCAAACAAGAAGTCTGCACAAATGCGGTATTATTAGACGAATATGTATGAAGCCCTCTGCAAAAGAGGATTTTATAGTGGTGGTGCATATTCTTGAACTTGGATTACACAGAGACCTCACATCGCTACGCCGGGGAGTATACACAGCAGTGGAACAAATGTCTTCTTATTCAGACGGTATTCTATTGTTCTATGGCCTGTGCGGCAATTCCTTACAAAATATAGAAAATGATCTTTCACATATTACATGCCCCATATATTTGCTAAAGGATAGCGAAAGCAACAGAGTGGATGATTGCATAAGCATAGCTTTGGGAGGCAACAGAAAATATGAAGAAGCTTTCAAGGCGTGCAGAGGAAAAGGAACATTGTTCTTTACTCCCATGTGGGCATCGAATTGGAAGGATATGGATGCTTCGGGGAACAAGCAGGAAGACCTGATGACCATTAACTATTCATTAAAAAGGCAGCATATCAGCCGCATAGTGAAAATAGACAAAGGTACAAGATATGATCCGGCTTTTGAGGAAAACGTGAAGAAATTTGCCCAGAGTTTCGGGCTGGAGATCATCTCGATACCCGGAACCGCAAAGATCGTGGAAAAATGCTATTCTGATGCAAAAAGTGCCATAACGAACGGATGCAAATGATATACTGTAAAAACTGTCCTTAATTATGTTCTTGGTATATCGTCAATATGGATCACTTCATTTGCGTCATTGCCTACAAGACACATGCCTTTTTTGTCGATTGCCCATATCCTGTAACCGGGCCGTATGTTCTTTGGAATATCTTCAGAAGGCAAATGATCGATATCAAGACCACATATTTCGATCGGCGGATGATCTTCAGGGTTCAGCTCCATTATACTTACCATTTTCCTGAGCAAGTTCAGCAAATCTTCAATGTTCTGATGGTCCCATGCCTTGATCCGGTTGCAGACGATGGGTAGGACATATTCCTGTACACCTTTATTGGCAAGTATCTTGGAAGCGAGACAGATGGAAGCGTTATCAACCCTCGATTCATCGTCCGGTCCCCTGAAACAGAAACTGCCCTCTTCGACCATCCGGTCAAAATCAAGAGGATATCTGGAGCCTTCAATGGCTTTCTTAACAGTATATGTGGAAAGATCATAATCATTCGCTATCCTTTCAATAGCTTTATCGGTGACCATACATTTATTCATAATCATACGCCCCTTTTTTAATCATTTGTTCCAGATCTGCCGGTGTATTGATGTTGGCAAAGGACACAAGCCCCCTGTCCATAAGCTGAATTCGATCCATGCTTATGAACCTGACATCATGTAATTGTGACACAGCCGCCATCACATGACAATCACCCTTCAGGATAGATGTTTCTATAGCAGGAACAAGTAGCTCCCTATTATAAACTGCATGTAAAGGTTCTTTCCTGCCATCTTTCCACACCGGAACAGCAGCATCATGGCCTGCAGCTTCCTTAAACAAAAGATCGATGACTTGCGGTTGAAGAAAAGGCATATCACAGGCTACTACAAATACATAGTTACCGGAAGCTGACAGCATACCTTCAAGCATCCCGGCAAGAGGACCTTTGCCCTGATATTTGTCGCATAACAACCTTACACCCCGGACATATCCTGAGAAAGCTTCCTGCTGTCTTTGGTCCCTTACTGAAACTATCACCTCATCTACCACCGGACCCAGAATATCGATTGCTTTTTCCAGCAAGGTTCTGCCCTTATGGATCAGCAAGGCTTTTTCTCGTTCTCCAAGCCGTGTTCCCTTTCCACCAGCTAATATCAGTGCCGACCTTTGCATTGAGCCTCGACCATTTAAATAATCGCTTAATGTTATGGTTTATTATTATAATATTGTATAATATTATAGCTTTTCGTCGATTTTAAGCTTCGCAATACTTAAAATAGATTCCTACATACTTAAAGACATGATCGAGAATCCTGAACTACAGTGTATCGATACCCTTGCCAGAGAGATACTTGTGGCTGCACGCACAGCACCAAAAGCTAAAGGTAAGGATGACATTATAACCGGTATCCTTGAGCACGATGAACAGGAAACCCTTGCCAGATTCATGGAAGGTATGGCAGAGGAGAGAGGAGAGTACTTTGCATTCTTCAAAAGGGATGCAAGAAATATAAGAGATGCCGATGCCGTGGTGCTTATTGGTCTTAGAAATGCAGGTGTTGCAGGCCTTAACTGTGGTGCATGTGGCTATAAAAAATGCGACCAGATGCTTGAAGCACAAAAAGTAAAGACAGATTTCAAGGGCCCGCAATGCAGTATCAAATACATGGACCTGGGAATCGCACTGGGATGCGCTGCAGCCAAAGCTAAGGACCTGTGCCTTGACAACAGGATCTTTTACAGCGCTGGTACGGCAGCCATTAGAGCAGAGATGATAAAGGCCGATATCGCCATGGCAATTCCTTTAAGTGTCAAGGGTAAGAATATTTTCTTTGACAGGAAATGGCCTTAGGCCTCAGGCAAGACCACGCCGCCGCTCACTACGGTATTCTTCAAGCAGGGAAGTCAAATGCTGGAGTTCCTGCTCCCGCCTTTTTTTCTTTGCTTCTTCATCCCATGCGGATAATGCTTGTTCCAGGACCCTGGGTTCCACAGTAGCAAAATCATCGAACCTTTGAACTTCTACATCTTTAAGGAGCGGCACATTCCCCTGGAAAAAAGCTTCACTTGCCGCATGTGAAATATCATCTTTTACTATCACAGCCCTTATGCCCGCTTCCACCAGTATGGCTGCTGTACCTGCAGCACCTCCGCTGGAATCTTCAAGCAACAGCACATCTCCTTTTTTGATACCATACATATCCATTGTCTGCTGGATAGCCTCTTTTGTGAATGCTGTCACCACTTTTACAGGCAGGCCCTCACCTTTGATCTCTTTCTTACGGATATGCTTAAGTTTCTTTATGTGCTGACGTGAGTCCTGAAGAGCCTGTTGAGACTTTTTAAGCTCTTTTTTAAGCCTGGAGATCTCCGTATCACGTATATGGATCTCTTTTTGTTTACGCAGCTCCAGAGATTCGGCTTTCTTCAACTTGCTTATACGACCTTCCATCTCTGCTATGCGCCAGTCCTTTCCTGAATTAGATTCTTTCAATTCCTGCACATATTCCTTGAGTTCATGTATCAGGCCATTTTTCTGCCTCACCAGCTCCTGAAGCCTTTTTGTCTGTTCATCTGCATCGATCTTTTCCCCTGGTGCAGATGCAGCTTCATATCTGGTGGGAACTGGTACTGCAGTTACTTTCTCTATGGCCTCCTCTATGGAATCACCATTGATGACGTGATACTTTATCAATTCGAGATCTGCAAAACGCGGAGCCCTTTTCTCTACCCTGCTGAAGATGTTTTTGTAATTACGATAGATATTAATGGCAGCAGCCAGGGAATCCCTTTCGTGGTCATTGGAATAACCGAAAGGTCTCGCCATTGCGATCTTTTCCTCCGCACGCAGTTCCGTACCAGGAGTACCAAGTACTGCCTTGAAGCTACGCCGTATCTTCTCCACTGCCGCAGGAGTGGGATAGACATCAGTTGCAACAATGACAGGTTTTCCATGGTCTGAGATCAGCTTGACCACCTGATCGTGGGACATACCCCTGAAACTATTGGAAAAGAGCAGCTCACCGTCCAGGGATAGAATGGCAATCCCTACCGTCGTGCCGGGATCAATGCCTACGATAGTGTATTTACGCTTGGATGAGACAAGAGGAATATACTTGATCTTATCTCTTTCAACACTGCGGATACTCACCTGCACATCCGCATTAACGGAAGAATGCACAGGTATCTTTTCACGGCTGCTGTTAACTATAAATTCGGTACGCACATAGCCACCGAACCCTTCTATGGACTTAGACGTAAAAGTAACGCCTGTATCTTTAGAGAACTTGCGCAGGATCTGCTCTATCAGGCGGCTTTTCTCCTTGACGGCGCCATGGACTTTACGCCTGTACCTGTTCTGGCTCCACCCGCCTCTTCCAAGAGATCTTGCCCTGCTGACCTTGATCCTTGTGACATCTTCAAATAGAGATACTTCACATCCCACACCCATGGCTGCGAGGCGAGCACATGCTTCAGCTTCATCACCGGGGCTGAACTGGTTCATGGAAATACCATGTTCCTGGGCTAGCCTCAGAAGAGGCTGCTGGTGCAGACCGCCTGTTACCTGAATAAACCTGGTGGGATCTGGCAGCTTATCAAGAAAACGGATGAGTTCATCCTTGTCAGGAGCAAGCTCGAATATATTATCTACTGCGATATAATCTGGCTTGTCCTCCTGCACCATCTTAAGGATACGATTCCTGCTGACCATGCTGTGGCGCTGTACCTGGCCTTCTTTAAGGATGGCCACAGCATACTTGGGTATCGCCTGTGCCCTTGAGGAGCCCTTTGCAATGTCAACCCCATAAATGATGCCGCTATGCATACATTATATAGTTATTCGGTTGCTGGAATATATTTGTGTTCACTGACCCTTTACATACGCCATTGATCTTTCAAGTTCTGTCTCCAGCTCATATTTGCGCCTGAAAAAGGAAAGAATATTAGATATATCCCGTTCCAGCAGTTCATCAGCATGGGGGTGCGAAGGCTCGATATACTGTGGCCAGTCGATCAGCTGTACACCGTCCTCGTGTACAAAAGTGTTGTACTCGCTCATATCGGCATGAATAATACCTTTTGCATAGGCAAGTTTCAGTTGCCTGAGTATCTCATCCAGGAACCATTGCGGCTCCTCTAGCTTTGTTTTATACAGCAAGGAACCTTTTGCAACTTCCATGACAAGTGCATGCCTATTGTAATCTATAAGTTTTGGAACGGAAACCTCCGGATAGAGCTTGCTTATAACATCTGCTTCACGTTTTGCTGCAAGACGAGCTGCGTATATCCACGACATGTGCTCCCGATCACCTATATGACTGCGATTACGTTTTACCTGGGTGAAACTGGTGCGACCTTCTCTGTGGAACTTGATCACCACCCCTTCCGGATCACCAATACCCAGCTCCGGTTCCTTCATAGCTTCCAATACCACCGATTCCTTTCCAACACCTATCTCATTGCCAATGGCAGTGATAGTCTTACGCTGCACGAATGTGTGCAAGGCCAGGGCATCGTACCCTTCAAAATAGATCTGATAGCCTTCGTAGGGAACGGTTGTGAAGGCAAACATTTTTAGTTTGCCAAGCTTTTTGAGCCGAAAAGACAAATGATCGTATGTCATGCGGGTAAATTTCATGACGTTCTCAACAGGCACCCACTCGTAATCTTTCATTCCGATCTCTATGCCAGTGAGGATGCGTATGTCCTTACTATCCAGTTGTTTAAATACTCTGATGACTTCGTCTATCATTCTGTATTTTATATGACAGGATGGTTTAGATGATTTGTGGTTGGCAGGATCCTAGGTGAATAGAATTTGTGTGGGATTTGAAGGTGAACAAAACCATTTGATTTCCTTCACTTCATCGGCTGGCGGATAACCGTCTTCAGTTTATCCGGAGCTGTTTTCCTGGGATCGCTCAGATAGATCTCGTGGTGCTTGCCTCTTAGAGAATATCCATTTTCCTCAATGAACCGATGCAGTTTGAGGATAATAGGAGTTTCAGCACTATAGGGCCCTACATGCATTATTTGGGCTGATAGCCCTTCATCGTACTTTTCAAAACGCATTTTAGAAAGAGCTGAGAGATCTTGCTTTATTTCAACCTGCTCAAGGGCCTGGCTGACCATTGCTTCAGTAACAAATGAAGGCTGCATGATCATAGATGTCCATTTCCACGTATCTTTGTTTTCAAGACAGAATTCTGCCATATTATCCGCCCACCATAAACCTTCAAGGGGCATGACTATGTAATCTGTAGGATCCGCACTTTTTTTTACAAGGAACTTCAGGGCATAGGACATGGCATACAGCGCTTCAATGGATTCCGTATATTCCTTTGAGGTATTGGGGTCACCCATGCCATTGATCATAAGATAAGACATTGGAGGCACTTCCACTACAGATACTTCTTTTGCAGATGGACTGTACAGTTGCTTCAACTCCTTTTTGAGATCGATCGTGGTTATCCTATCACCTGACATGTTTCCATATTTCACCTGGGAATTTAAGAGAGACGTTTTACTTTAGCAACCACTGGCATATAGATGATCGTACTTTACCCTGGGTGAGAGCTTATTCAAGCAGAACTTCAGTTACTCCAGATTAAAAATGGAAATGTATTTTTAAGCTGTGTCACTCATCACCCTCTATACTTCTTAGCCCCTTTACTCTTACATAACAGTCAATGGAAAAGAAAAATGTAAATAAGTAGGTATATATTATATTAATAAATATAACTATACATTTAGATAAAAGTATTCAAATTTGTTTTTACATTTCGACTATTAATAAAAGAGAGAACGATATGGACTTAAAAAGCATACCCATCAGTCGCAAGATCCTTGCATTAGCACTGATCTTGACCATAGTGCCTGCAACTATCATTGGATTCTATGCATATGAGCAGACATCTAAAGCCATCCATGAACAACTGAATGAAAGGCTGGATGAACAGGTCAAAATGGAGAAAGACTACATAGATGCGACTTTCACTGTGGCGGAAAGTAACCTCCATTCAACGATAGCAGTTGCAAGAGATCTCTTTTATGCAAAAGGCAGCGCGAACATTGTAAATGGCAACATGTTTGTCGGCGATCATGTTGTAAATAATGATCAATCAGTAGTTGATTCCATAAAAAGCAAAACCAATGCAGATGCCAGTATCTTCCGTGTAAATGATGGCTCTGCAAATAGAATCTCAACAACCACGCTCAGTGATGACGGAAGCCGTGCTATTGGTACCGCAGTTTCATCTCAGGTCTATGATACAGTTGTAAACATGGGACAAACATATACGGGAAGAGCACAGGTGCTTGGGGAATGGAGTTTAGCCATATATGAACCCATTAAGGATTCCAACGGTAAGATAATAGGCATTCTCGCCATAGCTGTTCCTGAAGAAGCTTACAGATTGCAAATAAAAGAGCAGATGAAAACCATCACTTTCGGTGAGACAGGATATATGTACACAATGGATTCTACAGGCGAACTCATAATCCACCCCGCTAAAGAAGGTGAGAGTCTTTATGCAGAAGATTTTGCAAAGGAAATGATCGCTAATAAAGAAGGCATGATCGTCTATAACTGGCAGGGCAGGGACAAAATGATGAGTTATACCTACTACGAACCTGCTGACTGGATAATCGCATCAGGTACATACATAGATGAATTTGAAGCTCCTGTAGTTGCCATTCGTAATGGTATTATCGGCGTAGTGGCCGTGTTCATTATCCTGGGTTCTGCTTTTGCACTGCTAATTAATAGGTCAATCTCTGGTGGAATTAATAGCATGGTAAAGGATTTCAAGCAGATATCATCTGATGCTCTTGAAGGAAAGATCAATACCAGAGCAAGCACTGAGGTGGGTGTGGATTTTGTCGCCATACCTACCGGATTGAACGAGATCCTGAAATCACTCACAGATGTTATTAGCATGGTCAGTGTCAATGCAAACAATATAGCTGTAACTGCAGAGGCTATGTCTGCTTCTATCGAGGAAACGACCGCTGCATCTGACCAGATCGCTCAAACTGTAAATGAACTGGCAAAGGGTTCACAGAACCAATCTTCGAAAACAGAAGAAGTTGCCCATGCAATGACAGATATGACCAAGACTGTCCAAGATGTAGCTTCTAATTCACAGAGAGCCGCAGAGACTGCATCCCAATCTAATGAGATAATTCAGGCCATGAGCAAATCGGCTGGAGAGCTCATCTCAAAGATGGAAGCCATTCAAAAAGCTGAGGCAGATGCTGGTGGTGTGATCATGGAATTGAACCAGAAGTCCAGCCAGATAAGTGAAATAGTGAGCCTGATCACAAGCATCGCAGACCAAACTAATTTGCTTGCCCTTAATGCCGCTATAGAAGCAGCGCGTGCAGGCGAACATGGGCGTGGCTTTGCAGTAGTTGCCGATGAAGTAAGGAAGCTGGCAGAAGATTCTGGTCATGCTGCCAAACAAATCTCAGGCCTTATCCACGACATTCAGAAAGGTACAAGCAACGCAGTTAGCTCAATACACAAAAGCTCTGAAGAAGTTACCAATGGTTCTACTGCTCTGAATGGAGCTATGAACAATATGAAGAATGTAGTGGAAGCTGGTAACAGTATTGCTCTAATGGTCCAGGAAATTGCAGCAGCTGCAGAAGAGCAATCTGCATCTATAGAAGAAATCACATCTTCAGTTGAGGAGGTAGCAGCTATCTCGCAAGAGGCAGCCGCTGGAACACAAGAAGCTTCAGCCGGGGTGGAACAGCAAAATGCAGCCATGCAAGAACTTTCAAAGAATGCACAAGAACTGGCAGGGATGGCTGCAAATATGCAGGAAATGGTTGCAAAATACATCCAGAACAAATAAGGATGCAAGCAACTTAAGATGCATCCAGGCAATCAGATCAGCTTGGGTGCATATTTTTTTATTCATTTCGACTTATAGTGACCTTTCTTCATTTTTTGCCCTCTATAAAATGTAGGATGAGTATTTGTGCTCGAATTCATTCCATGCCAATATTATGGGAATCTTATGGAAATTACAGCGCGCATGTAACTGTAAGCCATCCTGATAGGGACATATGGCATCAATTCAGTGGTGATTTTTTGTCAAACTCAATTTTTGGAAGACGAACTATGTTAACCTTATATAAGTACGACTTTGTAACAAGTGAAAGCACGTATTTATTGTCTACAACATAACTTGAGTGATAAACATCAGACATATCTAATGTCCTGGCCAAATTGGAGAACATCGTTTCATTTGACAATTTGCAATACGCTTCTTTCAAGGTCCACATAACAAGAAAATCATAGCCATTTACAGATGAACTCCTCTCAGGAGATGTTTTGTTAATTGACTTTGAAATGCTTGTAACTGACCTTGACTTTATAACCTCTATATCGATACCAATATCAATTTTTGAGATTACAAGGGCAACAATATTTTCAGTATAAGAGATGCAGACATGTAAGTCATTATGATCGCATACATGAACCCTTCCATGTTCATCCTTGCACGTAACTATACTGGCCCAAGATCGACCTTTAAGGATGCCGGACAGATATTTTAGTACCATCCTGGATGCAATATATCTTTTTTTGAAATATTCAGTTTGCAGTGTACTTAGATGTGCCTTTTCGACCTTATCCAGATGATCTGCACCTGGTGTAGGATAATCGTTCAAATCGATAATAGAAATAAGAACGTCATTTTCTTTCCATAGATCAGCCACTTGCTCCACCGGAACAATGGAAGGTGTGAAGTGTTCAATGTTCATTAAAAACCCCTGACAAGAAGTATCGTTCAGTATTCTTACACGCTGAGTATCAAACAAGTCTTTTGATCTGAGTTCCCAATAGGTCCGCAACTCTTTTCGATCCCTACTCTTTTTAATGATCTTAATTACAGTACTATTTGGTCCTATGTACGAATTTAGATTCGTTTAGAATATTTGTGTATAACAATACATCGATATCCCTTTGGAATCGCACAGTTACTTTAAATAGCGCTCAAATCACTTGAGTTTTCAGGTGTTCTTTCTATTTACTTTTGGACCTCTTTGGCTACTTCCTGTTCACATGTTCTATTATAATCGCTTTTTTTGACGGACATACCCGATTCAGGCTTCTATTGCAGATAGGACAGATGATGCTCGCCTCAAGCTCCGGGTCATCATTGATGATGTTTGCAAAAGTGACTTAGATCTGTTCTTTACATTTTGAACATGCTGCGAATACAATCTCACCAACATCTATCTTAACGCTAATTTATCCGGAATTACTTTTGCAACCCATCGTTTTTCACCACATTTGCAAATAGACTTAACGGTAGTTTTATCTTCACTTTATATTTTTAATTTATAATCCCTATTGCTAATCATGTCGGCAACGATCATTTAAACTAAGGATGAGCAAACAGATGAAAGCACGTGCATTTTCATGCGGGCTTCAAATCTTAAAAAATGTTTTACTTTTGATTGTGGAAGGCTTTTTTTTAGATTGTTTGGTAGCTGGTTGTTATAAAACCCGACGATCGATCATGTGAATGCCACTTGATCAATTCTATTGGATTCATCAAAATCCCAAGTGCTGAGTGCATACTTCCTTCCTGTGTTTTTGACCGTAATATTTGGAACAATCACTCTTCACATTGTTTTGATAAATAAGAACTAAGAAATGAGTACTTTACTATGAACCTGTTTTATCATTAAGTGAACATTCTACAGAGCTATTCGTTTCAAACCAACATGGTCTCCATAACTATTGAGAAAGTAGCCATATAAAAAAAATATAGCTACAGCATCAATTTATCGGGATAAAAATCATACCATTTTATATAATACCGTATCAAACTCTTAAAAGATACAGATGGATACACGCTACAGAAAAATCAGAAATATAATGATTCTGATTCTGTTTCTCAATCTGGCAGTTTCAGCTGCTAAGATCAGCTATGGTCTACTAACAAATACGCTTAGCATGCAATCCGATGGTTATCATTCTCTGTTTGATGGTATTTCCAATATAGTGGGTCTGGTTGTTATCCAAGCTGCTTCCAAGCCTCCAGATGCAGAACATCCATACGGGCATCGTAAATTCGAGACATTAGCATCAGTTGTTATTGCAGTTCTACTTATATCTGTAGCTTTTAAGATAGTAAGTTCGGCTTTTTCGAGGTTTGGTAGCGGTGATGTGCCTGAAGTGACTTTGATAAGTTTTGCGATAATGATAGGCACAATGATAGTTAATTACTTCATTACGACCTATGAATATCGAAGTGGAACGAAACTACAAAGTGAAGTGCTTGTTGCCGACTCGATGCACACTAAAAGTGATATATATGTTTCTCTCTCTGTTATTATTGGACTCATTGCTATCAAAGCAGGGTTCCCGATACTCGACCCTTTGATTGCCCTTGTAATTGCAGGAGTCATTATACATGTGGGTTATTCAATTATCTTGAAAAGCATTTCTGTTCTATTAGACCATTCACAACTTAATCCAGAGGATGTATGTGAGATAGCATATTCCGTGGAAGGAGTGTTGGAATGTACTATGATACGGACAAGAGGAGTGCCTGGTAATATATTTTTGGATATGAGAATTGGAGTAAATGATGACATATCCATTGTCGAATCACATAAAATTGCCCACCAAGTTGAAGATAAACTCAAACAGCAGTTCGATGGAAT